>CBHYLN010000003.1:0-102191 GCA_966128725.1 uncultured bacterium | reverse complement strand
TGTACCATCACATCAGCTCGGCACATACGGCCGCCTTCACAAGTAAACGTAGCCAGCCCGGCCTCGCGTAACCATGATGCGGATCATGGCGGACGGAGTAATTGATCGGAGACCGCCCCATCCTGCCTGGCTCGTGATTGGTGCGGCTCTTCGTAGCTTCATCAAAAATCCATCGGCACGATTTCGATGCGTGCCATGTGTTCCGTTTCGATCGTCCAGGCCAACCTCGCCCACGTTGGCAACCCTGAGCAACATTCCAGACGTTTGATACAGCAGATGACGGCACTTCCCATCGATGATGTAATTCCCGACGTGCGGGCCGCGCTGCGGCATGCGGGGCGTGTGGTGTTGGCGGCCCCGCCGGGCGCCGGCAAAACCACGCGTGTGCCCCTGGCCTTGCTCGACGAACCATGGCTTGCCGGGGGCCGCATCCTGATGTTGGAGCCACGGCGGCTGGCCGCGCGTGCGGCGGCCGCGCGAATGGCGGCGACGTTGGGCGAGCGCGTTGGGGGTACGGTTGGATATCGAATGCGGATGGACACCAACGTTACGAATGCAACGCGCATTGAGGTGGTTACCGAGGGGGTGTTGACCCGGATGATCCAGTCCGATCCCTCGCTTGCCGGCGCCGGCCTTGTCATCTTCGACGAGTTCCACGAGCGCAGTGTGCATGCCGATCTCGGGCTGGCTTTGGCCCTGGAAGCACGCAACGCGCTTCGCGACGATCTGCGCCTGATGGTGATGTCGGCCACGTTGGATCACGAACCCATTGCCCGCCTGTTGGGCAATGCCCCGGTGGTTGTAAGCCAGGGGAGGATGCATCCGGTGGAAACGCGGTACGTGACGCCGGATGCCACCCGCCGGATCGAGCAGAACGTGGCCGCAACCGTTGCTCGCTCGTTGGCAACCGACGAGGGCGATCTGCTGGTATTCCTTCCGGGCGCGGCCGAGATCAGGCGAACCCTGGCGCTGCTTGCCGATGCCAGCCTGCCGCCCGGCGTGGATGTGTTGCCGTTGCACGGGACCCTTTCACAGCAGGAGCAGGATCGCGCCGTTGCCCCGTCGGTGCCGGGCCGGCGCAAGGTGGTGCTGGCGACATCCATTGCCGAAACCAGCCTGACTATCGATGGTGTGCGTGTGGTGGTGGATAGCGGCGTGATGCGGGTTCCAGCTTTTTCGCCTCGCTCCGGAATGACCCGTTTGCAAACCGTGCGTGTCACGACGGCCTCGGCCGATCAGCGTCGTGGTCGCGCCGGTCGCCAGGCGCCTGGCATCGCCTACAGGTTATGGAACCGTGCCGACGATGCAACGCTGTTGGCCTTCAACGCACCCGAAATTCTCGCGGCTGATCTGGCCCCGTTGGCGCTTGAACTGGCCGAGTGGGGCGTGCCCGATCCCGCCGCGCTTGCGTGGCTGGATGTGCCACCGCGCGCGGCCTACGCCCAGGCCCGTGAGCTGCTTGCCGAGCTTGGCGCGTTGGATCGCGCCGGTGCCATTACCGAACACGGCCGCGCGATGGCTGCGCTGCCGTTGCATCCACGGCTTGCCCATATGGTGCTGATGGCCCGCGACAGGGGGCTTGGCGCCACGGCCTGTGTTGTGGCCGCGCTGTTAAGCGAACGTGATATCGTTCGCGCCGGCGGCACGCCAGTCGATGCCGATATCCGACTTCGTGTTGGATTGTTCGCGCGTGAAAATGCCAACGGGCGAACGGCAAGCGGCGCATCGGTTGATATCGCGGCGCATGGGATGGTGGTTGATCGCGGGGCGGTTGCACGCGTTGCAGCGCAGGCCGCGCAATGGCGGCGGCAACTGGGCGTGGCGCACCAAGCGTTGGACGTGGAAGCCAGTGGATTGCTGATCGCGATGGCGTATCCGGATCGAGTGGCACAACTGCGTGCCGGCGGTGGCGGACGTTTCGTGCTGCGGAACGGCGGTGCGGCAATGCTTGCACAGGCGCAGCCGATGGCCTCCGAGGGGTATCTGGCGGTGGCCGAGCTTGATGGCAAGCGTCGCGAGAGCCAGATCTTCCTGGCTGCGCCGATCAGGCGCGAGGACATCCGCGAACTGCTTGGCGAGCAAATCGAGCAGCGCGTGGTGGTGGCCTGGGATGCCGATACCGGCGCGGTACGCGCACGGCGCCTTGAAATGCTTGGGGCGCTGGTGCTGCGCGAAACCGTAGCCAGCGATGTGCCCAACGAGGCAATGGTTGATGCGCTGATCGCGGCTGTGCGGTCCGAGGGCCTTGCACTTCTGGGGTTCGGCCGGGATGCCCGCCGGTTGCAGGAGCGTGTGGCATTCCTGCGCGCGCGCGACGCCTCGTGGCCCGACATGTCGGACGACGCGTTGCTGGAAAACCTGGAAGGCTGGCTGGCGCCGCACCTTGCGGGGCGCAGACGGCGCGAGGAGCTTGCTTCGCTGGACATGGTTTCGGTGTTGCTTGCCAGCCTTGCGTGGGAACAACGCACCGCCCTGGAGCGCCTTGCCCCAACCCACATTACCGTGCCCAGCGGATCGCGCATCGCGATCGACTACAGCAATCCCGAATCACCGATGCTTGCCGTGCGCTTGCAGGAAATGTTCGGGCTTGCCGAAACGCCATGCGTTGGCGGCGGTGTGCCGCTCACGATACAGCTGCTTTCGCCGGCGCAGCGGCCCGTGCAGGTAACGCGCGACCTGGCGGGCTTCTGGCGTAATACGTACTTCGATGTGCGCAAGGATCTGAAGGGGCGGTATCCGAAACACTACTGGCCCGACGACCCGATGCAGGCCGAGCCCACACGTCGTGCGCGACCACGTACGTAGGGGCTTCGGTGCCTGGATCGTAACGCCGTTGCCGCGCTCAACGCTGACTTATTCGCCACCGTCGGTTGGCTCCTCGAAGATCAATAGCAGGCCCACGTCGCGCGCGCGTTCGCGCAGGCCCAGATAGGCCGTGTAGTCACAGCGACGCAGCAGGACAAGGGGTTGGCTGAGTGGTCCGAATGCGATATCGCTTCCGATGTGCTGAATCTCCGCGCCCAGGTGGCGCAGGAAGCGTTGTGTATCCGCTGTTGGGGGCGCCAGCACCACTGCCAGCAGCCGGCCGCCGCGGCCGGGTGTCAGGAATGTGTCGCCGATGCCGGAGCCATGTTGCGTACGCCACCAGGCGGACTCGATGGCCAGTGAATCCTCTGGCCCTATCTCCATTCGAATACCCGAGCGGATGTGTTCCACGAACTGTTCGGGCAGTCGAACGCTGTGCTGTTCAACGTAATGCGACAACCCCTCGGGCCACAGGAATTGTCCGTCGGATACCAGCGAAGCGCCCAGCGTATCGATCCCGCAGCGAAATCGGCACCAGCCGAGCCCGGGCGCCACTGCAATCGTGACACCGCCACGCAGATGACGCGCAACCATCTCGCGCGTGCTCTGTTCCCAGCGTTCATCAACAAACCAGGCCGGGTCGGGCCAAAGGGGTTCGTTCCGGCTGCGCCAATAGCCGATCAGGATCAACGATCGCATGTTGCCAGTGCAAGGGTAAATAGGGCGCGCCGGTGGTCATCAATCGCGCAAGTAATAACCCTGCAGCGTAATATCAAAACATGAGGTGCGATTGCCGGGGCACGCCGCCGTGCATGGGCAAATAACCGGGTATCCGGGTGTGCCGTTACCAGCGGCTCGAGCGCCAGGAATCGTTGTCGATCGCGCGATCATACACGCGCTTACCATATCGCCCAGGCTTAGCCCGTTGATGCGCCCCAGTCGCATTGGGGGATTGCGCGCAGGTTGTTCGCCCGAGGCTTCATGCATGGTTGATTGCCTTTTTGGGGTCGGGTGTTATCGAAGCACGTATTTCTCCACGCGGTGCCGCAGGAGCACATAAACGGCGCCGGCATCATCCACGGCGATGTCATCCACACTGCCTTTTACAGGGATGGTGCCCAGCTCGTGCCCTTCTCCATCCAGCACGGCAATACCGGAGAACGTGCCCACAAACACGCGACCCTTGCCATCAACCGCGAGCGCCCTTGCCGATCGAAAACGGTTGTCGCCGCCGGATTCGGTAGCGCCGGCAATTCGGTCGGCCAAACTGCCGTCCGGCTTGAACTTCAGCAGCGCCGCCCCGTACGATGCAAGGGCGTAGATGTAGCCGGCTCCGTCCTCGATCACCTCCGTGTTCATCTCAACATTGTCGGTAACCTTGCTTATCGCCTGCGGCATGGTTTTAACTGCGCGGCCCGCCGCGTTGAATCGTACGATGGCATCCTTGCTTTTTACGTTGATCAGGATGCCGCCACGGTAGTGGCCATCCCAGGCCGCAATCAGCCCGCCATCGGCAGTGGCGGCCACATCCACAAAGCCTCGTCCGCCGCTGTACGGTAGCTCGCCACGGCTTGTGCCGTCGGCATCGTAGCGGGTAATCGCTCCGTTGCTTGCGGCATACAGCCGGCCTTTGCGATCGGCGGCCAGCCCCTTGAGGTACGTATGGGCGCCGATCGTGAACTGTGTGATGAACTTCCCATCCGGGCCGAAGCTCTGGATCCTTCCATCCGAATATTCGCCCACGTAGATGGTGCCGTCCGGAGCAACGGCAATGGCCCGCGCATCCTTGAACATTCCCGGCCCGATGCCTTCGTCGCCAAACGCCATTGCCAGTTTTGCGATCCCCGCAGCCTCGGCCGGCGGTTTTTCCGGCGGTGCCGGCGCTGCCGGCTGCGCTGGCGGTGTTGGTTGTACGGGCGTGGCGCCGGGCTGCGGCGGTGTTACCCGTACCGAACGCGATTGCGGGATAAGCATGAACACAAACCCGCCGGCCAGCGCAATAACCGAGGCGAGCAGCGCTATGCGGATAACGGATCGGCGTGCGGTGGGCGCCGTGGCAACGGCCGATTTGGCAGGCGTGGCAAGGGTGCTGAGCACGCGAAGCGCCATGTCGTTGGTGGGGTCGATCCGCAGGCAGCGCTCGGCCGCGGCGCGTGCGTTCTCGCGATCGGATCCTTCGCCGCCTTCGCGCAGCCGGTTCAGGTAGGCGTTGGCCAATACCGCAAGCACCGTTGCGTTGGAGGGCGCCAACGCCTCCGCTTCTTCCAGCTCGCTGATCGCCCCACTCCAGTTCCGATATCGCAGGAACGACTCGCCTCGCGACATATGTTCGCCCATGCGGCGCGCGGCGTAGGCCAGGTCCTCATCGGTCATGCCTGCCTCCAGCGCGATCTGCTTCAGGTCGTCGTCGTTCAGCGCCTGCGATTCGCGCTCGCGTTTCAACGCCAGGATCTTCTCGATATAGGCGCGCAGGATTTCGTCGGGGTTTTCGTTCATGCGGGAAATTACGAGATCGCTGCATGCTTCATCAACAACCGGCCCCGCTCGTTGTAAAACGAGCGGGGCCGTGGGGCGAGCAGAACCGTAATCCTGCTCGTTGCGGTGGCAAGCCGGTTGGCTTCTACTGATGCACGACAATCAGGTTTGCCGTGCGTGTTTCCGTGGGAGTAGCCAACACAACGGTATACCGCCCGTTGGCCAGTTCCGAGACGTCCATCGGAATCTGATTGCTGCCGGCTTCAACCGCCACGGCTGGAATCGTCTGCACGACCGCGCCCAGATTGTTGATAACCGAAAGCGTTCCGGTGGTTGGCAATGTGCTGCCAAACGCGATTGTCGTCCGCTGGTGTGCCGGGTTCGGGTATACGGCTGCGGACGTGTGATCCGGCGTGCGGCCGGCAACAACCGATGCCGGAGCGTCGAACCCGGCCACATAGTAGGCGTGCATCAGGCGCGTGATGGTCTCCTGAAGCTCTCCAGCGTTCGTCGCGGTGGCAAGCTCGCTGCCGCCTGCCCTTCCAGCCTTTCCCATCTCCGGCACCGAGCTCAGAATCGTGAACGCGATCGTGAAGTGTGCCGTGTCGCCCGGGCGCATCGAGAATTTCGACGAGGCCGGCATCACGCGGCAATCGCCCGGGCCGTTGTCGGTTGCCAGCACGCCGCTGGTCATCACATCATAACGGTTGGCCGACGTCACCGGATCCTGCTCGATCACCATGTTGGCGAACGTTCCCATACGTCCGTTCAGCAGATAACTGTACCGCTTGGTGTTGTCCAGCAGTCCCATGCTGTTGGCTACCGGGGCTTCAACCAGGGTGATGGCCAACGCGCCGCTCTGCGTGGCTTCGCGATCGGACCAGACGTATCCCGTGCGCAACTGCGGCATCTCGGAATAGAATCGGGCGTGATCGTTTGTACCGGAGCCGATGTCGGCATCGGTCATCTGGCCAATGGCGCAATCGGTGAGTGTGTCCATCGAGCGATTGATGACCTCGTACTGCAGTACCACGGAGTTGCTCAGCGGTCCGTTTGCCCACGTGTAGATCGTTTGCTGTATCTGGAGACCAAGCGGGAACGAGCTGTCGGCGCCGATGTTCTCGTATCGCGAGAGATTCCCGTCGTTGAAGCGCGTCACGATCTGTTCGGAGACGCCGGGCATGAACGCTGGTCCGGAGAACAACCCGCCGGCCTTCCGCTCCTTTTCGTTGACCACGTACGATCCTGGATACATCGGCTGCGTGATGGTGCCAGGCGTAAGCCACATCGGCCAGGCGGCGGCGGTTGCCGGCAACCGGGTTCCGGTGTATGCGCCGCTGCTGCGGTCGTAGTCCAGCGAGTTATAGTATGCGATGGCTACGCCGTTTGGGCCGTACTCGCCCGGCATCGCCCAGCTTGCGCCGCTGTTGGGGTTGTACGTGATGAAAACCGACTTCGAAAGCTCGTGTATTCTGCTCTTGCGAGCGCCAAACCACAGCCCCGAACCGAAGATGTAATTGGTGTGGCCGCTACCGCGCGGATAGGTGAATCCCGCGGAATTGCTCGCCACATTCAAACCGAAAATTCCGTAGTTGGTGCTGTAGAACTCGGGCGCGCCGGCGCGGTTCTTTTCGCAGACAAACGGTGTCTGTGCCTGCAAGCTTCCAGCGACAAGAGCCAGGCCCGTGCACGCCGTTGCCAGTAATCGTTTCATCAGACATTTCTCCTTGTATATGTGTACTCGGGTCCAGCTCGAGCTTGGTCCGCCGGGTGCAGGCAACCATTACCTGCGCCCACGTAATAACAGAGCTCCGAGGTCATGTTCTCACCAGGGTGGGAAAAATAATTGCATTTCGGGAGTGGTTTGCCGTGCAGGCCCTGTATGGCAAGCGTCCGGGGTTGGTGCGTGTGCGCGTGCGGGCATCCCGGTGATGGCGCCTGCTGTCGTGTTGTGCGTGGCGGGTTTGCCTGGCGAGGAATGGAATCACATGGGCGGCCGGTGTCGCCGTATCTGGTGGGGAGGGGAGGTGGTTTGCAAGGTGTTCAAGTGGATATAAAAAATCCCCGACCGTTTATCCGGCCGGGGATGTAAATATCGATATCGGACGAAGCCAGCAGGGAATGCTTGCAGGCCTAGCGCCGAACGGCAAACGGCACAGTCATGCTTTGTCCGTTGGTCGAGATCTGGGCATAATACATGCCCGAGGGAAGCCCTGATACATCAAGCGCCAGACTATGGTGCCCTGGGTTGAGGAACTCCGTGTTGTGTGTGTACGCCATTGTGCCCAGCACGTTTACCACCTTTATCGACACACGGTCGGCATGCGGCAACGAAATCGAAAGGGTTGCCGATGTGGAACTGGGGTTTGGCGACACCGAGCATGCCAACCTGCGTTGTTCGTCGGTGGTTGCCCCAACCGACGCGATTGCCGGCTGGTAATACCATAACAGCAGTTCGTTGGCAAGGCTGTCGAACTCGTTTGACTGTAGCGCGCTTTTCCGCAGACCGGCATGTGGATTGTCGCGAACGGCCCGCCCCACAGGCAAGCTGTCGAGCACGGCAAATGCCATCGCGTAATACGCAGTGTCGCCGGGGCGCATCGAGAACGGCGTGCATGCCAGCAATGCACGATGATCGGCGGGGCCTATATCGGCAAGGAACGTGCTGCTTCGCATCTTCTCGTACCGTTCGTTCGAGGTTCGAGGATCCTCCGACAGGATCATCGAGGGAAACGCACCAAGGCGACCTTCCTCACGATAACGCGAGCGGATGCGGGTATCCACGAATCCGTTCGAATCCACCATCGGCGCCTCGAGCAGGGTCATTGCCAGTATACCGTAGCCGGGGGTGGCCTCCGAGTCACTCCAGAACAGTCCGGAACGCAATTCGGGCCTGGCAGCATAGTATGCCCCGTGATCGTTGTCCGCGTTTCCAATATCCACGTCGGCGATTTGCGCAACCACGCAGTCGAAGAGCGTATCGCTTGAGCGGTTGATAATCTGATACTGGAGTACCACCGTGCGGGCAAGGGCATTGGAGCGCCACGAAAAGATGTTCTGCTGAAACTGCAGGCGAAGCGGGAACGCGGCACTGATGTTTGGCGCTTCGTACCGTGTCAGATCACCGTCGTTGAATCGCGCAACCATCTGCTCGGTCCCCTGGCCCACAAACGCCGGAGAGCCGTAGCGATTGCCGGGCTTGCGTTCGGCGATGTCCGGCTCGAACGTGCCCAGCGCAAACGGGTAGGCGCGGTACTTGCTTCCCGGAGCCAGCCACAATGGCCACGTGGTTTTCGGCATCGGACTGGAGCCAACAATCCACGCGCCGGAGGTGGGATCGTGTTCCAACGAGTTGTACAGCGGCGCGGGGTTTGTTGTATCGCGGTATTCTCCTGGCGTGGCCCAGCTTGCCCCGGAGTTGGGGTTGTAGGTGGAGAACACCAGCGTGGTCAGCGTATCCTGATACCGCTTGCGTGTGCCGAACCACAGGCCCGACCCGAAGAGATATGACTTGCCGTTAACGCGAGGATAGGAGAAGCCCTGCGAGTTACGCGCGACGTTCAGCCCGAAGATGCCGTAGTTGCTGGCGTAGTAGTCGATGTCGGAGATACTGTCGCGCAGCACCATGAATCGCGGTTGCTGCGCCGTTGCTGTATGCCAACCAAACGCCAGCACCACCGCGGCAATTGCCAGCGGTGCGCGTAATCGGTGCAACAGCATCGGTATGGGAGATAGGTCTGTCATGTAGGCGCGTGCGTCCATCAAAAATACCGGTAGTCCTTTCGGGGAATCATCACCGTTTCATAGGGCTCGTGTCCGGTATTGCATCATTCCGGTTTAAGCGTCAGGCGAAATGCGCCGTTGGTTACGTTGATCGTTGAATCGATGTTCGGGCAATAGGCCTTGAACTGGAAGGTGCCCAGAATATAGTTGCTGTCGACGTTTATACGGAGAACGCGAATCCTTGCCGACGAGTCGCGGAGAATCCCCGTATCAAACTGACGTTGCAGACCATCGATCTGGCCTTCGTAGCGAGCGGCGAACCGAGGGGCGGCCGAATCGATATCGCCCTTC
Organism: uncultured bacterium; assembly: GCA_966128725.1. Taxonomy (GTDB): domain Bacteria; phylum Bacteroidota; class Ignavibacteria; order OLB7; family OLB7; genus JAFDZV01. The sequence goes on along the minus strand of CBHYLN010000003.1, from coordinate 92,837 downwards.
GCGCTGGAGTAGATCCCGTTGATGTAGTACGTGCCCGTATCGCGGATGCCGTCAAGACGGAGCGCGATAGCCTCGTACGGCTGCTCCGAACGGGCCGCGAGCACGGCAATGTAATACCCACCATACAGTTCCAGGTTATGCCAGATCGGCCGTTCAGGCTTGCGGCCCGTGACGGCGAACACAACCCCTTCGCGCCGTTCAATCGTGGCGTAGATCGTGTCGCCGCGCGCTGTTCGCAATGCCGAGTCAACAGCCACCAGCGAATCATGGTTGACCACGCGCTTGATCCGCGGCGTCTCAATCGAAAGCGGATCGCCGCATGCCCCGGCAAGCGCTGCCAGCAACAACGCTGCTGCACACGGCGCAACCAGCCACAACCGGTACCTGGCGACTCGTTCTGTCACGGTCATCTTCATCAATCTTCCTTGGTCAGGCAATCACGGCCTTGGGCACGCGCCGGTTTCGTGCCCGTGTCGTTCGGTCTGGTTCAGAATCCGATTGCAAATCCCAGATGCGCGTTCATGTTCGTGCTCACGTAGGTCTGCGACGCAAACTGTGTCCACAGCAGCCAGGAGGATGCGCCGCCATGTATCGCAACGCGTTCGATTGGTCGGTACTCGACGTTGATGCCGAATGTAGCTATAGGACCAATCGCCGCCAATCCAGATGCGGCAAGGCCGCCGCTGAGCTCCAACGAGCCGGTAACGTTGGCCGTGCGGATCACGTCCGGTGCAAGCATCAGCCTGGCGTAGTTCAGCGTTGGTGCCTGCAGGATTACCGTATCAACCGGCTGGCCGCCGGTGTTTGTATGATATGCCTGCGCGAACTGTGTCTGGCCGCCGGTGGCCGCCACCTTGAACGATGAAAGCAAACCCGATTCCGATCCGTTCACACGATAGCTGACGTAGATATCGCGGTCGAACATGATGCTGTGCGAGCCGTTCAGCCCGTAGACACGCGGAAGCGAAAGCCTGAAATGGTCGCGCACGCCGATCTGCCAGGGGCCGATCCCAGATTCCACCTCCGAGGCAAGCGGAGTGCTGGCACTTGCGCTAAGAGGTTCGGCCGCAAGCGGCTGATCGGCGTGCGAACCGTTTGTTGGTGCCGCCAGCGATACCGATCTGGTTGCTACCGCATCCAGGGTTGGCTGTGCCGTCGTGGCACGGGCCACCGATGCCTCGTTGGAGGCGGAGTCGGCCGAGGCAATGGCCGGCGTATTTCCATGAGCCGCCATTACGTTCGTCGCACTATCGCGTCCCATGGCCGGCGTTTGCGGGGTTGGTATCGTCCTGCGTTCGGCGTCAACGTTCCTGTTGCGATACACTACGCGTATCCGCTCGCCGCGCTCTTCCAGCGCCTTGATACGGGTCAACGCGGTACGATACTCGCTGGACAGCAGGCTGAGCTTCCTGTTTGCGATGTTGAGCGAGTCCAGCAGGGCCATCGAACCGGACATTTGTGGCATGCCCGGCGCGGTTGCCCGGCTGGGTGTTGCCGCCGTCGGGCGCATGCCCGTGCCGGTGCCTGCGTTCGAGGTGCCGGCAGGCCCAAGCAGTTGTACGCCAACCACATACGCCAGCAGAAGAATGCTGCCCACCGCGCCGGCCCATCGCCCAATGGCGGTGGCCGCAACCGGTGCCGGTGTCGGCACGGTTGTTGGATTGGCGATCATCTGCGGCCGGCCGGCAATCTCGTTGTCGATGGCGTCGATGCCTTGCCAGATGCGTTCGTCGGCGGCATGAGGTGTTGCTATCGACGAGCCCAGCTGCGTGAATGCCCGCGAAAGGCGGATCTGCTCAACGAGGATGCCTCGTTTCTCCGGCGATACCGCGAGGATATGCATAAGCTCGCCAACACGATCCTCGTCGATAAGGTCGCCGTGAAGCAGAGCGGTTATTTCTTCCTGAAGTGTCATCGCTGTTCCGTGCTGTCTGTCGCTGTCGCAGTTGAAATCGTCATCGGATATCGGCCGGTTGCCCGGTTGCTGTTCATCTGTTTTCGTCGCGTAACACCGGTCCCAGAATCTTCTGCAGTGCCTGTTTCGCCCGGTAGATCCGGTTCTTTACAACGCCGAGCGAAATCCCGAAGTGTTTGCCGATCTCTTCGTAGCTGTAGCCTTGCATCTCGAACAGAAGCAGGGCCTCGCGGTATTGCGGCGGGATTGCCGCCAGCGCGCGTTGCAGGTGCTCCTTGGTGTCGGCTGCTGTTTCATCCGTTTCGTATGCTATCAGCACATCGTCATCAAGCGTTGTGAGCCGTTGCTTGGAGCGGATCACATTCAGGCAGCGACTGCGGGCGGCGGTTATGAGATATCCACGGACGTTGTACATCCGTTGACCTTCGCGGCAGGCACGGTAAAATCCGATGAACACATCCTGGTAGATGTCGGCCGCGGCGTCCTCGTCATTGAGCATCAACAGGCAGAACCGGTAAATGTGCCCCTTGTGCCGCTCGAAGAGCGTACTGAAAGCGGCACGGTCGCCAGCCCCTGCCTGTTCGGCGAGTAATTGGTCGTCGTTCGTCACGTTCTGTACCGTAGCTATCACACCCGCTACTCCTTCCGCCTTGGAATTGCCTACGAACATGAACACATCATCGCCGCGATGTTCTCAGTTGCACTACAAGATGGCAAACGTTGGAGATGCATGCGAGGTGGTTATCCGAACACCCCGGCGCCGCATTTTCGGCATCGGGGCAGGCGCGCGATCGTGGTTGCCGGCCTGCGCTATCCGTATCAGCATGGTCCCACGGAAAATCCCCGGCCCGCTTATGCGGCGAACCGGGGATTTCGTGACGTTTGCGGACGGTAACCGCCGACCTCAGGGTGGCAGGCTGTTGAACAACGTCATCCGCGGCGTTGGCCTGCACGGCCGCCTTGCATCTGACTGTTATCGAACAGCCCGTGGGTCGGTTGGCATTTCAATTGGCCCCTAGTGCACTACCTGCATCGTCTTGGAATACACGCGAGCGCCCTTTGGGGTCTGCGTTGAAAGATGGTACAGGTACGAGCCGCTGGCCAGGTCGGTAACATCCACGGTAAGCGAATGCTCGCCGGCGCCTTGCGCGCCCTGATCGTACGTGGCCACCAGCGTGCCACGATTGTCGTACAGGCGGACAACCGTTGCGCTCGACGCGTCGTTGAGCGTGTAGGTGATCGTGGTTGATGTGGTTGCCGGGTTCGGGAAGTTCTGCTTCAGCGCCGAGGCGTCCGGCATCTCGATGCCGGCAATCGGCTTGGCGATACCACCCGCCTGCGACAGAAGCGCGCCCAGATCGGCGCCGTTATACAGCCAGATGATCGGCTCCACCGCCATCGAATAGATCATGGAGAAATCCTTGCGCGACTTCTCCGAACGAAGGTCGCTTGCGATTGCGTCAAGGTCACCCCGCTTGGCGGCAATGGCCTTTGCATCCGGATCCTTGGAGATCGCATTGGCATTGGCGTCGGCAAACGTGGCCGCCCGATCGGATACCGTGCCAAGGAACGATGCGACGTCGTCCAGAACGTTGTTCTGCAAGCCGGAAACCTGATCGCGATTGCGCGAGGCAATCTCCGTTGCGGTTGTGAAGATCTCCATGATTTCCGAGAACCTCTCGGGGCCCTTGACCTTCATCGCCACCGATGCCTTGCCGTGCGCGGCTTGGGCGCTTGTACGCACCTCGGCAAGCTGCTCATCAAGAAGCATCGCCCAGCGTACGCGCAGGCGGTTCAGGGTTTCCAGGTCGCTTGCCGGAAGCGCGCGGTCGATCCTGGTTTTGTATTCGTTGAGCTTGGGTGTCCAGTATTCGGTGGCGGCCTGGCCAATTTCGCCCATCATCTGCTTCATAACGGGCGAGCATTCGGTCCGTGTGCCGCAATGCTGCGCCGAGGCCGGTGCCACGGCCACCGCGGCGAACGCCACGGCTGCAATCAATGTTGTTGTGCGTAAACCGATCTTCATCGTGGATATCCTCCTGCCGGAATCACAGTAATCTGTAGTGCGGGCTGTCACCGGCCGCGCGGTATCGATATCATGGTGCGTCGCTGAAGCGCGGCGCGAACGTAGTAACGACGCTTGGGCGCCATTGTTGCAACATTGTCGCGCCGCGCACGATGTCTGGCCGGGCCTGTTGCCGGGCACCGCCGCCAATCGCTACTCCTGCATCGCGAACCCTTCCTCCTCGCCTTCGCCAAGCTCACCCTTGCGTGCGCTCAGGTCCACGAACAGGGCTGTGTGCACATTGGTGCTGTAGAACTGGAATACGCCCGCGAACAGCATGAAGACGATAGGGATCCAGACGGGGAATGTGTCCAACACCTGCCGGAACAGCATGGCGCTTTCCTGCGGTGATGGTTTCGAATGCCCCATCTGGCGCATGTTCTGGGCAAAGTCGATGAATGCGCCGATCGTTGGAATCATCAGCAGCGACAGGCAAACGCCTACGATCATCTGCAGGACAAACAGGACGCCGAATGTCCGCCACCAGTTCCCGCGAACCAGACGGAAGCTGGCGGCCATGCCTTTCAGCGGCCCCCGGCTGTGGATGACAATCTGCTGCGGTGTAAGCGATATGCTGATCGCGGCCCAGACCGCCGCCCCGACCGCGGCAAGGCCGAGCAACATAACCACGATCACCGCGACGACACCCTTGCCCGAGGCGCCGGCGCCAACCCCGGCTATCACCATGATCAAAACCACGACCACGTACGCCACGCCTATCATTATGCCCAGCAGGTAGTTCTGTGCCAGCAGGTACCACACATCGCGTGAAAACGCTTTCTTGACCAATTGTCCCAGCGTGGCATCCTCGTCGTTCATCGCCATCCAGGCGGCGCGTATGCACACAGCGGTGGCAAGGAACGAGCCGATCGACAGTATGATCTGCCCCGGGATCATGACGGCGTAGAACGACAGTAGCGACATCAGGGCCTCGGGCGAGACCTGGTTATTGCCGCCGGCGTTGCTCTGCTCCATAATGGTGATGATGCCGTTGAACAGGTTTCGGAACGCCAGCGTTCCGATGATCCCGATCATGAGATAACCCACGATGATGAGCATACCCGAGGTAGGGAGTGTTCTTCGCGAGATCGCCATTCCCGTGCTGAACAACTCCCCGAAGCTCATTGGGCGTATGTTGGAATCCTCGTACATGCGTTTCCCTTATCGATAATGTCAGGAGAAATTGCCTGATTCGCGCCGGTGTTGGCGGCCGGCATCGCTAGACAAGCTCAAGCCCGTCCTGGTCCGGCAGTTCGTCGAAGTCACCACGGCGGGCGCGGAGATCCACATACAGGGGGGTAAGCAGATAGGACGTGAACATCAGACCCAGCCCGCTCACCAGGCCATTGGCCACCCCAACGCCCAGCAACCCTGCTTCTTGCATGCGTTTGTAGCTCTCGATGATGGCATCGGGATCATTGTTGCCACCGAAGTTCATCGAGCCGGAAGGCCCGCCCAGCAACATCGAGACGATGAAGCTGACCGCGCCGAACCCGAGGCCGGCAAGGAAGAGCACGCCGAAGGTCTTGAGAAATCCGGTTTTCACCAGCGTGATGCTGCCGATCAGGCCGTTCCACGGTCCGCGCCCCTCGGCAACAACCGTATGAACGCGCAGCGAGATCAGCAGGTATACGATGGCCACGCCAATGATCAACGGCAGTCCGATCACCAGGCTTGCCGCCGACCCGCCCGCACCCATCTGCCCGCCGGAGGCGCCCGCAAGCACGATGAGAGCAAGGAAGAACACCGCCATGAGCACGGCGCCAACGATAATGCCCTGTACAAGCGCAATCCAGAACGGGCGGCCGAACGAGCGGCCGATTGCCTCACCAAAACCGATCGGCTGTTCGTTGATCGCGTCCCAGCTTGTCAGCGTCGCCAGAACCTGAACGAACTGCAGAACGATCAGGAACAGCACAACCGACAGGATCATCATTCCAAGCGATGGCATGATCAGTTGCAGCAGCATCTTCGATTGCTCGGGGTCCGGATTCGGGCCCAGCAATCCAGATTCGGCGGCGTGCGCCATCGCGCCCATCATGTCGATCATCGTGTATGTGTACAGCGTGTAGCCAAGCATCAGCAGCACCGCGCCACCAAGGAACGTGGGAAGCGTGCGGCGGATCAATTGCATCGCCGTGCCGAAGATTTCGCCGAAGTCCATCGGACGAAGAGGAGAGTCGATCATAGTGGTAAGCGGTCAGTTCATTATTCCAGGGCGGATACACACGCGGGTGCTTCGCCGCCGATGGATCGTACACGTATCGGGCCGTGTCGAGTTTCAGTTTCGTGGCGCCAGGGCGGCGCTTTCGCGCGCTGTTGGCGTTTGCCGATACGGTTGTGTTGGGGAGAGGGGGGATCCCAGCGGCGCGCGTATTCAGGCGCGACGCGGTTGGGATTGCTCCGGATTACTCCGGATTACTCCACGTCGGTCTCGAAATACGCAACCGATCGCAGCTCAACCGTGCTGCCCGGCAGAGTCTCGAAAATAACATACTCCGTTTCCGGAAGCGGAGTATGCTGTTCGTAGACACGTTTGCATCCCACCGACACGGCCAACTGATTGGCCTCGTTATAAAACGAGAGCGTTTGCTGCTCCACCTCCGCGTTGAAGTTGAGCGGAACAATCGTGCCGTCGGCCTCGCGCATGGTGCACCCGTCCACAGCGTAATGGAATGCCATGCCCTTTGTTGAGTCGAATTGGTGCGCCACGGTGCGCAGGTACACGTTCATCCCCTCACCACCAAGAATGGCCACATCGTATTGCGCAAGGAACTGGGTAAGCCCGGTTGCCTTGATTGCGAAGCGCGCGCCCGGCTTCAGCAGAAGCCCGCGCGACGTTGCCTCAACGTCGGTGTAATGCGAGAGAATGGTGCCATCGTAGGTTTCCCCACCGGCGATGATGTCAACGCGTTCGTAGGCGCAGCCGGCAACGGCCAGCAAAAGCAGCGGCAGCAACAGCCGAACACCGTGTGGCATCATTTGCGGTTGACCTCCTCCAGCGTGTGGATGATATCGCCGATGCCAACGCCCGCGCCCAGATAGAAGGTGGAGAAATCGCCAACGGTGGCGAGCGGCTCGTATCCGGTAAGCACATCCAGATTGGGCGAGCCCGTCATGTAGCCCGCCATAACGCTCATGCGCACCCAATCGGAGATCTTCAGCGATGCCTTTACGCCCAGATTGAACGAGGACGATGGATAATACGTGTACTCGATAAAGGGCTCCAGGTTCAGATCGTTTTCGACCAGCGATTTCCGGTATCCAAGGCGGATCGGCAAAAAGCCGAACATGACTTCCGCCTTCGAGGCCGCCATCAGATTGAACAGGCTGGTGCCGGCGAAGAAATTGCCGTCGGCTATCGGCAGCGGGAAATTGGCCGATGCCAATCGGATGCCGATGCCCGTGGGAAACGAGCCGATCGAAACCTGGTTCGAGTTGAAAACGTCGGCGCTGTCGCTGGTGGAGTACAGCAGCGTGAAGTCCGCCACGCTCACCTCGATTGCCGAGTGGTCGTGATCCTTCCACTCCACGAACAATTCCTCGGTCTTGTTCACGAAGTCCAGTGCCGATACACCGATGCCGAAATACGGGAAGCTGACATCCTCGCTGGTTTTTGATGCCGGATCCTTGAAGGTCAGCTTCGTGCCGGTGATGTATCCGGCGTAGGCGCGCAGATTGAAGCCTCCGTAGGAGCCAACATCAAACGTGGCGCCGAAGTTGACGTACTGCGACGGGATCAGGCCCAACCCGAAGAACGGGACCACCATGACATACGGAGGCTTGTCGCGCAGGAAAAACCGCTTCCGCACGTACAGGGGCAGAACGCCGCTCAGCGATTCGTTGGCTTCAAGGCCGGCGCTGGAATCCTGCTGATTGATGAAGATCTCGTACGCGGCGGTACCAAATGTCCAATTGGGGTCGTCGTTGAACGCGCGCAGGCGAACCTCGTATGGCATCACGCGATACATGTTGCCGGTGAAGAGCTTCGAGCTGTCGACGTGTTTTGCCGTCAGTATCTTATACAGGCCGAACAGACCGTTGCCCGAGCCGGCAGTCGAGCCACCGGTGCCAAGGAATCCGGCGGCCTCGAACCCACCGAAACGCAGGAATGCCGGGTAGTAGCGGTTGACCACCGAGTCGCGATTCAGATAGTTCCGGGTTATCTCCACGCTTCGCGTGGATGGATAGATGGTGCCGTTCTCGCGCTCACCGGGCACGTTCTTTACGTTCTCGCGTATCGTGGTGTCGCGCTGCGTGATCGTATAAACGTCGGTCTCAGTGCGTGTGTAGCTGAAGCAGCCGCCCAAAGTGGCCGCAAAAGCAAGCATGATCGCGCAACGGTAGATCTGTTTCATGTCGGTTCAGCAGTTGACACTGTGCGAGTTGACACTGTGCGCCGTGGTGGCCTGCTGCAGGCCTGCTACGGCGATGCGGGTAACGCCGGTGCATGACGGCGTTGAAGGATCGTTACGGACGACAAACCATGAAGTCGCCGCGCCATGCACCGAGCGGCGGTTGGGTGTTGCCGCTGCACGTTCTTGCGCGAATGATTACCGCACGGTTCGGAATATTGCCTTGTGCCTGCCGTTGTCGGCAGTGGCCGGCCGGCCACTACTTCCGCTTTCGGATCAGCTCCACGCGGCGCAGGCGTGCGTGATACAGCTCTTCGGCCTCGTTGGCGAATCGTGTCAGCGGTTGCTGCTCGCCACGGGAGTACACCCCAAGCAGCTCGGCGTTCACACCGCGACGAATCAGCTCGCTACGGATGAATTCGGCGCGGCGCTGCCCAAGGTCCAGATTAAATGCATCGGAGCCCACCGGGTCGGTGTGGCCAACAATTTCAAATCGCACGCCGGTTGCTCCGTTGAATCGCTCCAGGAACTCGGCGGCACGGTCGATCATCACCGTCCACTTCAGGTCGCTTGGCATGCCGTGTTCGTCCAGCGTAAGGTCGTACGGGTCGGTCGCGTTGTTGAACGGGAAGTTCACGCGGAAGGTGACCGTGTCGCCAAGCGTGATATCGTGCGTAACCAAGCGGCGGCCGTCGCCGATCGGTATGCGAACTTCCTCGCGAACGTACAGCGTGCTGTCCGAGCCGGCCAGGATCTCGTAACGTCGTCCTTCCTCCACCTCGAAACGGTAGTTGCCTTCGGGGGTGGTCGACGTCGAATCCTTACGGCCGGGCGGGTCTCGCTCCTCCAGCCGCACGATGGCGCTGTCGATCGGCCGCCCGTCCTGCGTAACCACCGTTCCCTTCAGCGTCACCGTGCGCGGCGTGGTGCCGCTGATATGCTGGGCGCGCCGCAGGCGGTGCAATACGTACATATCGAACCCCTTTGACCCGCTTTGATTGGAGCTGTAGTACAGCAGCGTGTCCGGCTGTGCGCCGCGCGGAGCCGAGGGGAAAAGCTCGTCGGCCGGTGTGTTGATCGGTCGGCCGAGATTCTCGGCGCTGCCAACCTGCCCGGCACGGATCGGGGCACGGAACAGATCGTACCCGCCAACGGTGGCGTGTCCGGCCGAGGAGAAATACAGCCATTGCCCATCACTGCTCACAAACGGTGAGAGCTCGTCGCAGGCGGTGTTCACCCCGATACCGACGTTTGTTGGTGGCAGCCATCCATTGCCCTGCCGGCGCATCACATATATATCGGTGCCGCCGGAGCCACCCCTGCGATCGCTGGCAAAGTAGATTGCCTGCCCGTCGGGTGTGAAGGCCGGCTGCGCCTCCCAATAAATGACCTGCGAGCCGGAAAGGCGGCGTGGTTGCTGGATACCGCCATCGCTGAAGCTGGAGGCGAAGAGATCGTAATCGCCGGATACGCTGCCGTTGGCACGCGCGGCAACAACAATGCCTTCGCCATCCATCGCGCCGCCACCAACCGAGCCGTTCAGCCCATTGACGGGCACGGCATCGGCGGCCGATGCCTGGGTTACGCTCTGGAATCTTGTTCGTAGCAGTTCCTCGCGCCGATCCGCTCGATGCCGGATCGTGGATAACGCCATCGAGCCGTCGGCGGCGGGGCCGAAGGAGACGCCGTATTCGTCATCAGTGCCATCCAGGCCGGCAACGCGGGAGATCGAGAGGTAATACGGTGAAAACGCCTTTGTTCCGGAGGCCGTGTCGATCGTGATCTCCGTGAACGAGCCCGGCGCGCACACCGGTTGTGGCGGTTCCGGGCATTCCAAGCGCGCCTGATCCTTGTAGACAACGGTGGTAAAACACCCTGCCAGAGGAAGCGAGCAAAGGCCAGCAAGTATGATAGTAAGGGTCAATTGTCGCACGGGTCACCCTGAGGCTGTCGGATACGAAACCGGGACAAGCAGCATAAAGCTACAAGTTCTGTTGGAATGCGGAACATCCCATGCCGGCACATTGCAGGTTGTGCGCCGCAATTCGCCCGTTGACGCACACACCGGCGTCGGGTTTGCAGCAGATCCGAAGATGCCGCCTGCTGGTTTCGATTAACCACAATGCGCCGTACATTGGCCGAACATGGATGCACATCATTCGCTGCTGTTCGATGGCCTGTTTCGCGTGGACTTCGCCGTACGTTTTCTGGTTGCGATTCTCTGTGGCGGTGCCATCGGGATGGAACGCGAAACCACCGGCAAACCGGCCGGCTTGCGCACATGTATCGTGGTCTCTCTGGGGGCGATGCTGTTTACCTCCGTTGGCATGGAAATCGCGGCGGCGAGCGGTGGCGATTCCACGCGGATCGCGGCGCAGATTGTCACCGGCATCGGTTTCCTGGGCGCCGGTGTAATCCTGCGATCGCGTCAGGGCGAGGTGCGCGGGGTTACTACCGCGGCGATGATCTGGCTGGTGGCGGCAATCGGCATGATGATCGGCGCAGGGTACGTGCTCAGTTCGATATTGGTGACCGTTGCAAGCGTGCTGGCCATTCTGGTGCTGCGCCACGTTGAGGAACGGATCAGGGTCCGGCATGCGCGGCGCTATTGCTTCGTGGTTGGTAACGCGCCCAATGCCCGGGAACATGTCCTGCGGATTCTCAGCGTTCACGAGGATCGTGTGCGGAGCCTGAGGCTCGACTCCGTGGCCGGCAGCGGGCAGATGGTGCGATTCATCTTCGTGGGCACCAACGAGGAACGTCGTCAATTGCTGGAATCCATCCTTGCGGTTGGTGATGTCCGGACCGAGCCCTGGCCTTCGGATGCAGGCGATGCCGAGCCAGGTGGCATCCTGTCGAGTCGGTAGGTCGATATTCCGGGCGGCGACAGCTCCCATGTTTGTTTCGAGCCCAAAGCAGTGCTCGGCCTGCCATGCCGTGGCGCCGGCGAACCCAATGCATCCTAACGTGAGATGATGAAGATAGCCACCTGGAACGTGAACGGCGTGCGAGCCCGTGGCGCGCAACTTCTGGAATGGATTGCCGCCGAATCACCCGATGTGCTCTGCTTGCAGGAGATCAAGGCCACGCCCGAACAGGTGCCGGCCGAGTTGCTGGATCTCGACGGGTATTGGTCGTATTGGCATGGCGGTGCCGGCGGATATTCGGGTGTGGCTCTGCTGATGCGTAAAGCCTGCTTCGCAAGCGTGCCGGAGTTCAGCATCCCGGCCTTCGACATGGAAAACAGGATCGTGCAGGCGCGGGTTGGCGATCGGGTGTTCGTTTCGGTCTATATCCCGAACGGTGGCAAGGACTACGATGCGAAGATCGCCTTCCTTACCGCAATGCAGGGATATGTGGCATCCGCACGCGATGCGGGGCTGGCGATGGTGCTTTGCGGCGACATGAACGTGGCGCTTACCGACCGGGATATCCATCCATCGCAGAACAAGCCGGATATCATCGGCACGCGCCCGCAGGAGCGGGCGTTGATGGCCGGCATGATCGGCGGCGGTTTGGTGGATATCGCCCGCAGGCTGGATCCCGATAATGATCGGTTGTTCACGTGGTGGCCGCCCTGGAAGGTTGCACGGCAGCGGAACCTGGGGTGGCGGATCGATTATATTTTTGCAGCGGATGCGCTGGCGCTTCAGGCCCAGTCCTGCGTTGTGCATCGTGCGTTCGGGACCAGCGATCATGCGCCCGTGGTGGCGACGCTCGCAATCCAGACTTCGTAATGTCGTCCACTTCGCCTGTCACGTGTCCGCCGATCGCACGCGACACGCTCGGTTCGTAAATGGCGGTTCGTTTTGATCGATTGAAACCTGTGGCTGAGGCGTACGTTACACCTGCGCTATGATGCCAAGCACTTCGATTCCCATTATGACACCTGAACAGTCCTCACGCCGTTTCACCCCTGATGAGGTGAACTCCATCCTGCGCCGTGCATTGGAACGCCAGGGTGGCGCATCCCCGGGTGCGTTGAACTATAACGACCTTGTGGAAACGGCCCGGGAGCTGGGCATCGATCCGGCTCAGGTGGAGGCCGTGCTCAGCGAACAGGATGAAGTTGGGCAGATCGAGGCGGCGCGCGAGAAGTGGAAGCTGCAGCGCAAGAAGAAGTTCTTCGACCACCTTCGGACCTATGCCATCATTAACGTGATGCTCCTGTTGCTCGACATTGCCGTCAGCGATGGGACCTGGTTCTATTGGGTGCTCTTCTCGTGGGGGATCGGGTTGTTGTTCGATGCCTCCGATACGTTCTTTCCGAAGGATCGCGATGTGGAGCGTGGCGCGCGCCGGATGCTCGAGCGCGAGGCGCGGCAGCGCAAGCGCGATGCGCGCGAGTTCCGCATCGGCACCGGCGACAAGAGCGTCACGATTGACGGCAAGGCCGGCCGGATCGTGATCGAAAAGGGGGGGAAGCGGATCGAAATCGGTTGATCCCGCGCCCAGCCGCAGCGTTGCATGCGGTTGCTCCACGGCCGCGCCGTATGCCGCGGTGAATCCACAAGTTGTCATTCTGAGCCATCGGCCTGCCGCCGCCATCGAACGAGGTGCGGGTTTCAACCGTCCGGCCCGGCCCCGGTGTTGGCAGGCACGCCCAGCCTTCGTGCCTGCACCTGCCCATCACATCCAGAATATTCCGCTTTTTTGTCCGATCGTTACACCGTCCGGTCGGTCGTTTGGTCAACTTTCGCTAAGTTGCGCTCCCTACAACGGCACGGTACATTTCCGCACGTCTGCAGTCCATACGTTCCTCCGGTTTCGCCTTCCTGCAACCGGTTGCCGCTGGATTTTTGTGGTCCTGCATCCGAGCCCGCTCTCCGGAGTCTCCTCTCAATTCCGAACACGATCGTCGCGGCACAGTGGCAGCTCAGACTTCCTCTCAGGCAGCTGTTTCCACCAAGGGTGGGAATGGTACGGCCAAATACATCTTTATTACCGGTGGTGTTCTTTCCTCGTTGGGGAAGGGAATAACCTCGGCGTCGCTTGCATTGTTGCTGAAGGCCCGTGGCCTTCGCGTGACAATTCAGAAGTTCGATCCCTACATCAACGTTGACCCGGGCACGATGTCGCCGTATCAGCACGGCGAAGTGTACGTTACCGAGGACGGCGCCGAGACGGATCTGGACCTCGGCCACTACGAGCGCTTCCTGAACCAGTCGATGACCCAGAAGAACAACACCACCACGGGGCAGGTGTATTATGAGGTTATCACCAAGGAGCGTCGTGGCGACTATCTGGGCAAGACCGTTCAGGTAATCCCTCACATTACCGACGAAATTGCCCGCCGGATGACCGATCTGGGCAATTCGGGCGCCTACGATATCATCCTGATCGAGATTGGCGGCACCGTTGGCGACATCGAGTCGTTGCCGTTCATGGAGGCCACCCGCCAGTTGGATCGTAAGCTTGGGCGCGATAACACGCTGCACATCCACCTCACCTACGTTCCGTTCATCAAGGCGGCTGGCGAGCTGAAAACCAAGCCAACCCAGCACTCGGTGAAGATGCTGCTGGAGCTCGGCATTCAACCCAATATCCTTGTCTGCCGGTCCGAGCATCGGCTTACCAAGGATATCCGCGAGAAGATCGCGCTGTTCTGCAACGTGGATCGCGATGCCGTGGTGGAGGCCCGTGACGTCAGCACCATCTACGAAGTGCCGCTTATCTACGCGCAGCAGGGGCTGGACGACATCGTCATGCGCAAGTTCGGGTTTGCCGCTCCGGAACCCGACATGAAGCAGTGGGCCAATCTGGTGCGGCGCATCAAGCAGCCCAGCAATGGCGAACTTCGCATCGGCATCTGCGGCAAGTACACGCAGTATCAGGATGCGTACAAGTCCATCATCGAATCGTTCATTCATGCCGGCGCCGCCAACAACGTCCACGTGGACCTGCACTGGGTGGACAGCGAAACGCTGCACTCCGAGGCCGATGTCAGGACGGCGCTTGCCGGGCTGGATGGTCTGCTGGTTGCGCCCGGCTTCGGGTCGCGCGGCGTGGAAGGGAAGATTCGCGCAATCCGCTTTGTTCGCGAACGTGGTATTCCGTTCTTCGGCATCTGCCTTGGGATGCAGTGCGCGGTGATCGAGTACGCCCGCAACGTGTGCGGCCTGGCCGATGCAAACTCCAGCGAGTTCGCGCGCGGCGAACATATGGTGATCGATCTCATGCACGACCAGAAGGACGTGAAGGACAAGGGCGGCACGATGCGCCTGGGATCGTATCCGTGCATCATCACAAAGCGTACGAAAACCCTTGCGGCGTATCGCGAGCAGTTCATTACCGAACGCCATCGCCATCGCTACGAGGTCAACAACGCGTTCCGCGACATGCTTGCCGAAAAGGGGCTGCTGCTGAGTGGCCTGTCGCCCGATGGACGATTGGTGGAGATCGTGGAAATCCCCGGCCATCCGTGGTTCGTGGGGTGCCAGTTCCATCCGGAACTGAAGTCACGGCTGATGGCGCCGCACCCGTTGTTCAAGGCGTTTGTGGCGGCCGCGATGGCGCACCGCAACGGCGCCTCGGGGCGATTGGTGAAGGGGGCCCGGAAAGGAGTTGCCGGCGGCGCGGCCAAGAAAGGTTCGTCAACGCCGGCCAAGGCGAAGGCGATGCCTGTTCAGGAGATTCGTGACGACCTGCCGGGTCTCAACGGCAACGGACCGGCTGCAACGGCACAGGATGTCCCGATGCCCGAGGTTCGAGTGGCCACGCCAGCCGAAGCGAAACCGAAACGCAAGCGCGTTCGGGGATAGCACACGGTTGCGCAACGCGGGCTGTTGCATGCGGCAGCCCGTGCCTGGATAGCCCCCGGGAAATCAGTTCAATTGACGAGGATGTTGGCGGCAGCAGCGGGTGTCCGTGGCTGCCGCCGTTGTTCATAGGGTTCACAGGCCCGGGATTGCGCCGGTGCCGCGATGTTCCACATCAACGGAAGCATAAGTGTCGGTGAATCTGGCCGAGCGTTATAGCGAGCCTCTGGTACTGCGTGTCAACGAACTGTTCTACGATAATGAACAGGAGGACTATCACGATGTGCATGAGGAGATGTTGGGGCGTGAAGGTCAGCGGTGGCGCGATCGCGCGCAACGGCTGATCGATGCCAACAGGCCGGCCGTTGTTGTCGACATCGGCAGTGGCGCCGGTCTGGTCGGGATGTCGGTTGGTCCCGTGCTCAGGCCGCACGACCGTCTTGTTTGCGCGGATCTCTCGGCCGGCATGCTGGAGGTTGCGCGCCGCAATCTTACGCGCCTGGCGATGCCGCCGCAGCTTGATTTCGTGAAGATCGAACGCTCGGTGCCGTACCGGCTGCCGTTTGCCGATGCCTCGGCCGATGTGGTGACGATGAACTCGGTGCTGCACCATGTGAAGGAAACCGCGGCATTCCTGGATGAGATCAACAGGGTTCTACGGCCCGGTGGCCTTGTGATGATCGGCCACGAACCGAATCGTGCATTCAGCGATTCGGCCCTGTTGCGGTGGAACTACGCGCTGTTGCGCGGATTCTTCATCCCAAAGAATGTGGTGAAGGACGTACTGTTGAAAACCGGACTACGCTCGGCGGTCGAGAAGCTGTACTACATGATTCGCCCGGCAAAACGCCACGTGGTGGATGCCATGATGCAGCGGATCAACGGCACGTTGTTCGCCGAAGGCCTGATCACCAAGCCGCTTCGCCTTGCCGAAGTTGCCCTGATCACCGATATCCGCGATGCCGAGGGGTTTTACGGCAACCGTCTGCTGCCCCACTACGAGCTTGTGGAGTACGAGACCTACCACCCGATGAGCCTGCTCTCGATCAAGTTTGGTGATGCGCCGCTGCTGCGATCCTACGACCGATGGCTGCTGCGTCGCAATCCCGGCAAGGGGGCAACGTTCTTCGTGGTGTATCGCAAGCCAAACCCGGACCCTGCGGAAGGTTGATGTGCCGGCAGGCGCAACGCCGCCCGGTTGAATGCAAAAGGGGAGCATGATGCTCCCCTTTGTGTTGTTGGGCGTGTTATTGTGCCTGGAGTGGACGACGTTACTTGTCCAGGTTCATTCCCACCACGTTCTGCCGAAGATGCACGGGCTCCAGCATATCCGCCTTGCGCTGCTTGCGTCGCTTCGAGGCGATATTCAGCATCTCCACGAACACGCTGAAGGCCATCGCCGAATACAGGTACGGCTTGGGGATGGTGCTGTGGAATGCCTCGGCGCCCAACGATACGCCGATCAACAGCAGGAATGACAGAGCCAGCATCTTCACGCTGGGGTGGCGCATCACGAAATCGCCAACCGGGCGGCCTACCCAGAACATGAAGCCCAGCGAAATAACCACCGCCACGATCATCACCTCCACATGATCGGTCATGCCAACGGCGGTAACGATCGAGTCCAGCGAGAACACGAGGTTGAGCAGCGAGATCTGTACCACTGTCTGCAGGAAACTCTCGTGTGCCTTTGCGCCGGCATCGGCATCGTCGGGCCCTTCCAGCTTGTGATAGATCTCCTTCGTGGCCTTGTACACCAGGAAGATGCCGCCGCCCAGCAGAATCAGGTCGCGACCGGAGATGGCATGGTCAAACATGCTGAACAGCGGGTGTTCCAGGCCGATGATCCATCCGATCATGAAGATCAGCGCAACGCGGATAGCGCCTGCAAGGATCAGACCCAGCATGCGTGCCTTCGACCGCGTTTCGTTCGGCAGGCGCGAAGCCAGGATGGAGATGAAGATGATGTTGTCCACGCCAAGCACGATTTCCATAACCGTGAGCGCGGCAAGGCTCGCAAGTACTGCGGGCTCGGTAAACAGTTCGAGCATAGAATCCAATCAGGCAGTGTGAGCAGGGAGTTTTGTCGCGAGCGGTCCGGTTCTACATCCCGTCAACGCTGGCGCAACAGGCGGCAAAGATACGCGCAGCCGCCAAACGCGAAAACCGATACGGACGATGGGCGGGGCTGTTACACCCAATTCTCACGGCGTCTTCCCACCATGCGGTATTCAACCGCGCCAAACACAGCCTAATCAGCCGAACACATTCCAACGGCCACGCCCTGTTCCGCGCACTGCGGCATGGGGCGGGGGGTTGTATTGTTCGGCCCGTACATGCGCCCGGGTTGCGGGCTGCCGAACGTATTAACAGGAGACGAACCATGAATGCCGTTGAACACCTGATCCGAACCTCGAGCGCCGTTTTCATACTGATCGCCGCACTGTGCCTGGCCATGGGCCTGCATGCGCAGCCCGCCGACGCGTCGGCACATCAGTACCGCCTGTCGGGTCCGTACACCAAGGACAACCTCACGATCTACCTCGTGCATGGTGCGGACCAGTTGAAAGGCAAGCAGTTCCTGACGCTGCAGGAGGCGATCGAGAAGAACGTGGTGGCCGTGTACGAAACCGGCTCGGTAAACGAGCTTGCCATCGAGAACAAGTCGCCCAATCGTGAAGTGTTCGTGCAGTCGGGCGATATCGTGCGTGGCGGCCGCCAGGATCGCGTGCTTTCGTACGATCTGATTCTGCCGCCGAAGTCCGGCCGGGTGCCGATTGCCTCGTTCTGTGTGGAGCACGGGCGCTGGAGCAAGCGTGGTCAGGAATCCTCAACCGAATTCAAGAGCTCCAACAATCAGCTTTCGGGGCGTTCGCTGCGGCTGGCCGCCAAGTATTCGCGCGAGCAGGGTGAGGTGTGGAACAAGGTTGCCGAGACGCAGAAGAAGCTGAGCGAGAACGTCGGCCAGCGTGTCAACAGCGACGAATCCGAGAGCAGCATGGAGCTTGCGCTCTCCAACGAGAAAGTGCAGGAACGTGCCGCCGCGTACGTGAAGCATCTGCTGGGCGTGATCGACGGCAAAAGCGACGTGGTGGGGTTCGTGTTTGCGATCAACGGTGAGGTGAACACAGCCGACGTGTATGCATCGGCTTCCCTGTTCAAGAAGTTGTGGCCCAAGCTGCTGAACGCGGCGGTCATCGAGGCGATCGCCGAGCAGCGCGCCGATGCGCCAACGAATGTGCCCAGTGCCGATACCGTGCAGGCCGTGCTGCGCAGCGTGGCATCCGGTAAGGCCGAATCGCGCGATGTAAACAAGCGGGTGCGCGTGGTGACCCAGGAAACCAAGGACAACGTAATGTTCGAGACCCGCGACCGTGAAGCCGCCGACCAATGGGTGCATCGCAACTACATCAAGCTGGAGTGATCGCCGCGGGCGTGCGAATGCCGCAGGCCGATTCACGCGATCATCGGGTGCCATATATGCGCTGCGCAAGCCTGTACGGGGCGTGTCTTGTAATGAGATACGCCCCTTCGTTTTCTGCACCAGGTTGTACCGTTTTGTGGCGAGGGTGCCGTTCGGTGCCGAATGTTGGTGCCTCGGCTGGATTGCTGATTATCTTCGCGCGTTGCGGGCACCAGAGCGCTGCCGTTGCGCATGTAATGCAATACCCGATGCACGAGCTTCACGAAAACGAGCAGTACTTCTTCGACCAGCCAACGCTTCGGGCTGTTGCGGCATTTGTGGCGGGATTCAGCAAGCCCTGCTGCATCTGCGCGCCAACGCTTGCCGCCGAGCTGGCAGGGCAGGGGGTGGATGTTCGCATTCTGGATATCGATCGCCGGTTCGAACATCTGCCGGGATTCCGGTACTTCGATCTCGAACGGCCGGACTGGTTGGGTGAGGAATTTGGTCTCATCGTCTGCGATCCCCCATTCTTCAACGTGTCGCTGGCGCAGCTTGTGCATGCAATGCGTGTGCTTGGCCGATACAACGATCAGCAGCCGATGATGATAAGTTATCTGGTGCGCCGGCAGGAGAGCTTTCTTGGGGCCTTCGCACGGTTCGGACTGCGTCCTACAGGGTATCGCCCGGGGTACGCCACCGTCGAGCCGGTGGAGCGGAATGCGATCGAGTTCTACAGCAACCTCGACCCGCGAATGGTGGATCGGCTTGTGCGGCCGGTGGAGTAATCGGCGGGCCGTGCACGAATGGCGTTGCCCGGTGATGTTGCCGAACTTCGGCTATCGGGGTGTGCGCCTGGTGTAGCGCAGCACGCATTGCCACAGCAGCGCGGCGTTGCGTGCGTCGTCGATCGCGCGGTGCCTGGTGCCAACCGGGGCTATCTCGGCGATTTCAAGCGCGCGTTCCATGCTGACGCCGCGGCCGGTGAACACGTCGCTGAACGCCGGCTTCACGTTGATGTACTCATCGTCGAAGGGGAACTCCACGCGATGAAACTGGCATGCCTGACGCAGCAGGAATCGGTCCAGCGCCCCCCAGGAGCAGAACGTAGCGGTGGTTGAGGCGCCAATCCATGCCGTGAATTCCGCCAGCGCCGCCGAAAACGTGGGCGCCGAATCCACATCGGCCTGTGTAATCGATGTAAGGCGGATACAGAAATCACTGAGCCTTGGGTAGCGCGTTGGGCGCACGAAGGTTTGGAACTCATCAAGGATCGCGCCGGTTGCCCTGTTCATCCGTACCGCGCCGATCTCGATGATCTCGCCGTCGCCGCGACGGCTGTCGTCGTTCCAGCAGGTGGCCTCCAGATCGATAACGATGTAGTGGGCCTTCGAGGGAATGCCTGGTTTTGCGTGTTCAGGTGTCATGGATCGCCAAGTTACCGATGCGCGGGCATATGCCGGTGATGATGCGGCCCGGGCAACGCCAAACGGCCCCCATTGTTGGCCGCCAGCGGTGCGCGCGCGGGTCGGTTCGATGCGCCGTGGTGACATGATATCGTGAAACTTCGGTGTTGGGCTTTGAAATGGATGATTTTTGGTAGTAGATTCTTTTTCATTAATCGAGCAATCGCAGGAGGAACATGATGGCGGTAACCGGCTTAGGCACAATGCGAGAAGAGCTTCAGAGCACTTCGGTGGAAGCATTGTTCCAGCGTGGCGAGGCTGATCGACTGATAGCACGCCCGAAAGCCCAGGAGGATTTGGAGAAGATCGCGAAGTCCGAGCGGAGCGATCATCGCCTGCGTGTCTTGGCGCACGAGCTGCTGGTAATGCTGGGTCGTAATCCCGATCCACGCATGGTGCGCATTTACTGCGAGGCGATCTCCGGTGCGTTCATGCACAACTGGTGGGCGCTGCCCGGGCATCACCTTGGGAAATTCGGAACCACGCTCACCCGCTTTGGTGATGCAGCCCTTCCGTACCTTCTCAAGGAAATGGACGATCCTGCCCTTCTGACGTTTCTCGGGCCCGACGCGCCAACCAATCGTGAGCGCAAGTACTGTGTTGGTGATCTCGCCGCGTATCTGGCAAGCTCGATCATGGGCGTTTCGTTTACCGATGCGGTTGAGCCCGAGGTTCGCGAAAGTGCGCGAAGTGTCTTCATGAAGGAACTTTCCGAGCGATTGGCCAGCGAGAAGCGCAAGTAACACGCGCGAGTAGCAAGCGACCCTCTCGGTATCAAACCCACGCGGCACGCTTCCACGGCGAGCCCATCTTGCTGAACGCGAGCCCTTGGTTGGCCTTGCTCCTTACAGCGCCGACCACGCCCTCTCCGGGCCATTCCCGCCGGCGCATTCGGAATTCGGTCCGAAGCCGTAATCGTATGGCGACCTGTCGAGTTGCGCGCCCATCGGCTGTTCACTACATTGGACCGGTGCATTTGGCGGTCCGGGCCAATATGCCCTCCTCAGACAATCATCATCGAACGTATGCGGAGCCCGCGCGCTGCCATGGTTCCTTGCTGCGCACTTTCAGCAAATCCGTTCCGAGGCCTATGAACACGTTCACTACTGTTACGCGATATCGTGGAATCGGGTGGATCGCCTTGCTTGCTGGCCTGGCAATGTTGCTCTGGTCGCCGAGCACATATGCTCAGGGCTCGGGTGGCCGCCTGGCCGCCGCGCCTGGCGTGATCTACTTCATGCCGGATACGATTGTTGATCCGCACATGCGCGACTTCCACATGCCGGTGTATCTGGCCAACCCGCTCTCGCAGCCTGTGTGCGACCCATCCACGCTTCGCCTTTCCATCAGCTACAACGGCACGCTCTTCTTTGCTCGCTCGGTTACACGTGGTACCATCACCGGCCGCACGGTTAATGGGAACATCGTGACCGTTGACATCGATATGAACGGCAGTTCCGCGGTTCAGCAGGGTGTGGTAACCGAGCTTGTTGGTGATATGATGGTGGGCTCGGAGCAGTCAACCGACTTCAATCTGGCCGTGACCTGCGGTGGTGCTCCGGTTACCGACTCGGTACGGCGGGGAAGCATTTTCGATATCCCGGGCTTCTGCGAACAGGGCAGCGACCGGCTTCTGCTGTACACCAACGGCCTGCGCATCAACAAGATCGCGCCCAATCCGGCCAGCGGCCAGGTAACGGTGAACGTGACCACGATCGAGGAGGAGGACACCTTCCTTGAGATTTTCGGCACCGACGGTGCCCGTGTCTACTCAACGATGTGGCGCCCGGTGGGCACCCGCCTTGTGGATATGGCGCGCACAATTACGCTGCCGCGCGAACTGCCGAACGGCCTGTATCGGGTGGTTCTCCGCTCGCCGCTCCGCAGCGACGCGCAGACGCTTGTCATTATTCACTAGCCGGGGTCCGTGATGAAGTACTGTTACCGATCGATCCTCGGCCTTGCGATCGCCGTGCTGTTTTGCGCTGCGTTGCCATCAAGCACGTTGCTCGCGCAGATGGAAGTGGACAGCAGCTATCTGAGCGTTGGGGCGTACGGAGCGTTTCAGGGGGTATGGCACGCAACCACGATCCCGGGAATTCCCGGTGTCCCAACCTGCGCACCCGGCTTCGACGGCGGTTCGGGCTCGGGCTTTGCTCTTGGCGTGTTTGGCGAATACCGTTTGTTCCCATTGCTGGCCGTGCAGCTTCGCGTGGGCACGTCGTCGTCGAAAGCGACGTTTGCCACTCAGGAATACATCGGCAATGCGTTGGATAACGGGCAGGTGGTACAGGCGCTTACCGAGCACACGATTGAGCCAACCCTTGGCATGATCGACCTCGAGCCCCAGCTTGTGCTGCGTCCGTTCACCATTCCGCTGAGCATCAGCCTCGGCATGCAGTTCGGCATCGTGACCACAAGCGATTACGAGCAGAAGGAGACCATCGTGTCGCCAACCAACGTGCGGTTCTACGGAGGATTGGTGCGGAACCGGTCCACCGGCGAGATCCCGGGCGCGGCCTCGACGCACAGCGCGGTGCTGGCCGGCGTGGGCTACGAGTTCCCTCTCTCCAAAAAGCTGAGCGTGACGCCCGAGATCTCCTATCGGATCGGGCTGTCGAACGTGATGACCGATACCAGTTGGACCATGTCGGCGTTGCGCGTGGGGGCATCCTTCCGTTTCGATGTCGGCAGGAACGATCCAAGCGATACGTTCGGGATCAATCCGGACCTGAGCGCCTCGATCACCGCCTCCAAGCTCGATTCGTTCCGGAACGAAGGCTCGATGGCCTCGATGCGCGTGGAGGAGTTCGTTTCGCCGCAGCTCCGGCCATTGCTGAACTACGTGTTCTTCGACGAAGGTGTTGGCACGATGCCCGCGCGCTACACGCGCCTGGCGCCGGCGCAGGTTTCGCGTTTCAATCTTGGCTCGCTTCAGAATCTTGATGTGCTGCCCACCTACTACAACCTGTTGAACGTGGTTGGCTGGCGCATGCGGCAGAATCCAACCGCGACGCTGTCGTTAACGGGGTGCAACTCCGACCAGGGCGCGGAGAAGGGGCGCAAGGACCTTGCCCGCACGCGTGCCGAGGATGTGCGCAACTATCTGCGCGATGTCTGGAACATCGAGGAGGGGCGCATCACCGTGGACGCTCGCAACCTCCCGGAGAAGCCGTCTTCCTCGTCCAGCCCCGATGGCATGGCCGAGAATCGCCGTGTGGAGCTGCGCTCCAGCGTGCCGGAAATTCTTGATCCGGTGTTTACGATCGATACCGTGCTGGTGACCGAACCCGGTGCCGTGCGCTTCGTGCCCAGTGTATCCTCGGTTGCCGGCGTGGACTCCTGGCGCGTGGTGGCCACGCAGGGCGGGCGCGAGCTGAAAACCTTCACGGGTGTTGGCAATCCGCCGCCGGTGATCGAGTGGGATATCGAAGCCGACCGCGCATCGATACCGCGCGGCAACTCGCCGGTGGAGTACCGCCTGGAGGTTACCGACCTTGCCCATCAGAATGTCGTGACGCCGCTTGGCACGTTTAATGTGGAGCAGTTGACGGTGAAGGAGAAGCGTGACCGCGGCATGGCCGACAAGCAGATCGATAAGTACAGCCTGATTCTGTTTGAATACGGTCGTTCGGAGATAAGCGACGCCAACCGGCGGATCGTGGACTTCATCCGCCAGCGCATTGCGCCGGGGGCGAAGGTGGCGGTAACCGGCCACACCGATCGTGCCGGCGATGCCGGCATCAATCAGCGCCTTTCGGAGGAGCGGGCACGTTCAACCCAGCGGGCGCTGAACTATCCTGGTGCTACCTACGAAGGGCTGGGCGAATCGGTGTTGTTGTACGATAACGATCTGCCCGAAGGGCGCTTCTATTGCCGTGTTGTGAACGTGGTGGTGGAAACAACGATCAACAAGTAGGATGCAGCAGGCCCGGCCATCCGGATCGTGGTTCGCTGCAACGTCCGTCCGTTTCATTAATCGTGCCATCCCATGCCGAATCGTGGGGTGGCGCGACCGTTTTGCACGGTTCCCAAGGGGTTGGTGAGCAAATTCCGGCTTGCCCGATCGCCGATTTCGAAGCATCTTTTTTCGTGCGACCGTTCTCTTCTCCTACTCAAAGAGATATGTCGAGTTCCTTCCCCCGAATTACGCTCATGAGAAGAGTACACTGCATTGGCTTGGCTGCGGCACTTGTGCTGTGCTGCGTTGTTACCGGATGTACCGAGGATCCCACCGGCCCACCGCCGATTGTGATACCGGATTCGACCGAGGCGATCCTGTATTCCAAGCATATCCAGCCGATTTTCGCCAACGGCTGCGCCGGCTCCGGATGCCACATGAACCACGACAACATTCAGAGTCTGTATCTGGATTCGTGGGAGAATGTGATGGCGGGCACACCGGAGTACGGAGCGGAAGTTGTGCCCTACAATGCCGCCAAAAGCCACCTGTTCCAGCACATCAATGTTGATACGCTGATTGCTCCGATATCCACGCCGGCAATGCCGCTTGGGCGGTTTTCGCTGCCGAAGGAGCAGATCATGACGATCAAGCGGTGGATCGATGAGGGCGCCAGGAACGATGCAGGCCAGGTATATCTGGCCGATCAATCCAGGCCACGACTGTTCGTGACAGCGCAGACCGATGACCTGATCTCGGTAATCGATCTGGCCTCCGAGCATCTGATGCGATACATACCTGTTGGCACGCTTCAGGGCGGTGCCCCGGAAGCGCCCCACAATGCGGTGCTGTCGCCCGACAAGCGTTTCCTGTATGTGAATCTGATTGTTGGCGGCGTGGTGGAGAAGTACGATGCGCGCACATTCGAGAAGCTGGGGAGTGTGCGGGTTGGGCTTTCGCCGGCACAGATTGTGTGCACGCACGATGGCTCGCGGTTCTATGTGTCGAATTTCGACCGCACCGGCCAGCAACGTTTTATCCTGCGTGTTGATGCGGCCCAGATGCGTGTCACTGATACGTTGTTCGATGTTGGCGCCGCGCCGCATGGCCTTACGTTGAGCGCCGATGAGCAGTTCATCTATACGATGAACCCGAACGGCGACGACATCAGCGAGGTGAACACCCAGACTCTGGAGGTTACGCGCCGCATCAATATTTCGCCCGGCCAGCCGCTGGCGCCCGGCGAGAAGCCCAGGTTCGAGCCATATCAGGCCGAGCTTTCGGCCGATGGCAAACAACTGTGGGTAACCTGCCGTGCCGCGTCGCAGGTGCGGGTTGTGGACCTTGCATCCGGCGCCGTTATCGACAGCATCATCGTCGGCAAAACGCCGCTGATCCTGGGCATGACGCCCGACCGCCGCCAGGCCTGGATACCGAACCAGGGCGACAACTCGGTGTCGGTTATCGACGTTGCCACGCACAGTGTGATCGCCACGTTGGCGGACTTCAAGACGCAACCGCACGGGGTGATCTTCAGCGCCGACGGAAAGAAGGCTTTTGTAAGCTGTGAAAACCAGACCGGCGGTGAGCATCATCCAACCATCGGAAGCCCGCATAATCCCGGGCAGGTGTACGTGGTGGATGTTGCCACCCGGCAGATCACGCGCCAGATCGAAGTTGGCGCCTTCGCGGCTGGTATGGCGATTGGGGGATAGTGGCGGTTCGTTGGGGCGTGCCTCGTTGGGCCGCCGACCAAGGTTTCGGAGACTCGGAGAGCATGATCCAAGGAAGCACGAATGAGATATCGTTTACTGATACCGATGCTGCTGATGGCGGCCTGCGTAACGCTGAACGCGCAGAACGATGAGCCGCTGAATCTGGAGTTCATTGATCGGCTGAACCCGGTTAATACCGACTCGCTGGGGCCGAACTCGGCCCTGTGGGGGTATGTAGCGCCCGACGGGCGTGAGTACGCGTTGTTCGGCAGCCAGATCGGCACGCACATTATCGACATCACCGCCACACCAATCCGGCAGGTGGCGTTTATCCCGGGTCCGCGCAGCGTGTGGCGCGAGATGAAGGTGTATGGCCATTACGCCTACATCGTTACCGAGTCCGTTGATCCGGGCAAGGGGCTGCAGATTGTGGACCTTGCCGCGCTGCCGGTTACGGCTACGCTTGTGCGTACCGATTCGGCGTTGTTCAACCGCGCGCATACGGTGTTCATCAACAAGCACTACCTGTATGTGATGGGCACGCAGGCAGATGCCGGCGCCAACGGTGGGGCGATCATCTACGATCTGGAGCCGGACCCGCTGCAGCCCAGGCGTCTGGGCATGGTGAATCCGTATTACTACCACGATGCATGGGAGCGCAACGATACCCTGCTGGGCGCGGCCATCAACGGCCCCGGCTGCGATATCTACGATGTAAGCGATCGCGAGCATCCAAAGCGGCTTGCCAATATCGCGTATCCGTTCAGTGGGACACATAACGCCGAAATCACGTCCGATGGCGGATACGTGGTTACCAGCGACGAGATTGGCGCGACGCCGAAGACAATGAAGGTGTGGGACATTCACGATCTGGAGAACATCTCCAAGGTTGCGGAGTTCACGCCCAACCAGAACGATATCGTGCACAACGTGCACGTGCGTGGCCGATACGTGATTGCCGCATGGTACACGGCCGGCGTTCGCATCATCGACATGATCGACCCCCGGCATCCGCGCGAGGTGGCGCGCTACGACACATATCCGGGCTCCTCCGGCGGGTACAATGGCGTGTGGGAAGCGTACGGGTTCTTCCCCTCCGGGAAGGTGATCGCCAGCGATCGGCAAACCGGGCTGTACGTGCTGAAATTCAACAACGCAACGGCGGGCTCAATCTCGGGCGTGGTGCGCAACAAGATTACCAACGATCCGCTGCCCGGCGTAACGATCAACGTTGGCGAAACCGGAGGCACCATCGTGACCGATGCCGACGGGCGGTTCTATGTCGGCGGGCCAAACGGTGCGAAGCGAACCCTGCGCGTTGGCCCATTCGGTTATGCCGGCCAGCTTCAGCAGTTCACGCTCGACGGCGATCAGCAGCAGGACATGCTGTTGGACCCATTGGAACTGCTGAACCTGCATGTGCGCGCACGCGACCGCAAAGGCAATGAGATCCGGGATTTCTCCTTTGCCGTTGAACCGTACCTCCATTCCAGTTCGTCGGCCGGCGCCGTGGGCACGCTGCTGCTGCCGCGCGACTCCGTCTTTACGCTTGTTGTAGGCAAGTGGGGGTATGCGATCGAGCGTGTGCAGGTGCGGCTGACGGCCAGTTCGCAGGATACCACGATAACGCTTACCCGGCGTTATCAGGACGACGCAACGCTGAATCTGGGCTGGAGCTTCGAGGACCCGAACGACAATGCCTCAACCGGCCGTTGGACACGGCTTGTGCCGTATTACGCCTTCACCGGGTCCGATTGGATTTTCCCGCCGACCGAACCCTCGGGCGATCCCACGGGGTTTGTGTTCCAGACCGGCGCCCCATTGCGCGACGCGCCGGCGCAGAACTCAGATGTCAACGGTGGGCACACCACGCTCATGTCGCCCCCGATGGACCTGCACGACCATCCAAGCCCGTGGATAGCGTACGATTACTGGTTTGTGCACTACAAGCGCGACACCGTTCGCGATACCATGGTTGTGCAGCTTTCCGGTGACAACGGAGCAAGCTGGCAAACCGTGCGCGCGTACACCGAGGGGCGGCCGGGATGGAAGCGGGATTCCATCGAGGTGGGGGCGTACATCCCGATCAACGGTATTGTTCGCATCCGTTATCGGGCAAGCGATACGTTGAGCAATGCATATGTGATGGCCGGCATCGACAACTTCGATGTGCTGGGTTTTGACGCCAATGCGTCGGTGGATGCCGGCTCGGTTGCGGGCGGCATGTACCTGCGGGCGATTCCAAATCCGATTGGCAGAACCGGTGTGATCGCGCTGAACCTGCCGCATGGGTTCGATCGACTTCGGGTGTCGGTGGTGGATGCGGCGGGCCGTACGATTGCCGAGCTGCACAATGGTCCCATGCCTGCCGGCGAGCATCGGTTCCCGGTGGGAGACGCGCTTGCCGCGGGCGTGTACCGCGTTGTGGCCGTTGATGCAATCGGGGGGCGCTGGAGCTGCCCGATGGTGGTGGTTCAGTAGGCACGCAACGCATACCAAAAAACAACCGAGCCGCACCTGCGCCGAAGGCAGGTGCGGCTCGGTTATGTCTACGCGGTTGATTGGCATGCAGGCATTGATACCGTTAGCGTGGGCCACCAGCCCCGCCGCCTCCTCCACCCTGGCTTGTTGCTCCTGTTGGCGTTGCGCCGGCGCGTAAATCATCCACCACCGCGAAGTCGCGAAGCCGACCCATCAGTTCGGTCAGCCGGCGTTCGCGCGTACGCTTGGTAAACTCGGCCGTAAAGGCCTCACGGTCGCGAACGTAATCGGCCTCGGTCGGCGCGATTTGCTTGTGGATCACACGCAGGAAGTAATACCCATGTTTGCCGCGAACCGGCCCGGTTACGCCGTTATCCGGTGTCAGCGGGACCAGCGAATCGATCAGCGTTGTGTCCTCATCGGGTGGGGATGTCAGGTGCTGGCTTTCCACCATGAATGACTCGGCCCACGGCGCCTTCAACCGAATGATGCCGAGCATCATGTCGGCGGTCATCGTGTCCTTCAGGGCCATCACCCGTGGCAGAAGCATCTCCATCTGCTTCGCGCGGGCCACGTGCGGGTACACATAGTTCCTGCGAATCTTCTCATATGGCGCCACGCCGGTTGGATAGCCGTTGATCAGCTTGGAGACCATTACGCGATCGTACGGCAGCGTAAGCACGGCAACATCGCCTGTCTCCGAGGAGAATGCAAAGTTGGCTGCAACGATGCCATCGCCGTACACGTCCATTCGATGCAGGATGGATGTGTCGGCGATCGTGCGCGGGTATTTGCCCTTCAGAGCAAAGAACATCGAGTCGTTAACCGTGCCGTTGCGAAGCGCGGTGGCGTACTCGATGGCGTCGTGGCGCGCGGCTTCCAGCGCCGCCGGGGAGGCGGTGAACGGGAATCGCAGCTCGCGCAGGTGATAGCCCGTTGTGATGCGATCGTTCACCCAGATCAGATGATAACCGAAACGAGTGCGGATAGGCCCGATGCACTGCCCAACCGGGCCGCTGAAGGCAGCGTCCTCGAACTCCTGCACCATGCCGCCCCGACCAAAGTATCCAAGATCCCCGCCTTGCGGCGCTGTCCCATCCTGGCTGTAGAACTTTACCGCCTGCAGGAACAGCTCCTCGGAAATGATCTTCTCCTTGAGCGCCGTCAACAGCTCGCGGGTCTCCCGGTCCTGCGCGGTGTCGTTGGCGGCAACCTTCACCAGCACGTGCCGTGCGCGCAGTACGGTGTCGCGCATGGTACTGGTATCGTCCACGAAGATCATGACGTCTTCATCGTTCAGCTTCACCGGCCCCAGCAGATCGCCCGGTTTCGATTTAACGAGCATCTCGCGCGCTACCGGCGGAACCAGCACAAGACTGATGGCCTGCGTTGCCGGGAAGCGGTTCGGCAACATGGAGCCCAGCATGCCCGTTACGATGCGTGCGCG
Source organism: uncultured bacterium (assembly GCA_966128725.1). Classification (GTDB taxonomy): domain Bacteria; phylum Bacteroidota; class Ignavibacteria; order OLB7; family OLB7; genus JAFDZV01. The sequence goes on along the minus strand of CBHYLN010000003.1, from coordinate 63,331 downwards.
CTGCGGCAGCGGGGCGTTGGCAATCGAGTCGCGTGCAGCGGCGATGCGCGCTCGCTGGACCGCCGAGTCCGCCGCAAGCGGCACAACCGGGATGATCAGATTCGCGATCTGCCGTGCGCTTGCGAAACGATAGTCCTCCAGATGCGAATCGTACCAGGCCCGCGCCTCGGCCTCGGTAATATGCACCAGGCTGTCGGGGATGGTTGAGTGCAGAACACGGATGAACGAACCGGTGAACTGCGTGCGCTCGGCGTAATATCGGTTGCGGATTACCGACGCGGTGAGCGGCTTCTCGGCCATCAGCACGTCGGTCACCTTCTCGCGCGTAAGCTGCGTCTGCGTAAAGACGATCACCTTCTCGATATCCGCCTTCCACTGCGTCACCACGGTGTTGGGGTCCAGCCCCGAGTGCACCATCTTGCGCACAAGCTCCGGATGCAGCATTACATCGCGGTACGTTGCTGCCTGGAACGCTCCCTTCTCATCGGTGAAGAACTCGCGAAGGTAGTCCGGCGGATTGCTCAGCAGATACTTCAGGGCAGCGTCGCGCGTGACAACAATCTTCAACCGCGCGGCCTCCTGGCGCAACAGTTCGTCGTCCACCAACTGCCGGAACAACGCATCGTCGGTGGCTTGGTCCACGGTGCTGCCCGAGCCGATGCGCATCTGATAGCTCAGTTGATCCTTGTACAGATCGCTGTATCGCTGATAGGGGACCTTCTGCCCGTTGACGATGGCGACCGACCGTTCCGGTGGCTTGGTTGGCGTGGTTGCGCGGCGTGGTTGCGACTGGGCGCCGCGAGGAAGCAGGAGGGTAAGCAGCAGGAGTACTGCCGCGATCTGGATACGGTTCATAGACTCACAAACACGAGTGGCGTGGCAGTTGTTAGCACCACGCCACGAAATTCGGAACTGGGATGAGCTGATAAGGCTCGTTCGGGAACGACCAACAACATAGCCCCTTTCGGCCAAGGGGGAAAGGCCGAGATGGGCGGCGCGTTTTGCTGAGCCAGCGGTAAGCCTGTGCCAGGCGAAAGAGCAGTGGGGTTGGTTCGGGCGGCCGGGCAATCGGGTGGGCCGGCGCGCTGCCAGATACCCACCCGAATATCGGTGGCGCAAGCGGCGCGCCTACATCTTTGTGCGCACAACCTTGGCGGCCGGCGCAAGTTGCCCGCCCGCCTTCTCCTTGTATCGGGCCATGATGCGGCGCACATAGTCGCGGGTTTCGGAGAACGGCGGCACACCGCCGTACTTCCGCACGTTGCCGGGGCCGGCGTTGTATCCCGCAAGCGCGTATTCCACGTTGCCCTTGAACATTCGCAGCAACGACTTCAGGTACCGTACGCCGCCGTCGAGCGCTTCGCGTGGGTTGGTTGGATCGGAAACCCCAAGCATCGCTGCGGTGCCGGGAATCATCTGGGTCAACCCCATGGCGCTGTCGACGGACATGGCGTTCGGGTTGAAGTTGGATTCCTGCTGAACCAATGCGGCAACCAGATGCGGGTCGATCTGATACTTGCTGCTGATACGCTGGATGATGTCGCGGAACGGCACCTTCCACGTAAGCTCCACAACCGCGTCCGGCCCTTCCACAATCAGATCCTGGCGCGGCCTGTAGGCGCGCTCCTGTATCTCCACGCTGGTGCGCTTGGCCAGCGACACACTTTGCGCGCTGCGACCGCGCGAGGTCGACGTTGGGTTCCAGATCATCACGGTCACCACGGAATTGCCGATGCGCTTCACCGCGCGAGCAATCGTCAATGTGTCCGGCGAGGCATTGCCAAGCGGCATCTGGTGGGTGCGGAAATCAAAACCGTATTCCGACTGATACCATCCGATCAACGACGTAACCGACGAATCGGTGCGATAGATGCGCGAGAGTGTTGCCAACGGCACACCCGGCATCGAGCCCGATCCGGATTCCGCTCTGGTATGTGCATGGAACGGCGCCGCTACCAGCGAGGCGCGACCCGAGCTTGCGAGAATGCGGAGAAATTCGGTCTGTGGATAGAGATCGAGATGAGCGTCGGTAACCTGCGCGGCCGTTGCGCGTTCCTGCGACATAATCGTCGTGAATGCACGCGCGGCGTTTACACGGCTGTATGCCGCCACGGCGGCCTTAGCGGCACCGGAGCTTGGCGTGGCCACGGTGAACTTCGCCACGGTCTGCTCGCTCAGCGTTGGCGCTTCGATGGGGTGTGGCCGTTCGCCAGTGGTTTGTGCAGCAACACCCTGATAACTCAGGATGCCGAGGCACAGGGTTGCGGCCAATCGTGCTAGCTGGTTCGTCATTCGATTCAGGAGATTGCTTCGTCGAGATCGTGTCGGTTCGAAGGTGACTGCAATTGCGTGCAGGCACATCCAAACGTTGTTATGCATTCGGTACTGGTTCTGACAACATTCAACGGGTTTATGTGTCGCGCTTGATTGTCATGCCGGTTGATCGCGTGGCCGTTCCAACAGGGGCAGGTTTCGCCAATCAGACAACAGCTATACAAATTACATCGCCGAAAGGTTACAACGAGCCTTCATTCGCAACATTCTGCCATGGCCCGGCGTGCCCAATGGTTACGGGAACATGTTGCCGTATCTTGGCCGAAAACTCTTGAATCAGCCCGGTTATCGCCAATTCTCATGGATCATTCCGTCTGGATCGACCGCGTGTATCAGGATGAATCATTAACTGATAATCTGGACGATCGGGCCGCCCGGGCCTTGCTTCAACGTCTGGAGCAATGTCTGCGCCAGTGTAGAACCGAAAACGAGGCGCGGGGTTTGATCGCCCGGGCTCGCGCGATCAACCGGAGCGGCGACGTTGCGATGATGGATCGGCTGTGCATGGAACAACCGTACCATGACCACAATTCCCCGGGGGAGATGGAATGAGATGCTGTTGGCGGGTTCAACTGTTGGCGTATGTCGCGCTTGCCGTGGCGCTGGGCGGGCTGCCGGGCTGTCGGGAGGGGGCACAGGATAGGATCAAGGAAATCCGAACCGTGCTGGGCGATACCACGCTGGCCAACGACGAGGCCGTGTACGACTCCTCCGAGGAGCCCCAGACAGCATCCGAGGTGCCGGATAGCACATCGCCCGCCGTTCATCCGCTTAACGCAGCCAGGCCCGCCGGACAGGGTGTCGCCGGCGGCGGCATCGATGTGTACTTCAGCAACGCCTACCGGAACAATCCGGACGTTGGCCGCAAGGATACCGGTAACATCGATCGCCATGCCGTGCGTTTCATCGGCGCTGCCCGCAGGCGCCTGGATTGCGCGCTGTTCGAGCTGGAGTCCGACAGGATTGCCGATGCGCTGATCGCGGCCAAACGTCGCGGTGTTGTTGTGCGCCTGGTGGCCGACGCCGATTATCGCGACAATCCGCAGATGCAGCGCGTGATGGCCGCTGGGATCCCCGTGGTGTTCGACGGCCGCTCGGCCTTCATGCACAACAAGTTCCTCGTTGCCGATTCCGCGGCCGTATGGACGGGCTCCTTCAACACCACTGATAACTGTGCCTACCGGAACAACAACAATGCCGTGGTGATCCGATCGGCCGAGCTCGCCGAGAACTACGCACGCGAGTTCAGTGAAATGTTCGTCGGCCGGAAGTTTGGTCCGCGTTCCCCGTCGAACACGCCGCACACGCAGGTTCGCCTGGGCAACATCGATATCTACAACTACTTTGCTCCGGAGGACGATGTTGCGCCAAAGGTTGTGCGCATACTTCGTTCAGCGCGTCGCGAGATTCGGTTCATGGCCTTCAGCTTTACCGATACCGCGATCGGCGGCGCGATGATTGCCGCGCATGTTCGCGGTGTTGCTGTTGAAGGCGTTGTCGAGGCGCGCAACGCCGATGGGCGTGGGTCGCAATCCGCGCGCCTTGCACGTGCGGGTATCACCGTGCTGCCCGACGGCAACAACGCAATGCTGCACCACAAGGTGATCATCGTGGATGGGCAGTGGACAATTCTTGGAAGCTATAACTTCACGGCCTCGGCTGCCGGCGACAACGATGAGAATCTGTTGATCATCAAGAACGCGGCGGTGGCGCGTGCGTTCATAAGCGAATACAGCCGTGTGCGTGGGATGGCCTCGCGGCATGTGGCGTTGGCACGGTAGTGGCGCGCGACGCTGGAACCGATTGATCGGCCGGTGAGTTTTCCATGTTCACATGTCAGAAGAGAAACAATCACCGATTACGACCGTTACAGTGTTCCGATTCCCGCCGCGTGCCCGGGCGTGGGCGCTGGCGCAGATGGCCCTGGCGCGCCCATTGCTCCGGCATGTACAGGGCCTGCGTTTCAGTCGCCTGATGGGGTCGGGTCGGGGCATCGGATTTACGCTTGCGCCCGATTGGGATCGTTATGCGCTGCTGGCCGTGTGGAACAGCCGTGATGATGCGCATTCGTTCCTGGCCAACTCGCGTTTCATGCGGCGATACGGGCGTCGTGCCATCAGCCAGTGGAGCGTGTGTCTGCAAACGGCGGCCGCGCATGGTGCGTGGGATGGGCACAATCCATTCCTGCCCGCTGTGGCCCGGTTGGGCGATACGGGCGGTCGGGTAGCCGTGCTCACGCGAGCCACGATACGTCCCAGCAGGCTTCGCAGGTTCTGGCGGAGTGTGCCGGCGGTGAGCGCCGCATTGGCGGGCGCTCGCGGATTGCAACGCTCGATTGGCATAGGCGAGCTGCCGTTTGTTCGGCAGGCCACCTTGTCGGTGTGGGAAAGCGCCGATGCCGTACGCGAGTTTGCGTACGGCGATGCGCCACATCGTGATGTGGTGCGCCGAACGCGCGATGAGCGCTGGTATCGCGAGGATCTGTTTGCACGCTTTGCCGTGCTGGACGAGTTTGGCCAGATGTAGCATCGCGATGACGATGCGATCGTTGGCACGAATGTGCATACCTGCTCCCATTAGTACCCGTTGTTCTTGATGATGACACCCGATCAACCGCTGCTTACAGCCGCCTCGGCATACGATCTGCGCGCGTTGTTGGATTACAGTCGCCACCTGATCGAATGCGATTCGGACACGGTGATCTTCAACAACGTGCTTCTGTCGTTGATGGGGAAGCTGGGCCTGGGCCGTGCGGCGGTGGCGTTGCCGGCCGATGACGGCACATTCGCCGTGGCGATCGTCAAGGGCAGCGGGGCCGATCTTGCGGGGCTGACCTTTGCGTGGGACCATCATCGGCGCCACGGCCTGTACACGCTGGAGGGCGCGGGCCTTTCGGATGCGGATGCCGCAGCCTTCGCGCGTGCGCGGGTTGAGCACGTGATGCCAATTGCATCGTTGGATGGTATTGTGGCCATCCTTGTGCTTGGCGCGCCGATGGTGCGAACCATACCGGACGCCGAGGCGCGCAGCTACGCGTTGCTGGTGTGCGCGATCACGGCAATGGCGCTGGTGGCCTGCCGCGCGCGCGGCGTGCTCCACGATACAAATCGCCGGCTGGAGCGCCGCGTGCATCGCCTGCGATCGCTGTTCGAGGCAGTGCGCGAGTTCAACGCCCTGCTTGATCGCGGAGCCATCCTCCGATTGCTGGGGTACACGCTGATGGGCGAGATGACCATCTCGCGATTCGCCGTTGCGCTGAACGAAGGCAGCGGCTACGCGATGGTTGTCAATCATCGTTTCGCCCAGACCTTCCCAACGGAAGTGCTGACCATTGTTGCGGGCTGGGGGATGCGGGTATTCAATCAGCGTGAAGGGCTCAACGAACGGGAGGCAACCCTGTACGATATGGGCGTGCGGGCAACCATTCCGATGGAGACACAGGGTGCCCTGCGAGGCCTGCTGCTGGTGGGCGCCAGGTTGCGATACGATATCGATGACGAGGATCTGGAGTACCTTTCGTCGTTGGCCAATCTGGCAATTGGTGCCCTGGAAAGCGCGCGCATGCTGGACGAGATGATCGTCAAGGAGCGCTTGGAGGAAGATCTCCGTATCGCCGCCGAAATCCAGCAGGCGTTGCTGCCACGGACGCTTCCGGCAATCGACGGGTTCGAGATTGCCGGGCAAACCATCCCGACACAGCAGGTTGGCGGTGATTGCTACGATACGATTGAACTGGCCGACGGCCGGGTGCTGCTGACAATCGCCGATGTCAGCGGCAAGGGCACGCCGGCCTCGTTGCTGATGGCCAGCGTGCAGGCCGCGGTGCGAGCCCTGTCGCAACTGAGCCTGCCGTTGGACGAACTGGTGAGCCGCATCAACGATGTGATCTATCAGAATACGGCCCCCGACAAGTTCATCACGGCCTTCTTCTGTCTGCTCGATCCAGCCTCGAACGTGCTTGCATACGTGAACGCCGGCCATAACCCGCCGTTGCTGTTCAAGAGCGACGGCGTGGTGAGTCTGGATCAGGGAGGGGTGATCCTCGGGATCATGCCCTCGTTGATACCGTACGATGTCGGCGTTGTCCGCTTTGCGCCGGGCGATCTGCTGGTGATGTACACCGACGGCGTAAGCGAGGCGTTTAACGCCAGGTTGGATGAATACGGCGAGGCCCGGCTTCGGGCGTTGTTCGAGCAGCGCGCCGTGGGTTCGGCGTCCGAGGCACTGCAACGTTTGCGCGACGACCTGTGCGTCTTTGTGGGCGAAGCACCCCAGTCCGACGATATCACGATTGTTGCGCTGCGCCGCTGCCCGGCCGAGGGCGCCTGACCCAGCAGGGCCGCGCCGATCGCCTTCCGGTGATCCAATGCGGCACATCACGCCGATCCCGCGACTATTATTTTGAGAATAGTGCCCGTTGTCTTGAATTTGATTCCCACTCGGTAGTAGCTTCTCAGCCTATCCTCAGGCAGCAACTCTTCACTTCGATGGTTTCCCTTCATGACCCTTGGCCAGCGATTGCACAACGCGCGCGAAGCGAACGGGATGTCGATCGGTGACGTCGCACGGCGGACGTACATCCAACCAAAATTTATCCAGGCGATCGAGCAGGATGACCTGACGATTGTACCGGAGTCGCACCGTCGTCTGTTTGTTCGGGAATTCGCGAAATGTGTGGGCGTCGCGGCCGACGAGCTCTTGCAGCAATTGCCTGAGTACTCGCCTCCACCGCCGCCCGCACAGCCGGAGCCGGTTGATGCCGAGGCGCGCCGGCCGTTGTGGCAGCGCTCAACTCACGCGCCACCGGCCTCCAACCTGTCCGACGGCGACAGGAAAACCTATAGCGATTTTCTGAACCGCTTGTCGCAGGGTGGGGGGATAAAGCTTGGTGGTACCAGGCTGACAACGTGGTTGATCGGTTCCGCTGTTGGCCTGTTGTTGCTGGTTGGTGCGTACTACATCTTCTTCAACAACAAGGGCGGCCATTCGCAGGGCGCCGGTTCCGCCGACAGTGCGGGTACCTCAACGCGCATCCTTTCGCGCGGCGATGGTGAAGGCGAGGGTGATTCCGTGGCAGCCGATGCCGGCACGCCGGGTGCCGCCGATGACAGCCTGACGCTTGAAGGGCGCGCCACGGCGAAAATCTGGTTCGCGATCGTGATGGACGGGAAGCGGAGCGAAACCGGCACGATGGACAGTGGTTCGGTGCGCACGTGGCGTGCCGCCGAAACATTCAAGCTTTCGCTTGGCAATGCCGGCGGTCTTCAGCTTTCGTTGAACGAACGGAAGCTTGGGGCGCTTGGCCCATTGCGCACCAGCATTCGTAATCAGACCATCGACGCAAACGGCGTACGCAGGGCAACCCCGGGCCGGAAGCCAGCAACGGCCGCACCGGCAGCGCCGCCGCCGGCAGCGCCGGTACAGCAGGCTCCGGCAACGCGCCCAGCGGCAAAGCCCGCGGTGCGACCTGCAACAGCCCCGAAGCCCGCAACAACCACGCGCCCGGCGGCAACAACAACTACCACGCGTACCAGCACAACGCCGGCGAAGCCGTCGCAGACCACGCGCAAACCCAGGCGTCCGGCGCGCCAGTCGACCATTCGGTTGCTGACACCAACGGAGATCCGTACGGCGCAACCACCTCAGCACTAGCAGGCTGTTGACCAACGCCATCCGCGGCGTTGGCCTGCCCGGCCGCCTTGCAGACCACTGTTGTTGAACAGCCTGAGGGCCTGTAGGTATTTCAACAGGCTGATAGAGGCCCGCGGTTCAGCGTGTTGCGTACCAGAGCGTGGGAACGGTGAGGAGTTTTCGGTGCAGCGGCACCGACGCCCGTTGTGAGAACACATCGTAGCCGTTGCGCTCGATCACGTTCAGAATGCGGCGATAGTTGTGGCTCATCAATTTCACGGTCAGGCGGCTGTCGGGCTCCAGCATTCCGATGCCGACATCGGCGCTGTTGTAGTACTCGTGCGCCCGCGCTATCTGGAACTGCATCATCCTGCGGAATGCCGGATTTACCGTTCGTGAGCCGATGCAGCGCTCATCCACACCGAATCGATCGAGGTCCTCCCGGGGAATGTAGATCCTGTTGTTGCGGAAGTCCTCGTTGATATCGCGCAGGATGTTGGTAAGCTGCATCGCGATCCCCAGATCAACAGCGTGGGCCCGTGCCGATTGATCCCGAAGGCCGAAGATGGCGCTTGTCATCAAACCAACCACAGCGGCAACCTTGTAGCAGTAGTCGTAGAGCTGATCGAAAGTGTCGAAACGTACCGAGTCGCGCAGATCCGTCATCACCCCCGCGATCAGCTCGTCGGGCAGCGTGCGTTCGATCGAGAATCGGCGCAATGTGTCGGCCCAGGCCGTCATCACCGGCGTTGTGACGGTCGCCCCGGCGTACACCATGTCCAACTGCGATTGCCATTGCTCGATGACGCAGGCCAGGGCGGTCCTGTCCTCGGTGCCTGTTTGTGTCACGCTGTTGTCGATAAGGTCATCCACGTAGCGGCAGAAGGCGTACACGGCATAACACGCGTTGCGTTTTGCGATCGGCAGAAAGAGCGATGCGAAGTAGAAGGTTTTTGCATGTTTCAGCGTTACCCTTCGGCAGTGTGTGTATGCGTGTTGGATAGTCTCGTCGTTCATCGCAGCAAGCATGAGCATGAAAGTGCGGATGTGAAGCCCGCGATTCCAGACCGAGCGTCGCCAGATCAATGTACTGGCGAAGGCTGGTTATCCTAACACGGTACGGCTGTTAAAAGTGCCCAACGTGACGGCGTTTCGTTACACAACGCTCTCTATCTTGTGGCGATCCAGCGGCGACACGTACGATTCATGAACAGCGCGCCGCCGACACATCCAAATCCTCCAACAGACGATGGCCAAACAACGCGTTCGATACGTATGCCAGACATGTGGTGCCGCCTCGCCGCGCTTTATCGGCAAGTGCCCGTCGTGTGGCGCGTGGGAAAGCTACGTGGAGGAGGTGGAACACGTGGCGCCGGCAACCACCGGGCGCGGGGCCAGGTCGTCGGCCGTAGCCGGTGATGTTGTTCGATTGTCCGACGTAACGGTCGATGCCGAACACCGCATACACACGGGCATCTCGGAGCTGGATCGTGTGCTGGGCGGCGGCATCATGCATGGTTCCATCGTGCTGGTTGCCGGCGATCCGGGCGTTGGGAAGTCAACGCTGATGGCGCAGATGTGCGGGGCGGTAACCGGCGAGTCCGGTGGTGGCAGCGTATTGTATGTTACCGGCGAGGAGTCGTTGCGACAGATCAAGGTCCGTGCCGACCGCCTTGGCGTGGCCGGCAGCGGCGTCATGCTGATGGCCGAAACCAATCTGGAGCTGATCACCGCCGCCATCGCCGCGCACAGGCCAACGTTCGCGATTCTGGATTCCATCCAGACTACCTACCGGCCGGATATCGAATCAGCGCCGGGCTCGGTCACGCAGGTCCGTGAATGCACCGCCCTGCTGATGCAACTGGCCAAAAGCTCCGGCATACCTGTGTTTGTTGTTGGGCACGTTACCAAGGAAGGGATGATTGCCGGCCCGAAGGTGCTGGAGCACATGGTGGATACCGTGCTGCAGTTCGAGGGCGAACGCACGCATCTGTATCGGATACTTCGCACCACGAAGAACCGGTATGGTTCAACAAACGAGATCGGTGTGTTCGAGATGGGCGAGCAGGGGCTGATCGAGGTGGCCAATCCCAGTTCGGTTTTCCTGTCGGAGCGTGCGTACGGGGCCAGCGGATCGGTGGTGACCGCCACACTGGAGGGCTCGCGTCCAATTCTGGTGGAGGCGCAGGCGCTGGTGACACCAACCAGCTACGGCGTGCCGCAACGCACAGCCACCGGGTTCGACTACAAACGCCTGCAGATGCTGCTTGCGGTGCTCGAAAAACGGACCGGGCTTGGGCTTGGGCAGTACGATGTCTTTGTTAATATCGCCGGCGGCGTGCGTGTGGACGATCCCGCGCTCGACCTGGCCGTCGCCGGGGCGATCGTGTCCAGCTTCCGCGATATCCCGGCCGATTCCGGCACGGTGGTGGTGGGCGAAGTTGGTCTGGGCGGTGAGATTCGTACGGTGGTGCAGGCGGAACAGCGTGTTGCCGAGGCATCGAAGCTCGGATTTCGAGCAATTGTGTTGCCGGCCTCGAACATGAAATCGTTCACTGGCGGCCGTCCGATCGAGCTTACCCCCGTGGCCTCGCTGACCGAGGCGATGAACGCGATCATCTGACGCGATCATGGTATCGTAACGGGATCAGTTTCATGCCATCGCAGGCGTTCGCACCACGGGCGCCAGCCAGTGAATTGCATTCCGGCAACCGATTTCGTACAATCCCATCCTGCCACCGTTGCCCTAGCCGCTCCATCCATCACGTACGTTTCTCCGACCCCAACTTTCTTTGTGGGAGTTCAAATAAACACCCTTTGAGCTTTGGGTATTAATCGTGGATGCCCTATCTTTGGATCCGCTCCGAATGACTGTCCTGCGCCGCGCCAATATCCGGCATGCGAGGGCGGGTCATCGAAACGAGGTCCCTAAATGCGCTAAAATCGCATGTTTTGCAGCTCTTTGACACCGCGACGACGTTCTGAGAAAAGTGTGACCGGCTCTAAATAGTGCTTGACTCCGTACCCTGAACGCCGTATGTTTGTACCCATAAGTTTAAGGGTATTGGTTGTGCTCACGTCCCGTCAACGCGAAATCCTGGAGTACCTTGTCGAGTTCCGCGACCGTATGGGCCGCACCCCTACTGGTCCGGAGATCGCGACGCGGTTTCGCTTCAAGGATCCTTCGCCCGCATATCAGCACCTGCATCTCATGGAGAAGAAGGGGTATGTGGAGTTGGTTCGCACGGGGCAGGGAAAGCCGCTGGGGATTCGCCTGACCGACATGGCTCAGCGTCTGTTCAGCTCATCGTGGGCACTGCTTGGCACCATTCCCGCCGGCCCATTGTCGGAAGTGCTTGCCGACGAATCGGTAACGCGTATCGACCGTCTGGATGATTTGATACCGGATCTTCAACCCGGTGACTTCTTCCTGTCGGTAAGCGGGGACTCGATGATCGAAGCCGGTCTTACGCCAGGGCAGTACGTGGTGATCCGCCCGGAGATCACACCGAAGTATGGGGACATCTGCGCGGTCTGGGTTGAGGGGGAGGGCAGCACGCTGAAGCAGGTGTTTCTCGAAGATGGCCTTGTCCGCCTGCAGCCGGCCAACAGCGCGTATCGTGCGCGCACCTATCCGGCTGATATCGTCCGCATCCAGGGCGTATTGGTTGCCGCCCTGTCCATCGAAAAGTTTCGTCGTCCCGGTTCGCGCTGATATGCTTTCATCGGATCGGCGCTGAGGTTTGTTTTGATGCCACGAGTGCCGTGTCTGCCGCGGTACCGTGTCCGGAGGGAAGTTGCCCGGATGGCCGGGAGTGGGATTGCGGGTCCGACGGTGCATTACCACATGCAACTGTTGGCGCCCTGAGCCCTCCGAGTTGGCACCTGAAGTCTGGTTATCCGAGTGTTCACCATCACACCCGACTGGAGCCAAAGCGTGGGTAGGGACGATGTTCCTACCCACGCTTGTTGTATACCAGCCACCAATCCTTCCCCAATTCGCAAAATCGCGGTCTATTTGCCTTCGCCCGACTGGTTCGGCAATACAGCGTAGGCGCGTACCGGCCACGATCCAAATGCCCGCACTTTTGCCGGCACGGCGTGAAACCGGAATCCCGTATCCGGCAGTGCGGACAGATTGCACATGTGCTCCACGATCGGGATTCCCTCTCCCAGAATCACCGAATGCGCCGGCCTCGCAGGGTTGTCCGTATCGTCGATGTTATACGAATCGATGCCCACAAGCGCCGCCCCGTGGTCCACGAGATACCGGGCTGCCGCCTGTGTAAGGAACGGGTGCCCCTCGAAGTATGCGTCGGTGCGCCAATGTCGGTCCCACCCGGTGCACACTAGTACCGCCATACCGTCGACATCCAATCCGGCGAATGTTTCGGCATCAACAGCTCGCCCCAGGCTTGCATCCACGTGCACAACAATTCCCGGGAGATCGGCAAGCGACTCCAACGCCAAACCCGCCAGATCGGCCCCGTGTACATAGCGGTGAAACGGCGAATCCACATACGTGCCGGTGTTCGCCACCATCTCGATTTTGCCGATCTGAAATGTGACCCCGTCGGCATAATGCGCCGCCGATGCCCCACGGCTCAGGAAGTCGCACATGATCGGCGCTGGCAGCCCCTTGTAGGTGATCATCCCTTCCTCGATTTCGTGGCTGAGATCGATCAATTGCCTCCGTTCCATGGTTGACTCCTCGCGATTGCGTTCATGTGATTGCGCCCGCTGCTTCAGGCGGCATTTGCCCGCGTCATTGGGCCAGGCCCGGCGCTACGCGCGGATCCGCTCGGCGGCAACTTCCGGTTGAACCAGCCCAAGCGGCTCGCTGGTAGCGCACGGGTGAAATAGATTGTTTGAACCGCGTACCGTGGCCGAATACTAACGATCTTTGTCCGCTTCGCGGTACATGGTTGATGCGGCAGCGCCGCTTTCGGTTATCCCCATGGCACATACATTTCTTCCCGCATGGATTACGCCAATCCCATGAACAATCTTCAGCAGCGAATCGAACAGCTTTATGCGTTGCCGGTTGCCGATCTGCCTTTGGACGAGGCAAACGCGGCCTTTTCCGAATTGAAGGACGGGCTGAACCACGGAACAATTCGCTCGGCCGAACCCGATGGCAACGGGGGATGGCGTGTCAACGGCTGGGTTAAGCAGGGCATCCTGGTCGGGTTCCGTGCGGGTCGCCTGGCCGATGTATCCACCGGCGGTTTCTCGTTCTTCGACAAGGAGAACCTTCCCATGCGGACCTTGGCTCCGTCCGACAACGTTCGGCTGGTGCCGGGCGGTTCGGCCATCCGTGACGGTGCGTATGTGGCGCCTGGTGTTATCTGCATGCCGCCCATGTATATCAATATCGGGGCGTATGTGGGCGAGGGCAGCATGGTGGATTCGCACGCGCTGGTTGGCACCTGTGCCCAGATTGGTCGGGGAGTGCATGTAAGCGCTGCCGCGCAGATTGGCGGCGTATTGGAACCCGTGGGCGCCAATCCGGTGATTGTTGAGGATGAGGTGCTCGTAGGGGGCAATTGTGGTGTGTACGAGGGCACCATCGTGCGTCGCCGTGCGGTGCTTGCAGCCGGGGTTGTGCTCACCGCGTCGTCGCGTGTGTACGATGTGGTGAACGATCGCGTGTTTGCCGGTTCCGCCGATAGCCCGTTGGAAATCCCCGAAGGGGCCGTTGTTGTTGGCGGTACGCGGCGCGTGCGCGGCGCTTTCGCCGAGGAACATGGGCTGGCGATCGCCGCGCCAATCATCGTCAAGTACCGGGATGACCGTACCGACGCGCGCACCGCTCTGGAAGGCGCGCTGCGCTGATTGCACCGCACGCGCTGTTTGCAGCCCATGCGGTGGGGTGGCCAACACGGTAACATGCCGTCTCGCGCAACGTGTATTCCCCAATGCCTGCCCAACGTGCCATGCGCGGAAGTGCGGTTGCACGCACTGATCGGCTGACGATTGGTGCGGCACAATTGGTGCGGCACAATTGCCCCACGTTGCGCGATTCACGAAGTTTGCCCCGTTGGCCCGGCTCGTTACTCCGCGAATTCTGTACGTCTAACGATTACGATGAGCACATCCTATACGCCGATCCCAGCAGGTGAGCCACAGAAGAAGCCCGGATTGCGCCTTTCGAGCCTGCGCTCGGCGGCGGGGATCACGGGCATCGTGGTTCTGTTCCTGCTGGTTGCCGTGTCGCTCTACGTTGTGGAGATCATCAGCGGGCTTCCGTCGCTTGAGGAGCTGGAAAACCCCCGCGCCGATCTCTCCACGCGCATCTTCACGGCCGACGGGCAGCCGTTGGACATGTTCTATGTGCATAACCGCAGCTACATCCGGTTCGACTCCATCCCCCGCGCGTTTGTTGACGCGTTGATTGCTACCGAGGATCAGAAATTCTACGATCACTGGGGCGTGAATCTGGAGCGTATCGTGAAGGCGGTTGTGAAGAACGTGATGTCGATGAACCTGGCGAAGGAAGGTGCCAGTACCATCACGCAGCAGTTGGCGCGTAACCTGTATCTCTCCCAGGAAGTCACCGTCAGCCGCAAGCTGCGCGAGCAGTTCACCGCCGTGCAGATCGAGCGCACCTACACCAAGAACGAGATCATCGAGATGTACGCCAATGCGGTGTACTTCGGTCACGGCGCATACGGCATTCAGGTTGCCGCTGAAATCTACTTCGGCAAGCGCCCGATCGATCTTTCGGTGGATGAGTGCGCATATCTGGTGGGCGTGTTGAAGGCGCCCGAGAACTACGATGCCGATCAGCATTATGATCGTGCGGTGGAACGGCGCAATACAGTGCTGGATCTGATGTCGCAGGTAGGGTATCTCTCCGGTCGCGCCTACGACACACTCTCGAAAAAGCAGATCGTGTTCGTCAAGAAAAAGCGCGAGGTGGGCATCGCGTCGCACTTCGTTGAGGCCGTGCGCCTGAGCCTGGCGAAGGATCCGAAGCTGCAGGGCTACAACCTGTACCGCGATGGTCTGGTGATTTATACCACGCTCGACAGCCGCATGCAGAAATACGCCAACGAGGCTGTCCGCGAACATCTCGAGGAGTTCCAGCGTCTGTTCGGCCGAACGTGGTCGTGGCGCCGCAAGGAAGGGCTGCTGAAATCGATCGTGACACGCGCGGTGCGCGAAAGCGACCGCTACCGGGCAGCGCTCAACGAGGACGAACGCGCCCGCGTGATGCAGGAGATGACAAGCGATCCGGCGTTCATCGATTCGGTGAAACGCGAGGCAACACAGATCGAGTGCGGCTTCGTGGCGATCGAACCCAAAACCGGATTTGTGCGCGCCATGGTTGGCGGCAACGACATAACGTCCGGGCGTGGTCTGAATCACGTGACGCAGATCCGGCGCCAGCCTGGTTCGGCATTCAAGCCGTTTGTGTACGCCTCGGCGCTGGAAGGCGGGATGAATCCCGGCTCCGGCATTTCGGCGGCGCCGGTGGTGTACCGCATGCCGGGCGGCGGCGTGTGGCGGCCCAAGGGCGGCGGCGGCTACATGACGCTGCGCAGCGCGCTGAAGTACTCGGTGAACACCGTTGCTGCCCGTTTGATTCTGGAGAAGACATCGCCCGCGAAGGTAATACAGCTTGCCAAGGAGATGGGCATCAAGTCGCCGATTCCGGAGTTGCCGTCGATTGCTCTGGGAAGCTCGGAGGTCACGCCGCTGGAGCTGACCGGAGCCTACGGTACATTCCCCAACGAGGGGATCTATGTGGAGCCCACCTTCATCCAGAAGATCGAGGATCGGTACGGCCACGTTATCTACCAGGCCAAGCCGGCCATGCACGAGGTGCTCCAGCCCAAGATCGCCGCGCAAATGGTGTCGATGATGCGCGGTGTGGTGGATGGCGGTACCGCGACCACCATTCGTCGGTGGTTCAACTACCCGGCCGCCGGCAAGACCGGCACCACCCAGGACTTCGCCGATGCCTGGTTCGTGGGATATACCCCGGAGCTTGTGGCCGGCGTGTGGATCGGGTTCGACGACCACCGGATCAAGTTTACCGGCTGGTACGGCCAGGGTGGCAAGGCCGCCGCGCCCGTGTGGGGGCGTTTCATGGCGAAGGTGTACAAGGACGATCGCCTGCCGTACGACCAGCGGGAGTTTGTGGGTGATAAAACCCGATCGTACGATCGCCTGCCGTATAACTACGACAGCGAACCTCTTGAGAACAGCGAAGTGCCGCAGGACGTGATCGGCTCGGGTGAAGGGGAGGTGATCGGCGAGGGCGACGGCTCCGGAGATGGTGGCGACAAACCCGACGCAACCGTGCCCGACGACAAGGCGAACGCGCTGGGCGGTGGCGAACAGGACAAGAATTTCGGGCAGGGAAAAAATCCTCCCTGATCGTCAACGCAATTTCTCGGAACACATTCAGCGGGGAGCGCTCATCAACAGGAGCGCTCCCCGCTTGTATTTCCTGGCTCCTGTGCCGCTTCGTTCGGCTGCTGCTGAAACGTTCTCGGCGCAATCAATGGGCGGCCGGCGCGGCGTGTTATGAGGAAATCTCAGCCAAGGAAACACCGCCCTTCCACCCAGTAGGCGCACGACCGGCAATGAGGCGTGGTGGTTGGAAGATCGTGGCGGCCCGAATAGGTGATTGCGCGAATATGCTCGATAGCCGTACGGATCTCATCCTCGATGCGGCGGATGTCGAACCGTGAAAACGTATAGGCCTGCGGGGCGTCGGGGTGTTCGGTGAACACAACGGAGCATGTGATTGCCTGCTGTGCGCGATTGCGCGCTGCCAGCAGATAGGCGTACATCCGAAGCTGTGGCAGATACTCCGCTGCCGTTGCCGCCAGGCGGTCGCGGCCAACGCGGCGCGTTTTGAACTGCACGGCCGCAAGCTCCCCGCTGTTGGTCCGCAATACCCTGTCGATCTGGCCCGTGATGAAATCGGCGTCGAATGGAAGAGTGTAGCCCATCGCGGTCATCGCCTCCGCACCGGGCGGAAACAGGATTGCGCGTGCGGCATCCGACTCGTCGAGGTTGGTGAACGTCGCGGTCAGGCGTGCCCGATGCCGTGCCGCGTCGGCCGGCGAAAGCGGTTCCATGCGCAGGGCATCGGTTACCAGGCGTTCCAGCCCGATCGCCACGCCATCGTCATCCCGCAGCAGGCGCCCGGTTGCTGGGTCCACTGCCCTGTCGAGCCGTTCGGCGACAATGCGGAACAACCGGGCGAACGGCAGCCCATCGTCGGTGTCCGGCTCCGCATCGTCCGTTGCCATGTATCCTTCGGCGATCTCCTCGGGCATGCCAAGGCGATACTTCAGATAGTACTTGCTTGGGCATTGATGGTACACCAGAAACTGCGTGGCCGAATAGATCTCGCCGCGCGCGCGTGCCGGGAGCTCACCGATGCGCAACGCGGCCGACCGAAACGGCAACGGCGTAAGCTTCTCGGCGAGATCGGCCGGGGGCGGTGGTATCGCGCGCCAGACCCCGGCTTGCTGCTCCCAGTTCTCCGTGCGCAGCGTCACACCATCCGGGTCCAGAAAACCGAGCGATGCACCGGCCAGGGGCACATCGGTGTTGCCGTCGGGGATTGCAGCAAGCGGCGACAAGGCCCATTCCAGCATTGTCCCTGAGGGTGGATGTTCGCTATCGTATTCGCCCGATGCAATCAGCAGATCGCGTGCCCGGGTTGTGGCCACGTAGAACAGCCGTGCTTCCTCGGCGCGCTCGCGTTCGGTTGCGCGCATTCCCATCAACGCGGTGATGGCCGGCCGATACTCGCGATGATTGAATCGCCACGTCCACCCAAAACCAAGGTCCTTGTCGAAGAACGGTTCGGTTGATGTACGCGTGGGCGCATGTAGTGAGGGGAGCACAACAACAGGGAACTCCAGCCCCTTGGCGGCATGCATCGTCATCAGGTGCACGGCGTCGCGCCCGGTGTTCAGCGGCGCCTCGCCCTCCATCTCGCCAACCTCCACCATCTCGCCGATCCGTTCCACGAGGTCGAACAGGTTGGTGAACCCGCGCGCCTCGTACTCGCGCGCGAGTTCCAGAAGCTTCTCCACGTTGGCCAGGTTCTGCTCTCCACGCTCGGCGCCAATCACCGTACCGCGCCAGCCGGTGCGCTCGATTGCACGCTTCAACAGCAACGATGCCGGAATCCGGCCCGCCATTGCGCGGTCCTCCTCGATTGCCTCGGTTGCGCGTGCCAGCGATTCGGCGGCGGTGCCGCTCCGTACGCGGTGCATTGCGCGCGACCAGAGATCGTGGCCCTCGTTACCGGCAGCGAGCGTCAGCCGATAGATCTCGGCGTCGGAAACGGCGAACATCGGTGAACGCAGTACGCCAATCAGGGCGATGTCGTCGCGCGCGTTCAGGATTGCACGGAGATAGTTGAGCATGTCGTATATCTCCTGCGTGCGGTAGAACCCGGAGCCGCCGTGTGTGGCAAACGGTATGCCGTGCGCGCGCAATGCCTGTTCGATAGCCTCGAACATCGATCGTTTGCGGCAAAGGATCGCCACATCACCCCAGCGAGCAGCGCGGGCGGCCTCGGCCACCCCATCGGCCGGCGTATCCCACACAACCTGTTCGCCGCCGTTCACCAGCCAGGCGATGCGGCGCGCGATCATCTCCGGCTCCAACGTCGCCGCCTCCGTTGCGGCATCGGGCTCGTCCACATGCGGTGCCGGCAGGATCGGCTCGTTGGCCGAATCCTCGGCCTGGGCATCCGACGGTGTTGCCAGGATGAACTCCACGCGCCCACGGCCGGCCGATCGCCGTGCGCACACCAACGGTTCGTAGTCAACGCCAAACCCCGTGGCCTCGCGGCGTATCAGGATGGGGGCACAGGCCTCGTTTACGTATGCGCATATCGAGGGCAGAAGCCGGAACGAGGCCGTAAGCTTGATAACGCCGCCGGCTTCGGTGTTGTTGCCTGGTTCGATTTCCTCGCTCCGGAACCGAAGTGGCGCCGTTGTGCGGCCCAGCCGGGTATTGCCGTCGGCAATCTCCAGGCTTGCCTGGTGGAACACCTCCACATCGGCATTGCGGAAGCCGTAGATCGATTGCTTCGTATCGCCAACGATGGACAGGCGGCCCACGTCCAGCCCGGCCAGCATCCGGCGGGCGATGGCGTACTGCAGCTCGTTGGTGTCCTGAAATTCGTCGATCATGATGTGATCGAATCGCTCGCGGATTTCCGCCGCGAACGACTCGCTTGCCAGCGCGTCCAGCAGCCGAAGTTGAAGGTCCTCGAAGTCCAGGGCGTTCGCGCGACTCTTGCGCGCATCATAACGCCGTATCGCGTCGTCGGCCAATGCCAGCAGCAGTCTGGTATCGGCCAGCAGTTCGTTATGCAGGGCCGGGTCACCGCTGGAATCGATGAATCGTGCCGCCCGCCGCATCGCCCCGCCAACAACCGCCGCCCATATTTCCACAAGCGTGAAGTCGACGTCCTTTGAAGGGTAGGAGCGTTTGCGCGGTTTGCCGTCGTTGGTCAGCAGCAGCGTTCGGAGTTCGCCGGCGCGCAGGATGATGTCGTCGATATCGCGGGCGGCCCGCAGGTCGGCAAGCCCTTGCAGGGCCTCGGCCGCGTTATCCGGTTTCATCAGCCCGGCCATCATGGTTACGGCCCGTTCAACATCCGGCGCTAGAAGCATTGCGCGCAGGGCTTTCTCGATGGCGGCAAGCCAGCCGCGCACGGTAACCGCCGGCTCGTTTGCAAGCACGCCGTGCGTCCGGCTGTAGGCGACGATCTCGCGCTTATCCAGCATCATGCGCAGGATCGTCTCCATGCGCTCGCGCCCAACTTTTCGCGCCACGTCGAATGCCGCCGACTCCGGCTCCAGCGCGGCCTCGATCGCCTCCATCAGCGATTCGTCCAGCATCCGCCGCCGTTCATAACCGCTCACGATGCCGAAATTCGGTGGCACGCCAACTTCAATTGGATACTCGCGCAGCATCTGCGAGCAGAAGCCGTGAATGGTGGTGACGATCGCCGAAGGGAAGCGTTCGCGAGCGCGTTTCAATCGCCCCCAGTTCGGGCGGTGGTCGTCGCTGGCCAGGCGGCTATCCAGCTCACCGGCAATTTTTCCGCGCAGTTCCGAGGCGGCCTTTTCCGTAAATGTGATGGCCGCGATGCGGTCCGGCATGGCCCCGAACAGCTCGACAAGGTCGCAGTATCGGCTGACCAGCACGCGCGTTTTACCGCTGCCGGCGTTGGCGGTAATTGCCAGGTGCCGAAGCGGGTCGTGTGCCTTCTGTTGATCGAGCGTGAAGTTTGCCATCGGGTTGGGTAAGCGAGCTTGGCATTGCCGAGCCCAGACCATACATTGCCGCCGACACAATGTGAGGTGTCCGAATGTATAAAGCGGCGACGGCTGTGAGCGATCGGGCGTTGGCCGAATAGTACGAACGTTGTTGCGCCGATCGCAATCAGTGTCGGCAAAACTGATACGATGATACCAAACGAGCAATCAACAAGATGTTCGCAGCCGGCGGTCAGTTATTGACAGCACGGGTGGCGGCGGATGTCTGATCCTGAATTTGCGGTAACAGTTATGGTTGTCATCATCATACTTCGTGGCGTTCCAAACAGTTCGGGGGTACAATGATCTTGTTTGTACCACTGCGCACAGGCCTTCCGTCTGCGGAGCCCGTTTGCCGGTGAGGTGCTTGCTGATATCCAGAATGCGAGCTATGCGGCGTGTGCCGCCGGTTCATTCCTGATGTGCTGAAAACGCTTGCGGACTCGCGTGTGGTCTGCAGGGTGGTTGTGGTCAGCCGTGAAGGGGTTGAATCAGCTCGCCGCGATTTCGGCGCGTCCATTGAGGTTGCGGCGCTTACATCCGAACTGGCGCTGGGCCTTTCCGTTCGTGGATATCCCGATGTGCTTGTTGTGCGTAACGGCCGTGTTCTGCATCGGCAGGACGGGATGTCACCGACAACCGGACGCCAGTTGGTGGATCTGCTCCGCTGAATCCGTAAACGCCGTGTGCCGGGTGTGGCATCCATCGTGCTCCGCGCGCGGACAGACAGCGGATCAGCGCTCGTGTGCGACCCCCGCTCTGGCCAGCAGTTGATCAAGTTTGCCGTTGACAGCGCGCACGTCCTCGCGAAGTGCGTTGATATCCTCGCGTGTTGATTCGTTGCGTGCCTCAACGCGCTTGAAGCGTTCCTCCATTACCCTGCTCTGTGGGTCGGTGCCGGCATCGCGCAGTTGCTGCGCGGTAACCAGGTGATCCAGCTTGTCGTTCACACCGCCGTGCCACGTTCCCGCGACAAACACCCACGTAACAACCGTTGCAAGCGATAACCCGCTCAACAGGGTGCTGAGCCACCAGGGCCTGTTCCTGTGTGCTCTGAGCACGCCTGCCTGTATGCTGCCAGCGGCCCGAGCCCTGCGTTCCTTCATTGCGATTTCTGCGTCGGTCATGTTATCCATCCGAATACGTTGAAACCGGGGGGAGCCCGTTTCATTGTTCAAACTGACAACGTTTGAGGCAAACAAAAAAGTACCCAAAAGGGTGCTTTTTGATTGCCACCGTGCCGGTGCCTGGTGGGATTGCCGGGGCGTTCGCGAAGTGATACGGTGCGTGACGCATTGGATGCGTAACTTTGGTGCCCTATGGTAGAACGCAAGTGTGTATACGATCCGCTGGTGGAGCTGATGGCCTACTATGCGGACAAGAAGAGCGAACGGCAGACGGTGGATAAGGCCACTCTCACGGTTGAGGAGCGGCTGAAGCAGCGCATTATCGACGGCGATCAGATCGGCATCGATGTTGATCTGGATGAGGCCCTGAAGGGCTACGAGCCGTTGGTGATCATCAACACCATTCTGCTGGACGGCATGAAGGTGGTTGGCGATCTGTTCGGGTCGGGCCAGATGCAGCTCCCGTTCGTGCTGCAATCGGCCGAGACCATGAAGAAGGCCGTGGCGTATCTGGAACAGTTCATGGAGCGGTCCGACAGCTCCGCGAAGGGCACCATGGTGCTCGCCACCGTGAAGGGCGACGTGCATGATATCGGCAAGAACCTGGTGGATATCATCCTGACCAACAACGGGTACCGGGTGGTGAATCTGGGGATCAAGGTGCCGGTGGAAACGATGCTGGAGGCCGCGCGCGAACATCACGCGCACGCAATCGGCATGAGCGGCCTGCTGGTCAAGAGCACGCTCATCATGAAGGAGAACCTTCAGTTGATGAAGGGGCGCGGCATCGAAGTGCCGGTGATCCTGGGCGGCGCGGCGCTTACGCGGCGGTACGTGGAGCAGGATCTGCGCGAGATCTACGGCCCGACCGTGGCATATGCCAACGACGCGTTTGCCGGACTGCGTTACATGGAGCGCATCGTTGGCGGCCATCCGCTGGACATGCCGCTGGAAGCCGATGGCGACATCGGGGCCGGGGATGCCGCTGAACTGTCCACCGAGGAACGTGCTTCCAACGACGCCTACGCCAATGCCCGGCGCTCGGTATCCGAACGTGGCGCGGTGCGTGTGCGCCCCGCGGCCGACGACGAGCTTGATGCTCTGGCCGTGCTGATGAATGTGGTTCGGGAGGATCTGGAGCGCGCCGACATCGCCGAGCTGGTGGTGGCCGAGCTGCACGAGGACGTGGTGGGCGGTGGGCGTGTGATGCCGATGGGCGAAGGCGTCTACGAGCTTACCAACATCACGATGCTGCCGGAGCAATGGACGGCCGGAGCCGGGTTCGATCTGGTCCGGACCATGCGCTCGATGGCGCGTGCGATCAATCGCGAGGCCGAAGTCTACGTTACCTGCGATCCGGACGATGTCGAGCTTGGGCGGTTCTATCGGACGCTTGGGTTCGATCATGTGCCCGTGGACGATCCGCGCGCGGTGATCGCCAACGACAAGATCGATTTCTGCATCGATACCTACGGCCGCCCGCCGGCGCTGTATATCTCGAAGCCGGCCTCCGCGTTTGCCGATGCAACCGGGGTATCGGCGTATGCGGTGTCGGTACAGTTGCAGGAGGAGCAAAGTCAGGATGCGGATTTCCCGGTAAGTGCTCAGGATTTCCAGACCGATCGTGGCGTGCATCGCCTGCGCGTGACCTCCGATGTGGACCGCGAAGTACCGGTACCCACGGCCCCGTTCTACGGGTCGCGTGTGGTGGATAACATCCACCTGGAGAAGGTGTTCGAGTACATCAACGAGGTTGCGTTGATCCGGGGGCAGTGGCAGGTAAAGAAGGGGAAGCGGACGGCCGAGGAATATCGCCGCGAGCTTGAGGACGTGGTGCATCCGAAACTGGAGGAAATGAAGCTGCGCGCCAAGCGCGAGCGGCTGCTGGAACCGAAGGTGATCTACGGCTATTATCCCTGCCGTGCCGACTATAACACGCTGATCGTGTATCGGCCGAAGGGGCTTGCCGGCGACGCGCTTGTTGGCGAGTGGCCCGTTGTGCCGATGGATGATTCCGGGCTGGAGGAGTGGATCCGCTACGAGTTCCCACGGCAGTCGCACGGCCGCCATCTCTGCATCAGCGACTTCTTCCGTCCGGTTGAAAGCGGCGCCTACGACGTTGTGGCCCTGCAGATCGTGACCATGGGCAAACGCGCCGGCGAATATGCGGGCGAGCTGTTCCGTGCGAACAACTACTCGGATTATCTGTACTTCCATGGCTTGTCGGTGGAAACCGCCGAGGCCCTGGCCGAGTACTGGCACAAATCCATCCGTGTGGAGTTGGGGATTGCCGGCGACGACGCGGCCGACATCCGTCGCCTGTTCTCGCAGGGATATCGTGGTAGCCGGTACTCCTTTGGATATCCTGCGTGCCCGAATCTGGAGGACCAGACGAAGATGTTCGAGATGCTTCGTCCGGAGCGGATCGGCATCTCGCTGTCCGAGGAGTTCATGCTCGACCCCGAGCAATCCACAAGCGCCATTGTTGTGCATCATCCGGCGGCCAAGTACTTCAACGTACGAGTGTGATATAGCCGTGGCGGCGTGGTAACGCCGGCCAGGCACTGTGTGGATAGCCGCGGTTGCCGTGGGCTGGCCCCAACCGACAACTGAATTTCCGCTTCAAAGAAAAGTCCCGCACGGCACATGTGTCCGAGCGGGGCTTCTTTTTTAGTGAATCCGCGTTTTTTGAGTCAGATTCAGCATTCCCAACCCCAGCCGTCTTCGCCGGCATGGTTGTTTGGAACCACCATCTCGAATCTTTCCAGACCTCTTTAAGACGCTTTTAAGCGCCCGCGATAGCGTGTATACATGTTCGATGATCGAGTGATGAACGGCCCGGAGGCGGAAGGATGTCCACAGATCGAACGATGCGCAATACAGGGTGATCATATGAATACGCTGAACGATGTCCGCTCGATACTTCGACTGATTGGTGGTTGTCTGTTCTGCTTCGGCCTGGCGGCGATAGGCTTCTATCCGTTTGCCGGCCGCGGCAAAGGCAGCGATCACGTAGTGGCGGCCTATGCGCGCAAAGGCGTAAAGGCACTGATCTCATAGCGTCCTCTTGATCCGTGACGGGGACAATCTCCCCTCCGGCGTCCGCTACGGCGGCGCCGGAGGGGAATAAAAAAACGGATGGGGAATTCGCTTTAAGCGTGCTTTAAGAGGCTGCATTAGTCTGTATGCAGCTTGAAATCAGAAACGAATCGACTCCTTCAACACATACAAACGCAAACGAGGTAATCAGATGATGACCGCAACATCCAGAACAACGAGCCGGCGAACGACCGGCAACGCGCCAACTGGCGCTACCAATCGGCTCGCGAATGAGCCGATCAACACCATCGTTGGGTACAACGATGCGATCAATTGCACTGCAACCGCCGGCCGTCGAGTGCCGGGTTTTGTTGTTGGTGCGATTACCCTGATTCTTCTGATGCTCGGGTTGGCCATTCCTTCGGCCAACCTGCACGCGCAGAACGACCCCTGCCTTACCGACACGGTAAAGATCAACACGGGCTTCAACTACAACACGAATACCGTTTTCCCGATTGGCGGCATGACGCCCTGGTGGCGCGTGATCAGCGATCCCGATCCCGGCACTACCGAGCCCCGGCCGGCCGGTGTGATCCTGAAGCATCCCGCGTGGGCGTTCCCGTTTACCAACAGCCAGTGGATCAGCTCGTATCCATCGTCAACCAACATCCTGAACGGCCTGTACGAGTTCGAGTACTGTTTCTGTCTTGGCCCGAATGCGCAGAAGCCGAGCATGGCGTTCGACATCCTTGCCGACGACAGCGCGGCCGTGTTCCTCAACGGTAACTATATCGGTTCAACAACGGGTGGCTTTACCGTTCCAACGCACCTGGCCACCAACAACCCGCAATTCTTCAAGCCCGGCCGCAACTGCATCCGCGTGCGTCTGCACAACATCGGCAGCGTTGCGATGGGCCTCGATATCGCCGGTTACGTAACCGCTCCCGGTGTTGGTCTGGTGAAGCCCAACTGCTGCGATTCCACCGGCGTGATCACCGGCCAGAAGTTCCGTGATCTCAACTGCGACGGAAAGAAGGACGCCAACGAGCCGGGATTGGCCGGCTGGACGATTCAGCTTTCCAACGGATGGACCACCGTGACCGACGTTCTCGGCAACTACTACTTCTTCAACGTTCCTGTTGGCTCGTACATCGTGAACGAAGTCAACCAGCCGGGATGGACCCAGACGTACCCTGCAAGCCTCACCTATACGGTGGCGATGACCGCCGGGCAGATCGTTTCCGGTCGTGATTTCGGCAACTGCCAGAAGGATACCTGCATCGACATGTCGCAGGATAGCCACATCGAGTGCAAGCCGATCCCCGGCAGCAACCAGATGGGATATCAGTGGACCACGTGGCTGCGCAGCCATCTTGCCGGCTGCCAGACACAGACGGCCACGGTTGTCAGCGTGTTGCCGGTTGGTGTGACGGTTACGCCCGGCACGTTTACGCTCGTTGCGAACACGTACCAGCAGGTGGTGTTCTCGATCTCCGGCCCGGCCGCGGTGCCAGGCACGGTTGTCTCGATTGCCGTGCGTACGTGCTGTGTGCTGCCAACGGGTGAGCAGCGTTGCTGCACCGACACCATCAAGGTGCGCCTGCCGGAGTGCCCAACCGGATGCTTCCAGATCAAGGAGAACTTTGTCAAGTGCATCTCACTGACGAACGGACAGCCGGCCTACTCGTGGTGCTTCAACTTCCTTAACCAGTCCAGCTTCCCGGTGTATTACTTCACGATTGTGCCTCCGCCGGGAATGTCGTTCTCGCCGATGACGATCGTGTATCCAAGCGGTGTGGCTCCTGGTACGATGTCGCCGATGCAATGCGTGGTCATCAGTGGTCCTGGCGCGGTGCCCGGCGGATACACGCTCTACGCCTCCATCTGCGACAAGCAGCGCGTGCATTGCTGCCGCGATTCGTTCCAGATCAAGCTTCCCGATTGCCCGAAGCCGATCGATTGCTGCAAGGATTTCCTGAAGCGATTCGCTCAGCTTCATAACTCGGCCTCGGCCAATGGCGCCGGCAATGTTGGCGGCATCCTCTGGGCGGCCGGAAGCGGCGCAACGCCGATTGGCGCGGCCTCGGCAACACTTGTCAGCGTGACGGTAAACGGCGCGCCCGCATGGGGCAGCTTCACCAGCGGTACCATCAACGGTATGCCGGGCACGGTTCCGCCGGCGCCAGGGTATCCGGTTCCGCAGGATATCACGTGGGGCCCGATGGTGCCCGTGAACTGGATGGGTGTTCCGTTCAACCTGAACCTCCAGTTCCAGCCGATGGCTCCGAACCGTTGGTTCGATGTTCTTCGCTACTGCATCCGCTTCCGTTTCACTGATAAGAACTGCGTGACGTGTGACACCGTGCTCTGCTTCTCGCGTCTGCGCTTCCGCCTGATCAAGTGGGACGATGTCAACATCTGGACGCCTGGTACCAGCAAGCGCCAGGGTGAGCAGACCCTGCAGAGCGCCGATGGCCCAACGCTTTCCGGAGCATTGGTTGGCCCCGACAGTGCCTACCTGGCGATCAACTTCCCGGTGCCGCCGCAGGAGCTGGGCACGGTGCACTACATCGGCCTGACGATGACACCTGCTGACTCGGGTCTTACCATCGAGGACGGCTCGGCATCGGTTGCGGGCTACGATCTCTTCTTCGCCAACGGCGAGATGCTGGCAGCGTTTGATGCGCAGCCGAACAGCAGCGTGACGTTTGCCCTGAAGTACAACGGCCTTGGAAGCCGCCGTACGGCGCGGCACCGCCTGGTGCTCACCTACACGGTAACCAATCCGGAGACGGGTATGCCGGACACGCTGAGCGAGGAAGCGCTTGTGACGTTCCGCCGTGCAAACGAGCTGGGCGGTGATGTGGTGACGGGTGCCAACACCAACCTGACGAATGTTCGGACCTACGCAATTCACTTGCGCAATGCCAACACGTCGGGCCTGCCGGTGGCTGCCTTCGGGATCAGCGAGCCCGGTACCCAGAGCGGCGCGCGCATCATCGGCGTAGGACCTACCGCGGGCGACAAGCAGGTGATCGTGAAGCTGGGCCGCAACGGGCAGACACGCTTCGTGGGCGAGGAGATCGGCGATGCAGCGGTTTCGCTGGCACCGGGCGAGGAGCACGGACCGATCTACATCACGATGGCCGGCGTGGAAGCCAACACGGTGACGCTTGGATTCACCACGTACGACGCCGATGGTCAGGTTCTCACAAACGGTGAGATCACCCTGGCAAACCCGCTCTCCTCGGTTCGCGGCGATGATGGCGCCACCGGCGCAACCGCGATGCTCGGGCAGAGCTTCCCGAACCCGGCCACGCACTCGGCAACGATCGGCTTCAGCCTGCCAATGTCGCAGGAGTCGGTAAGCCTGGTGGTGACCGATGCAAGCGGTCGAGTGGTAACCCGCCTGATGGATAATGAGCGTCTTGGCGCCGGCGAACATGCCGTGTTCTTCGACACCAACAATCTGCCAAGCGGCACCTACTACTACACGCTGCGTGCCGGCACGCTGGTTGAAACCCGCAGCATGACAGTGGTGAAGTAACCAAACCCAGTCGGGCCTGCGCTTGACATCGACCCGAACATGGTCTGGGGGGACTCAACGACGGTTGATGGAAAAGCCAGGCAGCGACGGATAGGGAAGCCCCCTCACGTGGAGATCACGTGAGGGGGCTTCTACGTTGGGGGTGTTCGATGCCGTACCGAACATACTCTGCGGCTGAAAGAATGTCTTCGGTGGAAGGGGTCCGCACAGGACGAGTTTCCCCGCGCATTACGGCAGCCTGCGCACGGCGCGGCGCGTACCGCCGATGCCGCGGCTGGCCCACCGTGGCCGCCCGATACGTCGCGTTACGTTATCGGATGGAACTTTCATGCAGGGTTCACCGTCACAGTGCACGAAGCTTCATTAACAGATTCCCGCCGCCTGGCGTACAGCCCGGCATCCACGCGGGATGCGCCATCACACATGGCGCGAAACGACACGTTTACTTAATACGATACGACAATGCGTGCAAAATTTCTGACTATCATGAGCAGCGTTGCGCTGATGGCCACTGTGCTCGTGTCCTGTGCCGACAACTCCGTTGCGCCAGGCCTTTCCTCGAACACCAATGGCGGCGGATCGGTAACGGTGAGCACCAAGGAAGTGGTGTTGGGGCCTGAAACCCAGGTCAAGAGCTTTACGATTGTACCAACCACCGATAACAACGTCGACTGGCGTGTACGTCCGATTGGTCGCGGGCTGGTGGCTTCGCCAACTCAGGGCCGTGGCCGCGCCGAGGTTACCATTCGGTATGCCGAGGACGTCCCAGACGGCGATCGTCTGTATGTAGGCCAGGTGCAGATCGATGTGGCCGCCAGTGATGCCGGACGCGGTGGAATGCAGAAGACCACGCCCAGCGGTGGCGTACAGCCCGCCGAGAAGCGTTGGACCAACGTGCCCGGCGCGAATGTCGCGGTGTGGTATCAGGTGCGGTAAGCATCCTGCATCGCAGCACACGGCGTGAGAAACATCAGTGGCCCCGGGGCAGCAATGCGCCGGGGCCACGTTGGTTCAGGTGCTCGGGCACATGTGTTACGTGCCCACGAAGGGGTTCGACTCCCGCTCCGCGCCGATGGTGGTGGGCGGCCCATGTCCGGGATACACGTTCACGTTGTCCGGCAGGTCCAACAGTCGATCGTGGATCGAGCGGGCAAGCGTTTCCCAATCGCCGCCCGGCAGATCGGTGCGGCCAACCGAGCCCGCGAAAAGCGTGTCGCCCACGAACAGCAGGCCGTGTACCGCATCGTACAGGCAGATCCCGCCTTCGGTGTGCCCGGGTGTGTGAATTACATCGAAGTGGATATCGCCCAGCTCGAATCGGTCGCCATGATGCAGGTGACGGTCGGCGGCGATTGGTTCGATAATAAACGGGAGCTTCCACACCGTGTGCTCCATCGGGGCTTCAAGGCGATATTCGTCGGCTGGATGCACATAGATCAGCATGTCGGGATACCGAGCCTTCAGCTTTGCGGCGTCGCCGGTGTGGTCCCAATGTGTGTGCGTCAGAATAAGCGCCGCCGGCTCCACGCCTGCTTTCTCGGCCGCGGCGATGATTGCCGTTGAGGAATTCAGCGGAGCGTCGATGATAACCGCACCGGGCGATGTATCGTCGATAACAAGGTATGCCACCGTTGCAACGGGGCCGGATTCGAATGGCTGTATCGTGATCACGGGTATTCGTAGATGTAAGGTTGCGGGCGGCGACGGCGCCGCTGCCGAACGTTCGCGCTAGGTGGTACGCATGCGCGCCACCACGCGCGCCAGTGCCTGTGCAGCCTGGCGGATGTCATCCTCCAACGTAGTGCGGCTTATCGAGAATCGTACCGCCGCACGGGCCTGTGCCGCCGGCAGACCCATTGCCGCAAGCACGTGGCTGGGTTGCAGACTTCCCGATGTGCATGCCGATCCGTTCGACACCGCCACGCCTTCCAGATCCATCCCCACGATCAACGCTTCGCCGTCCAGATCCGCGGCATCGTCGAATGTAACGTTCAGGATGTTCGGCAACACGCCTGCCTGCGGCGTGTTGAATCGGATGCCGTTGATCGACGACAGCAGGCTCCGCAGAAGCTCGATATGCGCGAGCATGCCGGCGCTGGTTTCGGTGCGGCCTGCGAGCGCTATTTGCGCCGCGCGATCAAACCCCAGCACCAGCTCCACCGGCTCGGTGCCTCCGCGCCGGTTGCGTTCCTGCGCGCCTCCGTGAATCAGCGGTTCCAGCTCGATGGCACGGTGAATGTATAACGCGCCAATGCCCTTAGGCCCGTGAATCTTGTGCGCCGAAATTGTCAGCATGTCAGCGCCCAGCGATTCGGCACGAACATCCAGTTTGCCGAAGCTCTGTACCGTGTCGGTATGCAGGATGGCTCCGGCCTCATGCGCAACCGCTGCAAGCTCGGCAATCGGATTCACGCTGCCGGTTTCGTTGTTCGCGTGCATTACCGATACAAGCGGCGGCGCTCCGGGCGGCAGCGCGCGCAGCGTCTCGCGCAGATGTTGGGGATCGAGCCGGCCGCTGGAGTCAACATCCAGCAACAGCAGGTTGGCGCCAATAGTGCGGAGGAACTCCGCCGGGTGCAGCACCGCGTGATGTTCGGCGCGTGTGGTAAGGATTGTTGGCCATGTCCCATGCTGTGCGAACACGCTCAGCGCGTACCCTTTCAGCGCATGATTGTTCGCCTCGGTGCCGCCGGAGGTGAACACAATCTCCTTCGATTCGGCGCCGATGGCATTTGCCAGCCGTTCGCGGGCTTCCTCGATTGCAACGCGCGCCTGCTGTCCCAGACGGTGCGCCGAGCTGGCGTTGGCGAAATTCGTTGCGCGCCATTGGTCCATGCACCGGGCAACCTCGGGGTCAAGAGGCGTGGTAGCGCTGTTGTCCAGATAAATCATATGTGCATCCCTAGCGTGCCCGTACAACGATGGCGTGCCGGCGTGGCCACGTTCACAGCGTCTCGATTGGTTGCCGTCCCGCGAGGCCGTCGGCGATGTGATGCCAGTACCCTATCCCCTCTTCGCCGAGCATGTAGCAGATATAGACTTCCTCGCCGTTCGATCGAATGCATGGGAAGTCGATCAATCCCTTGTCGATATCCTTCACAAGGATCCCCTTGCGTGCCAGCTCGTGGTACAGACGGATGATCTCCTCCATCTGATCGGGGAATGCCTTCATGCCATTGGCGCCGAAGCCGCCCAGCGCCGTGTGCATGTGCAGATCATAGCCCTTGCTGTCGAGCTGTTGCTTCAGCATGCGCATGCGTTCCAGCAGCCTGATGGCGTCGTCAAGCATTGCCCGCGCTTCGCCAAGCGTGAAGTGGATTGCGTGATGATAGTTCATGCGTTTGCCGATTGAGCAATGAAGGTGTGGATGCCGCGGCAGGCGTCAGCGCCTGCCGACACCGTTGATTGTATCGAGATACATCCGGACCGTCTCGGCCATGCCGAATTCCAGTGCGTCGGCCACAAGAGCGTGGCCAATCGAAACCTCCAGCACGTTGCCAACCGAGGCCAGGAACGGGCCAAGATTTTCCAGGTTCAGGTCGTGCCCGGCATTCACCCCAAGGCCACGCGTTGCGGCTTGCGCGGCGGTCTCCGCGAACGGACCGGCGGCAGTACCGTCGCGGTTGCCCGCGAACGCCGCCGCGTATGGCTCGGTGTACAGCTCGATGCGATCGGCGCCGATCGCGGCCGCCAGATCCAGATCGGACGTGCCGGCATCCATGAAGAGACTTACACGGCATCCGTATCCCTTCAGGCGCTCGATAATCGGGCGCAGCCGGTCGGCATCGCGACGCAGGTTCCAGCCCTGATTGCTGGTGAAGGCTTCCGGTTCGTCGGGCACAAGCGTGCACTGCGCGGGCGTGAATCGTTCGGCATACTCCATGTAGCCGTGGAACGGGTTCCCCTCGATGTTGAACTCCGCGCTCGGATATTCCTTCATCAGCAGGGCGATTTCCTCAACGTCGTGGGGCCGGATATGCCGCGCGTCGGGCCGCGGATGCACGGTGATGCCGTGTGCGCCGGCATCCAGGCAGATACGCGCCAGGCGGGTTACGCTCGGTATCCCGATGGTGCGCGTATTCCGCAGCGTTGCCACCTTGTTGACGTTTACACTCAGCTTGGTCATGTCGATTCGGTTGGATACCGCAGCCACGGTCCGTGTGGTACCACGGCCGTGCCGTACGGGAAGGGTGAGCCGCCGATGCACGAAGATGTGCCATCACAGCCAACAAAGATCGCGAATCCCCGATAAACAGTGGGGCGACCCCGATAGCCGGGGCCGCCCCATCACACAGCGAAACACGTAGGCCGGTATCAGCCCGCCGTGTATGTGTTGCTCACTACCGCACCACGTTCATCGTGCGTGCAAGGCGCACGCCGTTGGCCGTAAGCCGGTAATGATACACGCCCGATGCCAGATTCCGCACATCGACCTGCACGGAGTACGAACCGGCCTCACGGGCTCCGGATTCCACCACGCGCACCAGTGCGCCGGTTGCGTCGAACAGCTCGATCAGCACGTTCCCACGGCTTGGCACCGTGTAGCCGATTGTGGCCACATCACGCACCGGGTTCGGCACGCTCGCCTGCAACGCCACACCGTTCAGCGTTGTTTCGGATGCCAGACCACTGACCAAGTCGCTTGCCGAATGCGCAAGCTCGTCGGCGCGTCCGGTGATGGCACCGGTCGTGGCCGAGGGATCATCCACCGGGCGAGCCGTGCGGGCCATGCCGTTCAGCGTCACGTTGATGGCGCCGTCGGTGGAGTTGCTTGTTATCACCAGCGTGGCGGTTGTCGCACCCGTTGCCGTTGGGCGGAAGGCAAGCTCCACCAACTCGCTTTGGCCTGGGATCAGCGTGGTGCGCTCCAGCGGAAGCACCGTGTAGCTGCCCTTGTCGGTCCCTTCCACCGTCACCGACGTGATCTGAACCGGAAGCGTGCCGTTATTGGCGATCGTTACCGAGCGGCGCTGCGTGCGCCCAACACCCACCGCGAAGCTCAGATCCGTTGCGCTTGCGGTAAGCGTGCGCGTGCCCACCATGCCGCTCAGCGTGCCGTTGATCACGTTGCCGTCGTCGGTTGTTGCCACCAGTTCCGCGGTACGCAGGCCGGTGGTGTTCGATGTCGGCGCGAA
This sequence comes from uncultured bacterium, assembly GCA_966128725.1. Taxonomy (GTDB): domain Bacteria; phylum Bacteroidota; class Ignavibacteria; order OLB7; family OLB7; genus JAFDZV01. The sequence goes on along the minus strand of CBHYLN010000003.1, from coordinate 30,210 downwards.
GTGCACCGGCAGGGTGTGTACCGTGTTCGGGGCGATTACCAGCGGTGTGGTCCATGCGCCACCCGTGCCCGGCGTAAAGCTGGCCGCGTCGGCGCCGGTGATCTCCAGCTTGGTGATGGTTACCGGTGCGTTCGTCACGTTGACAATCGCGGCCGTGGCGTCGAGCGTGCCCACACTGCTGCCTGTTGCCAGCACGGTGCCGAAATTGATGCCGTTAACCATGATGCCGTTGCCGACGTTGCCGTAGAAATCCAGGTAGTAGCCACCGCGCTCGGTGATGCCCGGGATGATGTACGACGAATCGTTGGTCTGCAGGTGCATTGTGGCGCGGCGCGAGCCAAGCTGCGACGGCGTGAACCGAACCTGGAACGACGTGCTCTGGCCCGGGGCCAGCACCAGATCGTTCGTGGCTGGGTCAAGCGTGCCAAGGGGCAGTGATGTAACCGTGTACTCATCGGCATCGTCCGCGGTGAATCGGAAGGAGTTCATCGCGATGCGAAGGTCGCACGTGCCAACGTTGAAGAGATTCACGGTTGCATCGGTCGACTGGCCAACCTTGGTTGCCGGCATAAGGATGCTCTTGGGCACACCGCCCGCCGCGTTGTCCGAAAGGTTTCCGCCAATGCCACGACCGAACAGATCCAGCGTCAGCAAGCCTTCGATGCTTTGCCCGTACATCCCATGCGAGCTGAAGTTCTCCGCATCGGTATGCACGAACGCGCGCGCGAAACGCTTGCCCGGCTGCTGGCTGATGAAGGTAAAGTAGATCACCTTGGTTGTGCCGGTTTCCACGGTGATCGGGAACGAGGCCTGCGCGCCGGTGATCGGCAATACCGGGGGATGCTCGGTGATGATATAGTCGTTGGAGCGTTCCGGTGATTCCTGGTTACCCCACAGCAGCGGGTACCGTGGCGAGCCCTGCTGGTACACCGAGTCGGTGATGTAGAAGTCCGCGCCGGTGATGTTCATCGGCTGATTGCCAATGTTGCGCACGCGAACGGCGATCGTGATCGGTCCGGAACCCGAGCAGCTGTACGAGTTCACGAACAGGGTCGATGAATCATGCAGCTTCTCGTTGCCGGCGATGAACTCGGCGCCGACCCCGTCGCCGGTGGCCAGCAGCGCAAACGCACGGGTCTGGCCGTCGGCGGTAACAAACAGCGAGTCAAGCACCGGGCCAACGGTGGTTGGGGCAAATGTGATCGTGGGCGTGTGGCTGTCGCCGCTGCCGATCGACGTGTTCGGCGGATCGATGGAGTACTGGCCACCGCTGATGCCCTTGATCCAGTAGGAAACGGCCGCAGCCTGTGATTCCTTTTCCTCGGAGATGTTCTGCAGTGCGAACGGTGTGAACGTGCCGCTTTCGTTGCGATGCACATGCACGTTGGTCATCAGGACGTCGCCGCTGGCCATGCCGTCGGTACCACCCTGATTCACATCGCCGATATAGATGATTCGCGGCAGGCCCTCGGCCGCAAGCTCGAACGAATACGTGGTGCCGTGATCGTCAACCAGTTCCAGCGTGGCGTGGCGCACGCCGATGCCGGTGGGGTGGAACCCAACATATGCCTGCGTGGGTTCGTTGCCGGCATACAGGGTGAAGTTCTCCGGCGAGAAGGAATAATCCGAAGCGTCGGGCCCAACAATCGATGCGGTAACCACGCGCGAGCTGCACGCGCCGTCCATCGTCATCGAAAACGGTATGTACGATGCGTACGAATACACCATCGCCTGCTTGCCAACCAATAACACGTCACCGTTGGCCATGCTGCTGGTGCCGCCTTCGTCAACGTTGCCGGTGAAGGTAATCTGGCACGGGCGGAAGGTGTACATCGTTCCCTCGGGGATCGAGGGCTCGGATGGGTAATACGAGTCGTTGACCTCCTGGCCGTTAACATACGCGCCTTCGAAGGCGGGCGACACGCTCAGGTAGTTGCGATCGCTGATCGCCAGGCCAATCGAGGCACCGTTGCCGGAATAGCTCGGGTTCAGATAGCTGTAGAAGAACTCGATTGTGTTCGATGTCTCGTACAGGCGAACCTGGAAACTGCTGTAGTTGAAATTGAAGTAATCGGTCTCGATGTCGCGGAAGTTGATTACCAGGATCCGGTTCGGCGCTTCGCCGATCAGGCCGTAGGAGATGTCGCTGTCGAAGCCGTCGTTGCGGCTGTCGGGGATGCGGAGATCGTCCCAGAACGGCGCGATGTGCGGCACATTCGCCAGCGTGAAGTCATACCCGCCGGTGCCGTCGCACTCGCCGCTCGGTGTGGTGAGCTGGTTCAGCCAACATGGCGTAACCTGCTGCGAACCAAGGCCGATCAGGCCGTTCGAGCTGACGGAGAACTGAGTGTACGGCTGCCCGTCGAAATAGAACGTGAATCCTATATCGTTCACAGCCGAGGCATCGTCGTTGCTGCCGGCTTTGAGGATTGTTGTGGTTTCCGATTTCAACCAACCACCTTGCCCCACCGAGAAGCCGTAATCGGCAAGGTTTGCATACGTAGGCAGCGCTGTAAACAACAGCGCGCCGAGCACCGCCAGAAGCGGAACGTAAATTCGTCGCATGGACGATTTCTCCTGAATTGTTTGGGATGAAGAGATTCAAGACAGAGCAAAGCTTGCTCTGCCAACGTGCAATGCATGGCAATACACGGCGCGACACTGCGGCCGGCAGCAGTGGGTTGTCGATTTTGTTGATGTGTCGTGTGTCGAAACCCCGTCGGAGGAACACGTGACGGGGGACATGGGACCGAGTGCTGGACACACTCACGCGCGGGGGATGAATAACGTCTGCTCGACACGTTCAGCGCGTATGATGCTATTCTACAAACTCTGAAGGGAACAGGAAAGGCAACTCGCGACGAAATACCGTAAATGTTTGGTTACGTCATCGTTACAAATGGACGGTGATGTGGGTGTGTGGAGCATGCCTGGCCCCACCCCCGCAATGATGCAGGGTGGGTAATTGCGGCACGGCAACGATCGCATGCCCGCAGTGTGGATGCGGTTGCCGTGCCCGCAGTGTGGCCGGCGCCTGAGCACTCCTGCTACGCGATGATCGCTTACGGGGTCAGCATGCGGCGCAGGCGATCCAGCTCCACCAGTGCTTCCACGGGTGTCATCGCGTTCAGGTTCAATCCCATCAATCGCGTGCGAAGCTCTTCAAGCGCCGGATCGGCGGCGATCTCGAACATGGAGATCTGCGGCGTGGCGGCGCGCTGCTCGTTGGTGGTTCGCTGCGCAATCTCGTGCGCGGCCATCCTGCGGGCGCCGCCGTGTTGCGCGGCCGCGTGTGCAAGGGCCTCCTCGGTTCCGCCTATCGGGTTGCCTTCGGAAGCGCTTTCCAGTTGCGCCATGATCTCGCGAGCGCGGGCGGTAACCGCCTCGGGCAGGCCGGCCATCTGGGCCACATGGATGCCGTAGGAGTGATCGGCCGTGCCCGGGGTAACGGTTCGAAGGAAGATCACGCGGTCGTCGTGCTCGCGAACCTCCACCTTGTAGTTCTGGATCCGCTCGAAGCGGTCGGCCAGCGCGTTCAGTTCGTGGTAGTGCGTGGCGAACAACGTGCGGGCGCCAAGCCGATCGTGAATGTATTCGGTCATCGACCACGCGATGGAGATACCGTCGAACGTGGATGTCCCGCGCCCAACCTCGTCCAGCAGGATCAGGCTGGCTGGCGTTGCGTTGTTGAGGATGTTGGCTGCTTCGTGCATCTCCACCAGGAACGTGCTCTCGCCGGCGGCGATGTTGTCCTGCGCCCCAACCCGTGTGAAGATCTTATCCACCACGCCGATCACCGCCGACTCCGCCGGCACGAACGAGCCTATCTGTGCCAGCAGCACGATCAGGCCAACCTGGCGCAGATAGGACGACTTGCCGGCCATGTTCGGGCCGGTGATGATCGCGATCTGCCGATCCTCGGCGTTGAGCGACGTGCCGTTCGGCACATATCGCTCGCCGGGGGGTAGCAGCGTTTCAACAACCGGATGGCGGCCGCCAACAATCTCCAGCCGCGTGGAATCCTCGATGTCGGGCCGGCGGTAATCGCGCTCGCGTGCCAGGCGGGCAAACCCCACGAAGCAATCCAGCATGGCAAGCAGTTGCGCGTTGCGCAGGATCGGCTCGCTCCGTTCGGCCGTGAACGCCTGCAGCTCGCCGAATAGCTCGCGCTCCAACGCCGACAGCTTTTCCTCGGCGTGCAGGATCTTCTCCTCGTACTCCTTCAGTTCCGGCGTGATGTAGCGTTCGGCGTTGGCCAGCGTCTGCTTGCGGATGTAGTCATCCGGCGTGCGATCGCGATTGGCGTTGGTGATCTCGATGTAGTAGCCGAATACGTTGTTGAAGCCAACCTTCAGCGAGCTGATGCCGGTGCGTGTTCGTTCGCGCTCCTGAAGACTCTCCAGGAAGCTTTTGCCGGAAGCGCGCAGGTCGCGCAGTTCGTCCAGCTCCGGCGAAAAGCCGGAGCGCAGCGCCCCGCCATCGGCCAGCGTTGCGGGCGGTTCGTCCGGGAGCGCGGCTTCCAGATGGGCCACAAGGTCATCAAGCGCGGCCATTGCCTCGCCAAGTGCGCCAAGCGTGGCGTTATCCGAGCGTGCCAGCAGATCGGCAACGCGCGGGATCCGCGCCAGGGTATCACGCACCGAACCCAGATCGCGCGGGGTTGCGCGTGCGGTTGCCACGCGGGCGATGATGCGTTCCAGATCGCTTGTCGCGCGCAGCTCCTTTTCAAGCTCGGCGGCTATCGACGCCGATGTCACCAGCGCATCCACCGCCGACAGGCGCTTCTCGATGGCCGTTCGGGATTTCAGCGGATGCACAAGCCATCGCTTCAACAGGCGCCCGCCCATCGGTGTGGAGGTCCGATCGATCACGCCGATCAGCGAGCCGTGGCGGCCACCGTCGTTGGCCGAGAAGATGATTTCCAGATTCCGCTTGGTTGCGGGGTCCAGCGCGATGTAATCGCCGTGGGCGTAGCGGGTGATCTTGCGAATGTGGCCCAGGCGTGCGCGCTGGGTTTCCATCAGATAATGCATGATCGCGCCGGCGGCCACTACGGCGCGTTCCTCCTGTTCCAGCCCGAAGCCCTTCAACGACTGCGTTCCGAAGTGCTCGCGCAACCGTTCGTTGGCGAACTCGGCATCGAAGATCCATTCCTCCAGCTTCGTTATCCGGGGCTCGGAGCTGATGCGGCGGGCAGCGAACAGATCCTTCTGTGCCCGGTTGATGATGATCTCGGCCGGGCCGATCGTTTCCAGCACCTCGTCCAGTTCATCCAGCGAAAGCTCCAGCGCCTGGAATTCTCCGGTGGAGATGTCGCAGAACGCGATGCCGGCCACGCCTTTGGCGATATCGACCGCCGCGAGGTAATTGTTCCTGCCGGCATCCAGCAGCTTCTCGCTCATGGCCACGCCAGGGGTCACCACTTCGATGACATCCCGCCGCACGATGCCGCGCGCCAGCTTGGGGTCCTCCAACTGCTCGCAGACGGCGACACGATATCCCGCCCGCACCAGCTTGGGGATGTAGTTGTCGAGCTGGTGGTAGGGGAAGCCTGCAAGCGGTGTTTCCTCCTCGGCACCATTGCCTCGCTTGGTCAGCGTAATGCCGCATACACGCGCGGTGATCCCGGCATCCTCCTCGAACGTTTCGTAGAAGTCGCCGAGACGGAACAGAAGTATCGTATCGGGGTACCGTTCCTTGATCTGATGATACTGCCGCATGAGCGGCGTGCGCTGCTTGGCCATGCCTTCGCTTCAGAGAGAGAGAGATAGGGAAGAGGGAGGAACGCCAAAATACACAGAACGGCATCGGTGGCCGCGCGAAACGCGATCCGATGAGATTGCATGCTGGCTATATTGTCGGTTCCTTCGTTCAATCCCGGAGCCGTACACCATACCGTTGATGCCTGCGATGAATCTGCACGTTGATCAGCATCCATTGCTGGATGCGCGCGCCTTTACAACCACGTTCCCACGGCCGCTGGCCGAGAATCCATCGCCTGATTGGCTTACGGATCTTCTGCGCGTTGATGCCGACGTGCCCGTTCGCCGAACCGAGGAAGTGCGCTCGGCTGTACGCGAGATGCTGCGGCATGGGGGGTATAAGCCCACCGGGCGCGGCAAGCCGGCTTCGGAGTATCTGGTGCGCGCGGCCGAGGAAGCGAAGCTGGGTTCGATCAATGCGGCGGTGGATGCGTGCAATGTGGTCTCGCTGGCCAGCGGATTTCCGATCAGCCTTGTGGATCTGGACCGCGCCCGGCAACCGCTGCGAATTGGCCTGGCCGGGCAGGGCCAGCGGTACGTGTTCAACGCATCCGCTCAGGAGATCGATGTAGCCGGCCTGCTGTGCCTGTTTGATGCCGACGGCCCGTGCGCCAACGCGGTGAAGGATTCGCAGCGCACCAAAACGGCGGCGGCCACGGTTCGCACGCTGTCGGTGATATGGGGGGTGCAGGGCTTTCAGGAAGAGCTTGCCGCGGCCGAGGCATGGTATCGCGCGTTGTGCCAACGCCTTGGCGGGGAGATCGGCGATGTTGTTCCGTGATGCGTGATCCGGGGATCGCGGGCGCACGAGCCGAACTCAATCGAACTCGAACACGGGCGGCGCTTGGTCCGTCCCGGTTGTCCCGGTCGTGATCGTGGCCTTGAAGTAGTTCTCGCCGCGAACGGGCGACTCGGCCAATCGGCGGAGCATCGCGATCTGGCCAATGTGCGTCAGGCTGTCGGCGATCGGACCCTGGAACAGGCGTTCCGCCGGGCACAGAAGCTGGTTGCCCTGCGCCAGGTATGCATCAAGCCGTCCCAGCGACTGAAAGAATCGTTCGGCATCACCATCCCAATCGCCAACGCTCGATGTGGTCCAGATGTTTTCGTTTGTGGCCAGCCGAATGGCCCAGTCGTACAGATCGCACATATGCGAAAGGATCTCGCCCCCGCTTCGGGAGTCTTCCCGGGCGCGGAAGGTGCTGAATCCATCGGGCGCATCGTGCAGGGCTTTGCGGGCTCGATATGCCACGGTCGCCAGCGTATGCCGCAGCATCTGGTAGTGTGCTTCGTTCTGGTTGTTCATTGGCATCGGCTATTTGGGTGGGAGCGTGGAAACAAATGCCTCGCAGAGCCGCACCCAATCGCTCAACGCGCTTGCCGTGGCAAATCCCTGCGGCGCGACGTATATGAATCCCTTCATCGGGCGGCCGGTGAAATCCATCGGGCGTGCGTTTGGTCGCGTTATGGCCGCGGCGTGTTGATCGGGGCCTACGCGAGCCATAAGCTCGTCGCGGACAACACCAACACACATGTGCCCGCGTACCATGAACGCGATGCCGCCGAACATCTTCTTCTCAACAACGTCGTCGCGATCGGCGAAGTGGATGCGGAGCCGTGCGGCTACCGATTCATCGTAGGCCATGATGTCCGTGTCCTGGCTGTGTGTGAATGTGGCTGAGCGGCCAACCGCGCATGCGCAAGGAGCCGTTGCCATCGGCGGTCGCGGGCCGTTACCCTGGCATGCATGCATCAACGCCCGTGCAGGGGCGGCTAGTGGGCCGATAATACCGAGCGCGACGCAGGCATGCAAGCCGTTGATGGCGTGCTGCGCTGCCGCGCGGGGCGCCTGGTTTCCGCCCGCCAAACGTGTGTAGCCACGGATATGCCGTTGGATTGCTTGCGAAATATCATGGTCGCAGGGGCATCCGTTCGCTATCTTACTCCCGTTACAAATCATTCCTTTCTCGGCGCGTTTCAAGATTGCTCCGCACGCCGACGGTACTCCCCGGAAGATCTTCTATGCTCAGGTACAATGCTGATATTCGCACACTCGCATACATGGCGGTAACTACCGCGTTGCTTGTGGTGCAATGGTCGCTTCCAGCGATGAATCCGTTTCTGTTCGCTCTCGGCATGTACATGGCCGTAACAGTGGCGGTGATCGCGCACAATCATAATCATCTCCCGATCTGGAGATCGAAGACACTGAACACGCTCACCGATTACTGGCTGACGCTGTTCTATGGGTTTCCGGCGTTTGCATGGATCCCGACCCACAACAAGAACCATCACGCGCTGAACAATCGCGCGGGTGACTATACCATAACGTACCGTGTCAGCGAGAAGAACAACCTGTTCACACTGCTCATCTACCCCACCATCAGCAGCTATTTCCAGCAGCGGCCGATCCGTGATTACCTGAAGGGGCTGTGGCGCACCAATCGGCGCGAGTTCTATCTGGCCGTGTTCCAGTACGTTGCCCTGTTCGCGTTTGTTGGCGGCGCCCTTCTCATTGACTGGGAAAAGGCCCTGCTGTACATCATCATCCCGCAGCAGTTCGGGCTGTTCTCGGTGCTCGTGTTCAACTACGTTCAACATGTGCATGCCGAGGAGGAGTCGGAGTGGAACCACTCGCGCAACTTCCTGGGCTTCCTGAACAAGATGCTGTTCAACAACGGCTATCACACGGTGCATCATCAGCGTGCCGGTGTTCACTGGAGCCTTCTGCCGGAAGCGCATGCCAAGGTGCATCATCTGATCGATCCCTCGTTGAACGAACGAAGCTTCTGGTGGTACATCATCCGGGTGTATCTGCTGGCGCCGATCGTTCCTGCCTTCCGTACCAAATCCATGCGGCTTGCGCGATTGCGCGCCGCGAAGGCGTCGCCACGGTAGCGAAGGGCGCAAGTACGGCTGGCGACGGTTGATGCTGAATACGCGGCGGGGCGATGGTGAGATACACCATCGCCCCGTTTTGCGTTTACGGATGCGCCCCCACGTTGAGGCGGGGTGTGGCCACATTGTTGGCGTGCCTAATCCTCCGGGCCGGGGTCGGGTGGATCGGTGTCGATAAGCGGCGAGAAGTAGCGCGCGAACAGCTCGGTGGCGCTGCGAGCTCCGGTTTTGCGATGGATCTTCTTCACGTGCTTTTTAACGGTGTCGATGGAGATGTAGAGCCGCCGGGCAATCTCGTCGTACTTGCGGCCGAACATGTGCAGCGTAAGCACCTCCAGCTCGCGACTGGTAAGCCGTGCGGTTTCGCCGATGGCGCGAAGCACATCGCGAAATACCCGGCTGATCGGTTTTGCGTAGTTGTAGCGGGCGACAAGATCGGTCAGCGCGAACACGAGGAAGGGCTCCAGTGCCTCGAACGCCGCCAGTGTGGCCTCGCTGATGGGCGCTTCGCGCTTGTTGCGCAGAAGCATGATCGAGCCCAGGCTGTCGCCGGCATAGACGTACGAGATCACGCGTGGTTCGTGAAATGCCTCGGGCTGGAATGTTGGGGCCTCCACCACCAGCGGGGTATGCAGTAACTGGCTGGTATGCCCGCCCAGCGACTGTGTCAGCAGATCGATGGGAGGGGTGTGGTCGAGTGTAAGATACTCGGATGCCAGGTTCGCCAACCGGCAATGCAGATTCACGCGCACCGAGACCAGATCAACGTCCGGAAACTCTGCGCAAAGTAGTTCGCCGAATGAATGGATCCATTCGATGACGTCGCCTGTGGCTGGTATCCTGCCGAGGAATTGGAACAGCGTGCCGAGAATCGCAGGGGGTATTGTTGTTGCCGTTGGTGGCGCGTAGTGTCGTTGGCTTCGCTGCCGTGACTCCTCCCCTCCAGCAGAATCGATCTTATGTTGACGCGGCATGGAAACTGTGCGTTATCAGAAGCCGGCGTGTAATCAACGCCGATCAAAGAGAATTACTGGTCGCGGATAACTGCCTTGGGGGTCGGTAGTGCAAGCACATAACCATAGCGCTTCAATGACCGAATACATGACCTCCCAAAACTGCCTTCACCGCGAACGGGTGCTTCGATGAACTTCATTGGAGAGAGGCTGAGGCGCTCCGCAAATCGTCAGGACTATGAGCGATGGCGCTGTGGGAGTTACGCTCCCTTGAAACGTAGGGTCCGTAACTTCACATTTTCATGTACTATCAAGAAAGTACCCTCATGGGTACTTTTTCAACTGGCGAGGCGGGCATTACCATGAAGCCGATACGCGAACATTCGGTAGTGTGCTTGCTGCCCATGGGGATAGAGTGGTGGGATACACATACGTGCCAGCGGTGCTAATGTAGCATCGGTGCCGGCCACAGTCAATGCCTTGCGCGGCGAGTAATGCGTGATGCATGTGGCCAGCGCAATGGCCTGACGATGAAGCAGGATGGGCCGTCAGCGGCCCATGATCGTGTTCAGCCCTTCCAGCAGGCGCTGGATATCGTCCCAGGTGTTGTAACCCTGTACTGAAATCCTCAGCATGAACGTTTGCGCGTCCCACGGGAACACCGGGATTTCCACACTGTGTTCCTGGAACAGACGCGTGTGCAGCTCCGGGCCATTGATGGTGGGCGGAAGCTTGAACGCGCTCATCTGCATGAACCAGTCGCCGGAGTCCGGGGCGCATGGCTCGGCATCAACCGCCGCGGCAATCAACGGCCGGGCCTGCATCAGCATTTCCCGGCAGCCGGCGCGTACGGCGTCCCAGTTGTACTCCTGCTGAAATTGGATTGCCGCCGGTACTGCCAGTGTGGCGCTGATATCTCGCGTGCCCCACATTTCCTGGTGATCGATGAACGGCGAAGCGCCGGGCACCGCGGCCTCCCAGCCCCAACTGACGATCAGTGGATCCAACAGGGATTGGCACTCACGGCGAGCGTGCAGGAACGCCGCTCCCTTGGGCGCGCAAAGCCACTTGTGCAGGTTGCCGGTATAAAAGTCCGCGCCGATCGCCTCGATGTCCACAGGTATCTGGCCCGGTGCGTGCGCGCCATCCACAATTGTCATGATCCCCATCTCGCGTGCGCGGCGGCATACCTCCGCAACAGGAAGGATGAGTGCCGTTGGCGCGGTGATGTGGCTCAGGAAGATGACGCGCGTTGCGGGCGATACCTGCGAGAACAACTGCTCCACGAAGTTCTCCGGTGTGGTGGCCGGGTAGGGAATGGCCGCCATTCGATAGGCGAATCCACGTTGTGCCGCCAGGAAACGCCACGTGCGATTGCATGCGCCGTATTCGTGGTCGGTGCCCAGAACTTCGTCGCCGGCCCCAAGCTTCAACGAACGGGCCACGATGTTGACGCCGAACGTTGCGTTCGGAACATAGACCACATCGTCCGGATTGCAGTTGATGTAGGTGGCCAGCGAAATGCGTGCTTCGCGCAGCAAAGCCGGCGCCCGCCGCACGAAGAAATCCACCGGCTCGCGCTCCAGCTCCAGTTGCCATGCCTGATAGGCATCGAACACAGGGCGGGGGCACGCACCAAATGAACCGTGATTGAGAAATGCGACGTCGGGACGAAGAAGGAAATGCGAGCGGAGGTTGGATGCCATGGCGCGAAAATAGTGAAGGGGAACCAAACTGAATGCAGGGCGGGGCTCATCTGGTGAGCCGGGATGCCGTGCGATCCGATTTGATCCCCCTTGCAGGTTGGCGCCCGCGGCCCGGAGAAATCCGGGGCGGGTTCGGCCATCAGTTGGATTCGGTGGAACCGTTGTTCGTGTTGTTGAAGAACGAGTTGAACGCTTCCTTGGCCTTGGCGCGCACCGAATCGGCTGCCTCCATTGCCCCACGAAGCGTCTCGGCCAGCGGGTCCTTCGAGCTGTTGAAGTCGTCCTTGTACTGGTCGGCGGCCTCGCGGAACGCGCTGCCCACGTCGTCGCGGCCGTTTTCGTCACGGCGGATGTAGTCGCCGCCGAGGATCTTGTCGTACGAGCCGGAATCCACCCATGTCTTGAGCTCGGTAAGGCGAAGCACCGGGAACGGATGGCTTTGCTTTACCAGGTTGAGAAGCTTGTGCACGCTGTCGACAATGCTGCCGCCACGTTCGTATTCGGCCGCCTGCACGAAGAATTCGTTGATGTCCATCTCCGACGTGTGCGAGCCGCCGGCCAGCTTCATCAACGCGCGATAACACACATGCGGATCCTGTACGGCGAGCAGGCCGGCACGGTCGGCGCTGAGCTCGCTCTTGCGGTCCCACTCCTTCAAAGCCAGGATGATCGCCAGCAGCGAAACGCCGGTAAGCGGCAGTGCCAGCGCCGCGGTGGAGAACTGCAGCAACAGTTGCAGCAACGTCTTGTACAGCACATGCCCGCTCATGCAATGGCCGATCTCGTGGCCAAGGATGTAGAGTATCTCTTCCTCGCTCATGCCGTCCACAATGGACGAGTTGAGCACGATGAAGGGTTTCTCAACGCCCACGGCGCCGGCGTTCAGGAACGGGCTCTGTGAGACATAGAGTTCCGGGATCTCCTTCAGGTCGAAGAGGTCGCACGCCTCGCGATGGAGCCTGTTGAGCTTGGGAAATTGATTGGTGGATACACGCACTGCCGAAGCAAGCGTGATCAACCGAATCGAACGCTCGGTGGTAACGCCAACGAACTTCTGCAGAACGGTGTCGAGTCCCGGTACCTTCTTCAGGCCAGTGAGGGTTGCCCGGTCGGCCGGATGTTCCCACGACTTGGAGCTGATGTTCGGAAACTTGACCTTGATTGATCGGATCGATGTTGACTCATCCATACGCGAGGGCACAGTAATAGGTGAACGGAACAGCGCATTCGTACAGCGGCACAGCCCGAGGGCGGATGCACTTCTTCCTTATCGAACGAATCCCCCAAAAGATTCACTCAGTTGGCGATAACATTCACAAGCCTGTCCACCACGGCGACCACCTTGCGGACAGTCTTCCCGGTGATCAGCTCGCGCACCACGTCGTTCTGCAGCGCCGTCTGCTCCAGCCCCGCCGCATCCATTCCGGCCGCAACGCGCAGCTTTGCCCGGTTTTTGCTGTTGATTTGCACCACGATCTCCACTTCGTCCTCGGCAACCTTCGCCGGATCGAACGCGGGCCATGCCTGGTAGGCGATGGTGGCCTCGTGTCCCAGACGCAGCCACAGTTCCTCGGCCATGTGCGGCGCGAACGGGGAGAGCAGCAGCGTAAAGGCTTCCATTGCCGCGCGTGGCTTCTCCGGCACGTTGATGAACTCGTTGACGAACACCATCAGTGCCGAAATCGCGGTGTTAAACCGCATTCCTTCGATGTCCTCGGTCACCTTGCCGATTGTCGAATGCAGCACGCGATCTTCCTCGGGGGTCATCGCCCGGTCGGTAATAACCGCGACAACGTTGGAATCCTCGTCGCCGATCACCATCCGCCACGCGCGATTCAGGAATCGGCGAACGCCCTCAACACCCTTGGTTGACCAGGGCTTCGCCATCTCCAGCGGCCCCATGAACATCTCGAACAGGCGCAGCGAATCGGCGCCGAACTCCGCGACAACGGAGTCGGGGTTGATGACGTTGCCGCGCGACTTGGACATCTTCTGCGAATCCTCACCAAGGATCAACCCCTGATGTACCAGCCGGCTGAAGGGCTCGTCGGTATGAACATAACCCAAATCGTGCAGCACCTTGTGCCAGAAACGCGCATACAGCAGGTGCAGCACGGCATGCTCGCCACCGCCCACGTACAGGTCGATCGGCAGCCAGTGCCGTTCCAGTTCGGGGTCGATCGGCGCAGCCGTGTTGTTGGGGTCCACATACCGCAGATAATACCAACAGGAGCCCGCCCACTGGGGCATGGTGTTGGTCTCGCGGCGCCCAACCCCATGCACGGGATGTTCGTAGTGCAGCCAGTCGTGCGCCAGCGCCAGCGGTGACTCCGTGGAGCCCGACGGCTTGAACGCTTCCAGCTCTGGCAGTACAAGCGGCAGCTCGTGCTCCTCCAGCGGCAGCACCAGCCCGTTTTCGTACTTCACAACCGGGATGGGCTCGCCCCAGTACCGTTGCCGGCTGAACAGCCAGTCGCGCTGCTTGTACTGCACCGTGCGCCGCGCGTGGTCCTGGCCCAGGCTATCCACAATCGCCCATTTGGCATCTTCCGATGCCATGCCGTTGAACTGCGCGGAGTTGATCATCGTGCCGGCCTCGGTATAGCAGGCTTCGCCGACAAGCACGGCGGCGCGTTGTGGCCCATCGTCGGGCGGTGAAATCACCGGCACGATCGGCAGCCCGAATGCCTTGGCGAATGCGAAATCGCGCTCGTCGTGAGCGGGGACACCCATCACCGCGCCGGTTCCGTAACTGGCCAGCACGTAGTCGCCGGTCCAGATCGCGACGCGTTCGCCCGTGGCCGGATGCACCGCATAACTGCCGGTGAACACGCCGGTTTTTTCCTCGCCTGCCTGGCGGTCGCGCTCGCTCTTCAGCGTTGTTCTGCGCAGGTATTCCTCAACAGCGGTCTGCTGTTCGGCCGTTGTCAACTCCGGAACGGCCGGGTGCTCCGGTGCGACCGTTATGAAGGTCACGCCGAACAACGTGTCCGGGCGTGTGGTGAACACGCGCAGGTCGATGCCGGACTCCGACCGGAATCGAAGCTCGGCGCCATGCGACTTGCCAATCCAGTTGCGCTGCATGTCCAGCGTGGATCGCGGCCACTCCAGCCCGTTCAGCCCCTCCAACAGGCGATCGCTGTACGCGGTGATGCGCATCATCCACTGCTTCATCGGCCGGCGTTCAACCGTGTAGCCCTTCTCCACCCATTCCTCGACCTCTTCGTTGGCCAGCACGGTGCCCAGGGCCTCGCACCAGTTGACAGGGGTCTCGGCCTCGTACACCAGGCGGAAGTTCGACAGCACTGCCTGATGATCCAGAGCGTTCATCGATGCCCACGCCTCGGCGCCGAAGCCCCATTCCGGGCCGCTGTATGTTGCCGGGCGCGCGATGTTGGCGCATCCATTGGCCGCGAACTCCGCTGTCAGCGTGGCGATCGGGCGCGCGGCGTTGGCCCGGGTATCATACCAGGCATCGAACAGCCGCAGGAAAATCCACTGAGTCCAGCGATAATATTCCGGCGACGTTGTGTTCACCTCGCGCTCCCAGTCGTAGCTGAACCCCAATGTCTGAAGCTGCCTGCGGAACGTATTGACGTTGCGCTCGGTGGTAATGCTCGGATGCACGTTCGTGGTCATCGCGTACCGTTCGGCGGGCAGGCCGAACGCGTCCCAGCCCATCGGGTGCAGCACGTTATATCCACGGTGGCGCCGGTATCGTGCAAGGATGTCCGTGGCGGTATACCCCTCCGGGTGGCCCACATGCAACCCATCACCGGAAGGGTAGGGGAACATGTCAAGTACGTAGTACTTCGGGCGCGATGTGTCGTGGGCATCGGTGCGAAACACGTGGTTGCTTTGCCAGTAGCGTTGCCAGCGTTCTTCGATTTCGGCGAATGGATATGGCATAGAGCTGTCGGTGTAAATGCGTAGTTGTCTTGTTGTCGGGTCGAGCGTTGTTCGTCGCGTTCCGTGTTGTTGCCGTGCCGGCCGCAGGGCTTCGTGTTATCGGGCCAGGATGTTGTTCACCGTGCGCAGCACGGTGGCACGTTCGGGTTGCGAATTGGCCGGCAGTCGGATCCAGCCGGTGCCGGATTGGATGTCGGCGAAGAGACCGGCCGGGTCCTCGTGAAAATGGAGGAATGCCGCGCCTCGGCGATAGAAGATGCCGTGTTTGCGTTCGCTAAGCCCCTGCACCAGCCGAAGTTCCGCAAGGAGATCGGCCAGCTCGAGCAGCGCAGTTTCGGTTGCGTGTTTCATACGGCAGGGTTGATAACGCTACATGGCCTGGTACCGCCCATGAAATAGGAACGCCGCAGTGACTGATGGGTCGCTACGGCGTGGATTGAACGATTGTTTTGGAGCTGTGGTCAGGCCCCGCCGGGCGATAGATTGTCGGCCGTGCGCACGTCGCGAAGTCGTGCGTCGACATACTGGTGCAGGTCAAGCAACAGAGCGCGTTCTTCGCGCGTTGTGCCGCTTTCCAGACGGTTGTCGATATGATGGCCTACCTGTTCCACAACGGGGATGTACTCGTTTCCGCGTTCGATCTGGCTGTCGATGAAGCCCTTCATGCTCAGGCTGCGCCCGCGCTCGAGGCAAAGCAACAACAGACCAACTCCCTTAACCACCTGATGTTCGATCTCGGCCGTGTTCAACGGACCGTGATCCTTCTGCTGTTGAGTGTTCATACAACGTAGTGCCCGTGCCATTGTCATCCGCGGCGTGTTTGCGCCGGCCAGTGTTTTGCAGGGACATGATGAAGGTACAAATCTTCCCGCGCCATCGCAACCATCGGCAAACGAAACGTGTGCCAAACCAAAGCCGGTTGTAACAGGCATCGGTGGTTGTTGCTGGGGGTGGGGAGAAACAAACGCCGGCAATGCCACCGAATGTGGGGCATTGCCGGCGAAGTAGTTTTGAGCAGGACGGCCGGGTAAACCCCGGAACGCGCTCAGCTTACTGCAGCTCCTTGGAGATCCGCTGCTGGCGGCGTACGGCCTTGATACGGGCCATGCGGCTCGTTATCGACGGCTTCGTATAGAAGGTGCGGCGCTTGAACTCCTTCAGGATTCCCGAACGCTCGTACTTCTTCTTGAAGCGGCGCAGTGCGCGGTCAATCGACTCGCTCTCCTGTACAGTTACTCCGATCACGTTAACTCACCTCCGTTCTGATCGCTCTAGTTTTCTATGATGTTTGTTGTTTGCAGCTCGTTTGCCAAGCGCCTCAGGCGAGATTCTCAACCAGGCGCTTCTCTCCGATCTTGCTGAAGGCAACCACAATTGCCTGGCTGCCGCTCGAAGTCAGCTCCTTCGAGACCACCGTGCCGATGTCGTCCCAGGTCTTGTGATAGATGGCATCACCTATCGTATAGACACTCCGTGGGGAGTACGGGATGCAATCCTCAACCGAAACGTTGATCTCCTTGGCCGCGCGCCGCTCACCTTCGATGACCAACATGTCGATCATCATCGTATGATGGCACTTCGAGCACCGCGCCCAGCGCTTTCCTTCATCCTGACCAACTGCCTCACCAAGAAGCTCGAACTTCGTGGGCTTCGAACAGGTTTCGCAGATGTTCGATAGCGTGATGTACTTCGATTGTTTTGCGCGAGCCATACCGATCACTCCTGGTCTACAATCAATAATAGCGTGCCCAATGCTGGGCATCGATTGAAACACAGCGAAGAACAACTTACCATTTCGGCCAGGAATAACAATGTGACGCCCTGTTAACGGACGCAATCCCGGTTGCCAGGGGCCATCGCCGCCCGGCGGTGCCTGCCGGGCAGCACAACCGTGCCGGCGCTGTATCTTGCCGGCCTGCCAATCGTCACGAAGCGCAACATTCGGCACGATTCGCCGAAGACAAACCCCTGATGAGCAAAAACGCCAACGATAAACCGGCTTTGAGTGAATCACGCCCTCTGCGTCCGTCGCAGGGCGTGGTGGTGCTGGCGGCCGTGATCGTCTGGTTCCTGCTCCTGATCTACGATATCATAGGCCAGAACTGGGACGCTCCGATTACCCAGCCGGAGATACTGCGGATACTGCTCCCAATCCTTGGGGCCATCCCGGCCGCGATCCGATTCTGGCAGTTGCGGCTGGACGACAACGACGGGGCCGCGTACAAGGCGTTCCGAACGCTGACGCTTACCTCGGCGGTTGCGGCCGTTGTGCTGAGCATCCTCAGCGCGATTCCGTTTTCCTTCAGCGTGATCGGGGTGCCGGTCACGATCTGGTCGTTCATCGCCGGCCGGATTACCGTGCTTGCCTGGATGGTGATGGTCCCGCTGATTCTGGAACCCCTCGTGCTGATGTTCTCCTACCGCTCGCACGAGCGGCGGCGTGCGGCTCCGAAGGTGTTCGTGTCCTGCATCATGCTGGCACTGGCGCTTGCGCAGGTGTTCCCGCTGGATGTTGTGGACGATCATGCCCAGCCCGATCGTTTTCTGCTGGTGATCGCGGGCTGCGTAAGCCTGCTTGGCCTGGTGTTCGCAACGCGGAACGGGTGGATCATCAATCTCCGCAAGGAGCAGAAGTGGCGCGTGGCGGGGTATGCCTCTCTCGGGTTCTTCGCGGCCGTGGTGATGATGATCGCCCTGCAGCACAGCGAGGACGCGGCCGCGGCGATCATCTCGTTTTCGCCGGGATTGTCCGAGCAGGTTCTCGTGCTCCACCTGACATTGTTGTTCGTGTGCGCGGTGGTGTTTGTAAGCGTCATTGTTGCGCTGCCTACCGCCGGCGCAATCGATCGGCGCAATGCCGAGGTTTCCTCGCTTACGAACCTTTCGCGGCTGCTTACCGAGTCGCTTGATACCGACTACGTCATCGATACGGCCATCACGATTGCCTGCGATGCCATCGGCTCGCGTGTGGCGTGGATCGAGCTTCGCGAGGCCGACGAGATACAGATCAGGCTGGGCCAGAAGCCGCGCCTGTCGTTGCGAATGGCGAAGATGCTGATGACACAGCAGGCCAGCCGCGACTTCGTGATCGCCGAGGCCGTATCGCAGCATCGCCAGCCGGTGGCTGTTGATCGTCTGCGGAACATCTCGCTGTACCGCGGCGAGTCGCCGGGGGAGATGCGTTCGGTGGCGGCGGCCCCGTTGCTGGTGGGGGAGAAGCTGCTGGGGGCCATCTATGTGGCGAAAAACGATGCGGGCGGTTTCGATCGGCGCAATCTGCTGTTGCTGAACGCATTGGCCAATCAGATTGCCTTTGCCATCGAGCAGTCGCGCCTGATGCGCACCTCGCTGGAACGCGAGAGGTTCGAGCAGGAGATGCTGATTGCGCGCGATCTGCAGGAGCGGCTGCTGCCGAAGCAGATGCCGATCAGCCCGTTCTACGAGCTGTATGCCGAATCATTGCCGGCAAGCATTGTTGGCGGCGACTACTTCGATGTGGTGGCATTCAGCGACAACACTCTTGGGGTGCTTGTGGCCGACGTCTCCGGCAAGGGCGCCAGCGCGGCCCTGTACATGGGGATGATCAAGGGGATTGTTCAGGCGATCTCCGGCCAGTGTGCGTCGCCCAAGGAACTGCTTGCGCGCACCAATGTTGCCCTGCATGGCATCATCGATCAGCGATGGTTTGCCACGATGGTATGCGCGCAGATTATCGACGAACGGCGCACGCTGCGTGTGGCCCGTGCCGGGCATTGCCCAACGCTGGCAGTGTGCAATGGCAAGGCCGCCTACAGCAAGCCGCCAGGATTGGGGCTGGCAATCGCCCGGCCCGCGTTGTTCGACCAGCATCTGGCTGTTGAGGAGATGGTGTTCGGTCCGGGTGATTACGCTATTTTCTTCAGCGACGGTTTGCCCGAGGCGCGTTCGCCGGATGGCGAGGAGTGGGGATACGAGCGGTTGCTTGAATCGGTGGCCGACGCCGGAGCACGAGGCTTGAATCCCCAGCAGATGCGCGATGCGATCTACGACCGCATCGGCGGATTCTCACAGGGTGAACCGCTTGCCGACGATAGCACGCTTCTGATCCTTCGCTGGCACTAACCTGCGCCGGCGGATGTTTCGGATGTTGATGGCGTTGCGTGTTATCGGTATCCAGCCGACACTCTATTCTAACCGCGATTGGGACAGATGAGCCAGTTTTCGTTATCGATGCGCGAGAGTCCTCCTGCCAGGGTCATTGATCTCAAAGGATTTCTCGATGCACATACGGCACCGCAGCTCGAGCAGGCGTTCCATGACCTGCTGGGCGCGCAACAGTACAATATCATCGTGAACTTCCGTGACCTTGCCTACATATCTAGTGCGGGGTTGGGCGTCTTTATGGCGTTTGTGGAGGAAGTACGCACCAACGCTGGCGATATCAAGCTGGTTGAGATGTCGCCCAAGGTGTACAATGTGTTCGATCTTCTCGGCTTTCCGATGCTTTACGAGATCTACGACAACGAGCAGAAGGCCCGTGAGAAGTTCGGTTCCTCAAATGCAATGAACTGCTGACGCACGGGCATGCCTGGCGAAACTCCATATATCGTTCGCTACAGGGATGGCATCCACAGCCGTACCGATGAACTGCAACGCATCCGGTCGGTTGTGGAGCAGGAGGCCGTTGGTTTCGGGTTCGATCGCGAAACCGCCTTCCGGCTTGCGCTTGCCGTGGATGAAGCGGCCACCAACATCATCAAGCACTCGTACGACAGCAATCCCGGATCGGTGTTCGAGATGGAGATAGCCACATTGGACGATCGGTTCGAGGTCGTGCTCACCGATCACGGCCGCAGCTTCGATCCCAATTCGCTCCCGAAGCTCGATATGAAGCGCTACTTCGAGCTCTGCATGCGCGGAGGGCTGGGCGTACACATTATCCGGCTGGTAATGGATGATGTTGTGTACAGCGTTCTCGGCAAGGGGGCAAATCAATTGCGTCTGGTGAAGTATCTCGCGTCCTGACCGTTGGCCCAACGCCCACCATTTCGTTATTCCTCACACGATCAACACACGACGCGCGGCATACCGTGCGCCGGGCATCGCTGTGTCATCCCCGCGCGATGCCGGCCGGTGTGCCAAATGGAGTTGATCGGCATCGGGCAGGTGTTGTGTCTGCAGCGGCCGCTGATAAGGATAACCGAGGAAGCGTGGTGTGATGCGATACCGTGCAGGCGGTGGCGTGCCGTTGTGCGGGCGCATGGGGTGTGATGCGCCCGCCGGCGAGGATCGCTAGAAGCGATACCCAAGCCCGATCGCAATGCCAAGATTGTCGATCGTGAAGGAGTTGTTGCTGACAACATCGCTGGAGAACAGCGAGTTGAGCGCGAAGGAGTACCAGGCGCCGGCCTCCAGCTCCATATGCCGGTTGAGCCCGATGCGCGTGCCGCCGCCGAAGCGCAGCCCCACAAGCGTACGGAACGGTGAGTCGTTCTCGAAACTGCCCACGGCCGCCCTTGTGCCGGCCACACTGTCCCTCGCCGAGCCCTCGATACGGTTGGAGAGGTTGTCCACGCCGATGTCGAATCCGCCGGAGATGTACACCGAGCGAAGCCCGTTGCGCCGGAACGCGGCCGTATCGATGAACACGTTCCCTTCCAGCGCGCCTGTTACCTGCAGAGTTTGTACGTCGAATCGTACCGGCAGGCGGTTGCTGCCTTCGGCGAAACGAACCACCGAAGTCTGTATGCCGCATTCGGCCGCGAACCCAAGCGACGTGCTGAACGGGAACAGCAGCGCAATACCATAACGGTTGCCCACGCCGAACGTGCCGTCGTTGCTGGAGATGGTGCCCATCGCCTCGGCGTTGCCGATTCGCAGGCTTGGGAACTCGCCGCGTGGCGATCCGAGCAGCACACCGCCCTTGGCGGCGATCACCACGCCGATCGGGCTGGGCGTGTCCTCGTCGTCGGCACGGCGCGAACGATCCGGCTGTGCCCAGGCTGCCTGAACCGCGAGTATCGAAAGAAGTGCCGCGCCAATCAGCGGGCGAATAAGCGTACGCATTGTTGTTGAACGGGCTTCGTGATAAGGATCCCCACCGTGCCCGGCCGGGCGGAGTGCCTGAAAGGTTCTGCGTTCCAGCATGCTCAGTACACCGTGATCGGCACCGATCGGCCGGTTCCGCTGTAGCGCGAATCGTTATCCATGCGCAGTTCGTACTCGTTGGTATCCAGTCGCGAGTAGAAACGCACGAAGCTGCTGGTTGTGGATTCCAGGCGGATGTTCGATTCCGAGTTCCAGTAGAAGTACGGGGCGAAGGCCAGCAGCGAATCGATGTTGCGTGGTATCAGATAATCGGTGATCACCTGGTCCTCCTCGCGGTAGTTGGCAATCAGGCGCAGCGGCCATTGCGTGAAGTTCGCCACCAGCGGGGTGAAGATGGTGCGGCCGGCGTCGATGCCGGTTCCGCTCAGCGAGTTGTCGACCGTGTAACGGGCGCGCAGTTCGTACTGCACACCCAGCTCGATCCTGGGCTCCACGCCGGCCTTCTTTCCGAAACGGTCCGTTGGCGCCACCAGCTTCCACGCGTGAAGCACGGGGCCGCGCCGGCCAAGCGCATACATGCGGGTCGTGCTGGCAGGCAGTGTGTCCAGAACCGCGTTGTCGCGATAGATCACCACGGGCGCCAGCAGCCGGTTTTCAAACGTTGTGTTCTCGAGCACTTCGTCGAACGTGACGATCGTGTCGGAGCGTTCAACGCAGCCGGAAAGCGTTGCAATCGCAAGGAGCGCGAGAAGCGAGAACGAGACTCTGATGTTAGGTACCATCACCGATGTTCGCTGTCGTTAGGAATCGAAGCCCCTTCTGAAGCTGATCGCAACGGAAGGTTTATGCCGGTGCGTCCAGTTTCTGGCGCAGCAGCTCGTTTACCATCTTCGGATTTGCCTTGCCCTTGGTAAGCTTCATGGTTTCGCCCACGAAGAACCCGAACAAATTCACCTTGCCGGCTCGATATGCCGCCACCTGCCCTTCGTTGCCGGCCAGCACCTGTGCGATCGCATCTTCCAGAAACGACGTATCGCTGATCTGCACAAAGCCCTTCTCGCGGCTGATCTCCTCGGCGGTCTTCGCCGAGATGCGCATTTCGGCGAAGATGTCCTTCACGTTCTTCGAGGAAATCGTGCCCGCGGCAAACAATTCAACAAGCCCGGCCAGCCGCGCGGGGGCTATCGCGAAGTCCTCGATGTCGGCCTTTTCCTCGGTCAGCACCCGCAAGACCTCGGTCATGATCACGTTGCTCACCAGCTTGTAGCGCTCGGCGTTGCGTTCGGCGAGTGCGCCGGCGGTCTGCTCGAAGTAATCGCCAAGGGCGCGCGATTCGGTAAGCACCCCGGCATCGTACGCCGGCAGCGAATACTGATCGGCAAAGCGGCGCCGGCGCGCGTCGGCAAGCTCGGGGAGCGCGTCGCGAATTGCGCTGATCTGTTCGTCGGTGACAATCACCGGAAGCAGGTCGGGTTCGGGGAAGTAGCGGTAGTCGTGCGCCGATTCCTTCGAGCGCATCGAACGGGTAGCCTTGTTGGCCGCATCCCACATCCTTGTTTCCTGCACCACGGTGCCGCCGGATTCGATCAATTCAATCTGCCGAACGATCTCGTGTTCGATGGCTCGTTCCACGTTGCGGAACGAGTTCATGTTCTTCACCTCGGTCTTCACGCCGAATCGTTCGGCGCCTCGTTTGCGGACCGAGACGTTGGCGTCGCAGCGGAGCGCGCCGTCCTCCATGTTGCCGGAGCAAATTCCCAGATAGGTCACGATGCTCTTGATCTGCATCAGATACAGATAGGCCTCGCGGGCCGAGCGGATATCGGGTTCGGAGACAATCTCGATCAGTGCGGCGCCCGCGCGGTTGAGATCCACCAGCGTGTTCGAGATGTCCAGGTCGTGGATCATCTTGCCGGTGTCCTCCTCCATGTGGATTCGGTTCAGCCCGATGCGCTTGGTGACGCCGGGTTCCAGCTCCACTTCCAGCCAGCCATCATGGCATATCGGATCGTCGTACTGCGATATCTGGTAGCCTTTCGGCAGATCCGGATAGAAGTAGTTCTTTCGCGAAAAGCGGCTCGTACGCCTGATCGAGCAATTGGTTGCAAGCCCCATGCGAACAATGTATTCCACCAGTACCCGGTTCACCGTGGGCAACGTGCCCGGATGCCCCAGCACCACAGGATCGGTGTTGGTATTCGGTGTGGGGCCGAAGTCCGTGGCTGCCCTGCTGAAGGCCTTGGCATGCGTCAGAAGCTGCGCGTGCACCTCCAGGCCGATTACCGGTTCGTAGGATTCCAGAACAGCGGGATCTATTGCGAGTGTCTCCGACATGGTATTCGTCGATATGGGAAAAGAGTGTATCGCACGAATATAGCCACGTTCGTTGTACGTTTGGGGCCGTGAAATATGGCCGGCCGGGGTTGGGCGCCTGCGGAGGTCGGTGTGGGGTTGGTTCCTTCCACTCGTGGTACATACACTCATGCAGCTTGGCGATCTTGATATTCACCTGGTGGCGCACGGCTCGGCCGAATACGAGGAGACCGTCGCGCTTCGCGATGCCGTGCTTCGGCAACCGCTTGGGCTTGTGTTTACGCCGGAACAATTGGGTGCCGAGGCGGACGATCTGCACCTTGCGTGTTACCACAACGGCGATCTGGTGGCGTGCCTGATCCTTACTCATGTGGATGCCGACCACGTGAAGATGCGGCAGGTTGCCGTGGCGCTACCGATGCAGGGCCGGGGAATCGGCGGGGCGCTGGTGAGGGCCTCCGAGCAGGTGGCGCGCGAACGCGGGTACGGCACGATGCAGTTGAATGCCCGCGATACGGCCGTGCCGTTCTACCGAAGCCTTGGTTACGAATCGGTTGGTGGCATGTTCGAGGAAGTCACGATACCACATCAGGCGATGCGGAAGAACCTGAGGTAGTTGCCAGGCAGGCGGTGGAAGGCATGCGCCCGAAAGCGCCCTCTGGAACGAGGGCGCTTTCGGGGAGCAGTGCATGTACGATAGCGTGCGGAACGAACGGCCGTAAACGGCCTGACGCCGTTTGTGGCGGGCGTTCGCGTGTGTTTATCGATCCACCAGCACAACGCGTGCCGATGAGCTTCGAGCGCCGTCGGCAATGGTAACCACGTATGCGCCAACCGGCCACCCCTTCGTATCAACAACCACCGCGTGCCCACGGCCATTGATCGGGCCGGTCCACCGATATACTTCATGCCCGTTGATGTCGGAAACACCGATGGTGACAAGGGTGTTCGGCCGGGCGTCGCAGCGCAGATTCAACGCGTTCCCGCGGTGTACCGGGTTGGGGTAGCTCTGCGTGATGACTGGGCCGTCGATGCCCATGTCCACACCTGGCGCGGGCATCTTCGGCAGATGCTGGCTGGTGTCGTCCGGATCCGGAACCGGTTGGCAATCCGGGCATGCCGGGATTGCCTTCGGCGTTGTGCCGTCGAGATCCAGGCACAGCGTGTCGAAGTCGGTTTCACAACGCGGCGTTGGCGTAACGTCGTACCTGCGTCGGATGTCGCCGAATCGCGGTGTGTACTTCTCCCAATTCATCGCGATATCGGTTGATGGAATCTCGGTGCTGTCCTCGTCGCACTTGCTTTCCAGTTGGGTGTTGGTCTTCACCAGATACAGATCCCGTGGATCGCTGTTGCCCTTGCGGTCCGATTGCGTGAATCCGCACATGATGAATCCGTCGGTACGGCGAAGCATTCCGTTGTCGGTGCGATCGCCGAGATCATGAAGTGACCATCCCCAATCGGTACCTGTGCCACCATAGAAGTGCATCATGCCCATCGGCGCCAACGTTATCGGATTCAACTTCTGCAGGAACGCGTCCTTCCCGCCAAGTCCGTTGTCGAGCGTGACGTATCCCGTTGTCATCAGGTTGCCGAATTCCTCGTACGGTCCCGATGAGATTTCGCGCAGGTCGTAGCCCTCATCATCGTCGTCGGTCTCGCCGAAGATGTACTGTGCGAACGGGTTGTTCGGGTCGGCGGCGGTGCGCATCACGAACACGTCGCTGCTGCCGTTGTCGTAGGAAAGTGTTCGGCCGATCACGGCAAGATTGCCGGCAACCATGCCACGCTTCAACTCTTCAACGTCGCGCAGATCCTCATCGTCGTCGTCGCCGTATACGATCATCCCGTGATGCATTGCCGTGATCAATCCATTGGTGGCGTTCACACGCACGATCAACGCGTCGATCTTCTTGGTGGTGTCGTACGCGGTGGTGCCGCCAACGGCAACGATGTCGGCCGGAAGCCCGGCCTGCTTCAGGGCAAAGGCCTCGGTGACGCCGTAGAACCAATCGTCCTTGCCGCGGCTGTTCACATCGTATGTCCTGTCCCAGATGATGTTGCCGAACTGATCGGTGCGCAGCAGGTATGCATCGCGCGGACCGTTGCCCGCTCCGGAACGCTTCGTGGTGGAGCCGGCCACGATGATGTCGTTGATATTGGTGCCGCCGCCGCCGCTGGCCAGCACCTTCAGGTCGTAACCGATCTCGTCGGTGGAGTCGGTGCCGTAGGTATATGTCCATCGCAGGACGCCGCAGCGATCGATCCGCATCAGGAAGAGATCGCGATCGGTGCGCCCCTTGGCAAGTGTGTCGCCGGGCGGCGGCTGGATATTCCATCGCGTGACTCCGGTGACAATGAAGCCGTCGAACACCCACGTGGTATCGAACTGCGGTGGGGGAGGAGGTGGAGGCGGCCAGCCTACTTCAACGGTGTCGTGGCGTGGAACAAGCACCATCTGGAATACTTCCTCGATATCCGTCGCCGAATCGTGGTCGCCGATATCGTACGACTTCGCCCATGCAAGCGTTCCGTCGTCCTGTGTGCGTACCACATAGATATCCGGTGGATCGGCAACGGTGAACGTTTCGCCCACGGAGATGTAGCCACCCTCGCTAACCGGCGCCACACCCTTGCGGCCGGCTTCCTCGGCGCACGGGCACCCGTAGATGTATTCAAATGTCTGCGCGCCGGCGTATGGCGCCGCGCACATCAGTGTGGCCACCGCGTACAGCGCAAGCAGTAGGCGATGGCGTTGGTTTCGTGTATCGGTCATCGTTAGTCCTCCATGCAGAGCCATGAATGATTGCATGTTGCCCGGAGTTGACTGTGCAGCGCCGTTGTTGGCGCCGATTCAATCGCGCCTGTGCCAGGCCGTTGCTCCGAGTGGGGATAGAGTCTGTTGTCGTACCAAATCGTTTTGTATATCCCATGCGCCGTTGCCGGCGTTCAGTGCCGTCCGGACGTGCATTCGGGGCATGGCGCTGCCGTTGCCATTACACCGGGTGACTGGCACAGTGATATCGGCGTGGGTATGCCGGATGGATGTTGGTTCGGCCGACCCTGCCGGCTTGCAATGCAGGCAGGCAACGCAGATCGGGTGCGCCGAGCCAACGCATGGGATATGGATAGTCGGGGGTAATCCGCGTGGCGCTTCGATACCATGCCGGACAGTCCGGCGGCGAATGTGGACCAGGGGCGACAGCCATGTGCCACGCACGCTCAATGCACAAAAGTAACAAGCGCCATTATCGTCGGTAAGTACATCATTGTGTACCCACCGTTGCGCCATGCCAGGCGCGGAACAACGGCGTATGATTCCCGTCATTACGCGCGTGCGCAGTTGGGCGTGTTCCGCGCGCTGAGCGGACGCTGTTCCTGCCCGTGGCGCGCAATCACATTACCCGGTCAACATGAATCCTGCCCGCAGACGTTTCCTGAAGGTTGCCGGAAGTACCGCCATGGCTGGGTTTGCCGTCGATGGTCTTCTGGTTGAGCCCGCAAGCGTCGAGTTCACGCATCACGATCTGGTGGTCCCGGGTGGTTCTGGAAATCGTGCGATCCGTTTCGCGCAGATCAGCGACCTGCACATGCACGACATCCTTCCGCTTCATGCCGCAATTGCCGTTGAGGTTGCGCGGCGCAAGCCGCACTTCATCACCATTACCGGCGACGCAGTTGAAAGCCGGGGCGGGCTGGCCGCGCTTGATCAGTTCATGAGGCTGCTGCCGCGTGATGTGCCCAAGTATGCCATACTGGGGAACTGGGAGCATTGGGGGCGGGTTCACAATCGCACCCTGCGCGATCTGTACGGCAGGCACAACGGAACGTTGTTGATCAACGAAACGGCCGAGCTGTGGGTTGTTGCTGCGCGGATGCTGATAACCGGTCTGGATGATGCCGTTGGCGGCTACCCCAGCACGGAAGCGGCGTTGCGAGGGGTTGAGCCATCGCCGCATCACATCGTGCTGGCGCACTGCCCCATTCAGCGCGACAGCGTGGTGCGGATACTGCCGGATCTCTCCGGGCCTGGATCGCTCGCCACCCAACCCTATTGCATCACCTGTGTGCTTTCGGGGCATACACATGGTGGCCAGGTTGCGCTGGGCGGTTGGTGCCCGTATCTCCCGGAGGGGTCCGGGGACTATGTTTCCGGCTGGTATCGTGGGCAACGGCCGTGGCTGTATGTGTCGCGTGGTGTGGGAAACTCGGTGTTGCCCGTACGGATCGGCTCGATGCCCGAGGTGGCATTCTTCACCATGCGGACCTGACCAGGAGCAGGCGCAACCGTGGCAGTATGATACTCGGGTGGTGTTCGTAGATTCGCGAACCGAAGCCGGGCGCTGTGGATGGTCGGGCTCGGCGAATCACACCCCGCGTTCCCCGGAACAACCCATGGAGAAATGCCATGCCGTACCGCTGTGCTGTGTGCTTGATGTTGAGCCTGATGCTGTTGGCCATTGTGCCGGCCGTTCATGCTCAGGATACCCTTACCCCTGTTTGGCGCATCATGCGGGGTAGTCCGGTGGCGAATATGAACGCCGAAGCGTGGGGGGTGGATGTAGCCGATGACGGCACCATTTACTGGGCCACAAGCCAGGACATGCCGGGCGCCGCCGAAGGGTTCGACATTGTTACCTACAAGCTGACCGAGCGAGGCGAGGAGCTGTGGAGCAACCCTCTGGTTGTAGGCGGGGTGTTCGCGCAGCAGGCATACAACCTTGTTCTGCATGATGGCACCATCTACATCACCGGCCGCGCCTGCCGCAATGCGAGCATCAACCTGGAGCAGTGCGATGTTGTGCTTGTTGCCGCGCGCGCAGATAACGGCGACACATTGTGGACCGCCCGCTGGGACAACGGCTACGGGTACGAAGAAGGCGATGGGCTGGTGATCGAACCCGATGGCATTTACGTTACCGGTTGGGCGACCGGCGCAACCACCGATTGGGATGCCGGCCTTGTGAAGTTCGGGCTGAACGGGGCGATACTGTGGGATACGACCTGGGGCGGGGCAAAGGCGGATCACATTGACGGGCGCTGCGTTGTGGATGATTCCTACATCTATTCAGGCGGGCTGTTCGGCGGCGATACGGGCGCGGTGATTTTCCTGAAAGGCTTGAACGGCCAGTCGATGGTCGCCAAGTTCCGCAAAAGCGACGGCGGTTATGTGAACCATGTGACGTATGGCCACGAGGGGGTGTGGCCAAATCTTGAGAACGCGCTGGGCATGGCCAGCGACGGACAGTATCTCTACGTTGTTGGCGCCACCACAATTGCCAACGCCGATCATCAGTTGCTGCTGCGCAAGTATGATAAGGACTTGAACCTTGTGTGGTCAACCGAGTGGGGTGGCCCGCAAACCGAGGCGGCGCGGGCGATTGCCGTTGGCGCCGACGGAAATATCTATGTGGCCAGCAACACCAACAGCATTGGCGCCGGCGGACACGATGTGGCATTGCTGAAGTTTTCGCGCGACGGCAATCTGCTTGCGGCCCAGACATGGGGCGGCGCGCAGGACGATTACCCGCTTGACCTGCTGGTGAAGGGCAATGCGATTTTTATCACCGGGCGGACAAACTCATTCAACGCCAACGGTAAGAACGATGCGTTCCTGATAAAGGTACGTGCGTCGTCGTTGGGCTCGGTTGATGGCGTGCGGGAACATGCCGGTACACTGCGCCTGGAGGGGCCAAAACCGAATCCCTGCCGGAACGAGGCCGAGATCTCCTTCGTGCTTCCACGTGCTGAGCATGTTGCCGTTGGTGTGTACTCGGTGCTTGGCGAGCGGATTGCCACGGTATATGAAGGTGCCGCCGAAGCAGGGCGCCATACCGTGCGTTGGGATGCCTCGTCGGTTGCAAGCGGCGCCTACGTTTGCCGGCTTTGCGCCGGCGATGCCGTGCGCTCGATTCCGGTGGTTGTTGCTCGCTGAGGCAGGCATTCTTGCCAAAGATGAAGCCGCCGTACGACCCAGGTCGTACGGCGGCTTCGTGCGTTGATGCGCATTGATTGGTTTTGGGAGCCTCGGCTGCTCTCAGAACGGCGAGCTTAGCGACAGTACCCAGCCGAAGCGATTTGCGCCAAGTGGCCCAAGCCCCCACCGCGCGTCGAATCCCAGATAGATGACGTTGCTGACGAATGTGGGAATCCTGCCAATGCCGAACCCCACTTCGGAATACCAGTTGCCGTTGGTGGCCTGATAGCCATGGTCCATCGAGTTCTCCGCGATGGCGGTTGCCGCCGAAAGCGATATCTCGATTCCCCGCCCTTCGTACGTTGGCAGGCCCAGGGCACGCCATGCAATGTCACCGAAATTATGCTCGGCACTGAATGCGGCATAACGGGTGCCGCCGTACAGACCCACCGGAGCGGAGTACAGAACGCCGGTAATCCCAACAAACGCGGTGGATGTGTGCAGGCGGAATTGGTACTGGGGTGGCACATCTCCCGATGCGGTGCCGCCGCGTGCGGTGAAGCGGGCCATCATGGGCATGTATCCGGTGCCGATCGTCGGAGTTGAGAACGTCAGCGACCCCTCGACGCCACGGAAGTGGGTGCCGGATTCGGTGCCCTGTCCGTAGAATCCGCGCAGGTTGGCGCCCAGGTCGGTGCCGGCGGCCGAGCCTATCGATACGGTAA
>CBHYLN010000002.1:0-105728 GCA_966128725.1 uncultured bacterium | reverse complement strand
ATTACCGGCGCGATCTCTGCGCGGCGCATTCGGGCCGCTGCGTGGCGGCCTATCTGTATTCGGCGGCAGGCCCCGGCGAATCCACCACGGATCTGGCATGGGACGGCCACGCGCTGATCTACGAGAACAACGAGCTGCTGGCCGAGTCGCGCCGATTCCTGGCCGACGAACAGATCATCGCCGCCGACGTTGACCTGGAACGCCTGCTGCAGGATCGGATGCGGCTGACAAGTTTTACCGACACCGCCCACGACAACCGCGAACGCCTGCGCGGGATGCGCCGGGTGTGTTTCGAGCTGGCGCAGCCGGGCGATGTGGTGGGGCTGATGCGGCCGGTTGAACGATTCCCGTACGTTCCCAACGATCCGCGCGTTCGCGACGAACGCTGCTTCGAGGCCTATAACATTCAGGTGCAGGGCTTGGCCAAACGGCTGCAGGCAACCGGCATCGAAAAGCTGGTGATCGGAGTATCCGGCGGGTTGGATTCCACCCATGCGCTGATTGTTGCCGCAAAGGCGATGGACCGGCTTGGGCTGCCGCGCACGAACATCCTGGCCTACACAATGCCGGGGTTCGCCACCAGCAAGCGCACGTACGACAACGCCTGGAGCCTGATGCGCGCCCTGGGTGTGGCCGCATCGGAAATCGATATCCGACCGTCGGCCACCCAGATGCTGCGCGATATCGGCCACCCCTATGCCGAGGGCGAGCCGCGCTACGATGTGACGTTCGAGAACGTGCAGGCCGGCGAGCGCACGTCGCACCTGTTCCGCCTTGCCAATCATCACAACGCGCTGGTGGTTGGCACCGGCGATCTTTCCGAGCTGGCGCTGGGCTGGGCTACGTACGGCGTGGGCGATCACATGTCGCACTACAACGTGAATGCCTCGGTGCCGAAAACGTTGGTGCAGCATCTGATCGCCTGGACAATCGCCAGCAATCAGTTCAGCGGCGAAACCGGCGTGGTGTTGCGCTCGATCCTCGACACCGAGATTTCGCCGGAGCTTGTGCCGTCGGATTCGGGCGACGCCTCGGCCCCGGCGCAAAGCACCGAGGAAATGATTGGCCCCTATGCCCTGCAGGACT
This sequence comes from uncultured bacterium, assembly GCA_966128725.1. Lineage (GTDB taxonomy): Bacteria > Bacteroidota > Ignavibacteria > OLB7 > OLB7 > JAFDZV01. The sequence continues at coordinate 104,642 of CBHYLN010000002.1, read as the reverse complement.
TCAATCTGTATTACATCACACGCTACGGATTCCGGCCAAGCAAGGTGGCGTTCCTGAGCCATCATGCCTGGGGCAATCGCGCGGCTGGCTCGTGGCCGGAAGGGACGACCCAGCAGAAGCGTGTGGAGTACGATCTGCCCACCATCAAGCGTTGGCTGGAGACCTTTCTGTATCGCTTTTTCCAGATCAGCCAGTTCAAGCGCTCGTGCCTGCCCAACGGACCCAAAGTAGGCTCCGGCGGCTCGCTCTCTCCGCGCGGCGACTGGCGCGCCCCCAGCGACTCGGAGGCAGGTCTCTGGCTGGACGAACTGCGGCGCAATGTGCCGTAGCGCACCAGGCCACAAAACCAGGCGCCCGCAATGGACCGTTGCCACGCCAGCGGCCCTTACCGGATGGGATGGCCGCGCGGCCGATCGTTGACGTTCAGCGATTAGCCGTCCTCCGTTCGGCATCTTCCCCCCCTCTCGTACACACGATATTCCGCAATCAACAACATTGCCTACAGGAGCCATCGATGACTTCTCACAACAGGTTGCTACTTGGAACTCGCAAGGGATTGGTGACATTCGAACGGACCGCCGACGGCTGGAAACCTGCTTCACAAGCCTTCGCGGGGCAACCGGTTTCCTACAGCATGCACGATCCGGCGTCCGGCATGTTATGGGCCGCGATTGACCACGGGCATTGGGGACAGAAGCTGCACCGCTCGCGGGATTGGGGCGCCACGTGGGAGGAGGTTGTCGCGCCGAAGTATCCCGAAGGCGCCGAAGTGAAGGATGGTGTGGCCGCAACACTGCGGTATCAATGGTCGATGGCACCTGGAGGCGCCGATCAGCCCGGAAGGTTCTACATCGGCACCGAGCCGGGCGGGTTGTTCCGCTCGGATGACGGCGGCGCCACGTTCACGCTGGTTGAAGCGTTATGGGATCACCCGTCGCGCAAGGATGGCTGGTTTGGCGGCGGCCGCGACTATGCGGGCATCCACTCCATCGTGGTTGATCCCCGCGACAGCAAACGCGTGCTCGTGGGCATCAGTTGCGCCGGCGTGTTCGAGACCGTGGACGACGGCGCCACATGGCATCCGCTGAACAAGGGGCTGCGTGCCGAGTTCCTTCCAGACCCCGAAAGCGAGGTTGGTCACGATCCGCATCTTCTGGTGGCCGCCCCCTCCAACCCCGACTATCTGTGGCAGCAGAACCACTGCGGCATCTTCAACAGCACCGATGGCGCCCGGCAGTGGAACATTGTATCGGCCGAGGGACAGACCGCGCACTTCGGATTTACCATCGCGGTGGACGAGGCCAACCCCGGAACGGCCTGGGTTGTGCCGGCACACAGCGATGGCCAACGGATGGCGCTGGATGGCGGCCTCTGTGTCTGCCGAACGGAAGACGGCGGCGCAACGTGGACCGATCTGCGCAACGGGCTTCCGCAGCAGGGATGCTTCGACGTCGTCTATCGGCACGGTCTGGACATCACCGGCTCAACACTGGCGTTCGGATCCACAACGGGCAATCTGTTTATCTCGGAAGATCGTGGCGACCATTGGGCAGCGGCGGCGAACTACCTGCCGCCAATCTACTCGGTTCGCTTCGCCACGCAGGAATAACGATGAGCTTCGGGCATGATGGCCCCGAGGATCCGAGTGGTTGGTGGCGTGCACCCAGTAACTATACAGGGGCCTGGCGATACTGCCAGGCCCCTGTTTGGTAATGCTCAAAGAGGTACGAGCGCGGTTGCCCGCCGGCCTTACTTCTGCATGATGATGAACTCGGTACGGCGATTCAACCGCCGCCCTTCCTCGGTATCGTTGGTCGCCGTGGGGCGGGTTTCACCATAGCCGATCGTGTACAGCCTGGGGCCTTGAATGCCACGCTGCACCATGTACTGCTTTACGGCCTCGGCGCGCTGGTTGGAGAGCATCATATTGCGCTGATGATCGCCAACGTTGTCGGTAAACCCTTCGATGCGGAGTTTCAGCGAGGGGCGCGCCTTCATCAACCGGACCAGGTAATCCAACCCCTGCTGCGAAACCGGCTCGATCGTGTACTGGTTGGTAGCGAACTGGATGTTATCCACCACAAGCTTTCGCCCCACTTCCAGCACCGAGAATGCGCGGCGCGAGACGATGTTCAGCCCCGGCACGCGCAGCTCCACCTTGATGGAGTCGGGGATCAGATCGGACGACGAACGATACGTTGCCGTGTGCAACGACGTCATCGTCGATACGAAGCGATTCAGGATCTCCGAGAAGGGCTGGGCGATGTCGAACACCTGGCCGTCGGTTCCGTCGGCAATTACCTTGTAGCCCACGATGGTTGGCGGCACGATGCAGAAGGAGCGGATGTCGTACCGGCTCAGCATCGACGTGGCCGTCATCGTTGTATACATGGTGCGCCCGTACCCGTGCTCGCCATACTGGTGGTAGGGGGCATCGGTAACCAGCACCACGCACCGATTGGCGCTGGAACGGAAGTTCATGCCGGTTGCCGCGCGCAACGCTTCCAGGGCGTTCTCCTTTACATCGCCGCCGCCACGAGCTTCCAGCGCGCCCACCCACGACTTGAACTGGTTGATATCCTCGGTAAGCCAGTGGCGTTCGGCCACGTTATCGTCGAACGCGATCATGCCAAGGCGATAGTCGATCCCCTTCGAGGCAAGCCGTGTTGTAAAGTCATCGATGTTCTGCTTCACCGCCTCGATCTTGCTGCCCATACTCCCGGTCTGATCAATCAGGAACACGAAGTCGATCGGGACGCGGTTGGCGCTTGTGATGGTCGAGAGCGACACGATATCCTGCGGCTTTCCGTTTTCGGCGATCGCAATGTCGCTTTTTTCGATCCCGGCTATCGGCACGTTCGCCGTATCGAAGACATCGAACACGATGCTTATAAGCGGGAATCGCGTGATATCGATGTTGCGGACGGTGACATGCAGCGATGAATCGCGGAGACTGAGCGATGTAAGCCCAAGCCGCGAGCGAACCTGCGAACTATCGGCCGCGCCCTGCGCGTGAATGAGAAAGGGCGCACAGATCAGGCACGCCAGAATTAGCGCGAGCACGCGGAGGGTTACACGGTTAGGTGAGCCGAATTGATCGACCATGGGACGGCGCGCCGGTAGTAGAAGCCCTCATGCACGTTTGGCATGGGGTCGGGAACGGACCTCGGCGCATACGGTCGTTACCGGAGTACTTCTCTCAACACACAATAGTTCGAAGCAGACGGGTCTCTGAGCTGAGCCTGGTAATCAATACGCAGTCGGCTACAGAACAGAGACCCGTAAACTCCGCTATTGTTTCACTTTTAAGGCGCTGTAACGTTCCGGTAAAACGCAGCACCCGGATTCGCGGTTAGTTGCTGCCGATCTTGAATCGAAGGATCGGCGAGATCATGAAGAACGAACGCTGCTCCCACGGCGCCGGCGCATCGCGCAGAATCGGCGTGGAATACTTCGCCTCCACGAACAACCAGTTCGGAATCACCGGAATGTAGCCGGACAGCAACAGATTCCGGTTTGCGAGCTGGGCGGTCATACCAAAGGGGAAGCCCGACTGGTTCAGGTATTCCACCTTCGCCACAAGCCAGTCCTGCACCTCGCTTGGATGGCTGAGGCCATCATAGATCACACCCTCCGGATAGCCGTTGGGATCGGTTGCCCGATTCCACCTGACAAACGGGCTGGTCACGTCGCCACGCTTTTCGCGAAGCGCCAGAACGCCGCGGGCAAACTCCTGATACGAGGCGCCCAGGCTGATGCGGAAGAAGTGTTCGTAGTCATTGAGCCAGGTTTCCCAGAACACCGTTCCCTGAGCAACGGTGCGGAGGAAATATGCAACCTCGAAGGTATCGCGGTTGGAACGGCCGCCCGGCTCGAGCGTTGTGGCAATCGAACCATCGGTAACAAAGGCTGCCTCCGGCTCCAGCTTGCCGAATGGAACTTCGGCGCTGAGGTTGAAGCCAACGTCGTTGAGCTGCGGCAGACGGTAGTCGACCTTGGCGACGGCCTTCGCGCCCAACGAGCCGTTCAGCTTGCGCGGCGAGATAACGCCGCCCAGGAAGTCGTCGCCGGACTGCCCGAACTTCAGGCGATACGCGGCGCCGATCTGCACGGTGAGGATGTCCGGAACACCCTTCGAGCGAAGCTCGGCGTTATCCAGAGGAATCACCGGATAGGTGATCAGCCCCTTTGCCTGGCCGGATGACCAGAAGTGATATCCGATTTCGTCGTTGCCGATCCAGTGCTCCAGGCGTGCGCCGGTGGAACCGATCAACACTACCTGACGATATGCCGAAGCGGCGATGAACTGCTTGGCGGTTCCCGGCTGCATCACGTAGCCGATGCGCTCCGGGGTTGGCGCGGCAAACGGCGTTGCCGGCTCGATCACCAAATGCGCGTAGTTGCGCTCCTTCAGGCGGCCATACAGCGCCTCGCCCAGATCAGATCGGATCTTCTGTGTGCCGCTCAACACGGCACGTGCCCCAACACGAAGCGAAAGAAGTTCCTGTTCGGTGCCGGGCTTCTGGAATGTGGCGGTCACCACCATCGAGTCGGTTTCCTTTACCGGAACACCCTCGAGGTTGAAATAATGCGCCAGCTTGATCTTGAGATCCGGCTCCAGCACCTTCCAACGCGGCAAGTAGCGCTCGATCTCCGGATCGATCGTCGTGGCGTTTTCGATCATCGCCTCGATATCCTTCAACGATGGAGGAGTACCACTCTGAGCCGCGGCAGGGACGGCGTGGAAGCTTAGGGCGATAAGCACGACCGCTGTTGCGATCAGCGTGAGCTTTCTCATTCGTGTTCTATCCTTGGCTGTAATAGTATGCGTTTCGATGAGCGGAACCGAGATTCTTTGCACAGGCACGCGGGGCATGCGGCCAATGCCGACATGCCCCGCGCGACGTACGCGACTCAGAAATGGTACTTCACACTGACCGACGGAACCACCAACGAAGTGTTCTCCCACGGGTGCGTTTCCAGGCGGCTCTTCGGGTTGAGTACGGCGAAGTACTTGCCCGCGAACTTCAGATCCAGGCTCGGAGTTACCGCGAACTGAATCCAGATGTCCGAGAGAATCGACTGGTCGAAATACTGCAGGCCGGCACCCCAGGGGATGTACTGCCCGGTCTTCATGTATTCGATCTTCCCTGAGATACCGCCAACGCTCTCTGAATGATCCTTCACGAGAATCGTTGGGCGCTCCTCCGTGCCGGTTACCACGGCATCCGCATCATAATGGCGCGTGTAGTAGTCAACGCCATATGCGGTGCCGCCGATCTTCAGTCGGAACAGGTGCCGTGCCGCATCATCGGCATAGAAACCGAAAGAGTAGTACAACTGCGCGGCATAGCGAATAACGTAGCCGCTTTCGTTAAACGTGCTGGTCGAATCGAACAGCTGAATTGCGTTCGCGTTGGCCTCGCCAAACGAGTACGTCGCGAAGAAGTTGAACAGGCCAGAGTTGGCCAGCAGCGGGGCCGTGAAATCGCCCGACACTGCCAGGCCGTAACCACCGATGATCTTCTGGTGGTTGTCGCCAAATCCGCTTGTCCCGATGGTGCTGTCGCCAAAGCGCAGGTGCGGAAGCACCGCCCCGATCTTGATGTTCTCGAGGATTGCGTTCAGCGTTGTGCGCCCGCCCCAGATCGACGGGTAGTTGATTTCGTCGAAACCGCCACGAAGCTCCACGCCCCAATCCGGCTCGGGGATCGGCAACGTGTCCGGGGTGGTCTTGTATGCCACGAACGAGGCGATCACATCGGTGCCAACCGACACCACGTACTGCGTCTCGAATCCGTTCGGGATGGCGGCGCCGCCACGCTCGGGAAGCGTGGGATCGCTGGGGAGATTGGCGGCAAGGATACGGTTGGAATCCGCCTGGCGAAGCGGGCGACCCTGGCTTACGCTCAGCAGGATGTGGCCGTACTTCTCCTCGTCGAGATACTTCGTGCGGCCCATGGTCTGCGGGGCCAGCACAATCTCGCTGAGATCGCGCAGCAGAAACATCTGATTCTTCAGGCTCGGCGTCTGGCTTATGATCCCCTCGCGGAGATCCTCATACAGCGTGGCATCGGAGCTCTTCAGGTTGTCGAACAGATCGATGCCGGCCGTGGGGCTACCCTTTACCACAAAGCCGCCGCCGGGCAGATCCTCGATGCCGATCAGCGCCATCAACATTGGCTGCTGCTGATCGCGATTGGTAATCAGGAAGTAGTCCTTCGGAATATTCTTCCGGAAGTTCATGATCTTCACGGCCAGGTTCAGCACCTGCTCGGCCACCTGATCGTCAACGTCCTCCGGCGCCTTCCCGTAGGCGTCGGCGACCTTCTGGCGGAACACTTCCGGCTTCTGATTGCGCGGCGACGCAACAATGCGCATTGCCGTCTGGTACAGGTTTGGAGCTTCGGTACCGTCGATGAAAATATCAACGTAATGAAGCTCGATCTGGCCACTATCCTTGGAGGCCGCAGCCAACTGCGGCTGGATCAAACGCTGCTTGTATTCATCCTGTACCCGATAGATCGTAACATTCGACCACTTGATCTCGTCGACGGTGCGCGCCAAGTTCGCCAACGAACGGCTCAGGCGCTGCTTCGTCTTGTTCGTATCGGGCTCAGCACGGAGAGGAGTGGAGGGAAAGATGACGATTCCCCAGAGACTGAGAAGCGTCACGCATTTCACCAACCGGGCGATGTGGATCCTCATGAGGTTAAATCCGTGTGTTTAGAGTAACGAGAGATAGACACCTTCAATACTGGACGCTGCCGAGCGGCAACATAGGAAACGGCTTGGTTTCGCCGAAGCGCTTTGTTACAGCCTGCCTGGGTATTCCAAGCCGCCCAACGGGGCCGTTGTGATCATCACGACAAGCACCAACCTAGATCGCTGATCCAACGGTTCTTACCTGTTGCCCCGACACCAAGTTGGGGTTCGTACTCGGCATCGTCGACTTTCGCCAGCCATCTCCGGGTATTGCTCCCCGGGGATGGCTGGCGTGCTCAGCCTTCGCGGTTCCGTCTAGCGCGGCGAGACCTGGAGCGTAATGCTCATTCCTTCGGTCTTCGGATCGCCACGCCCTTGCATTTGAATGTCGATGTCGAACCGCTTCGGGGCCTTCAGCTCTGGTGCACGCAGAAGCTTGTTGAAGTCCGACGGGGCCTTCATCGTGAGCGTATAGTTCATATCGTCCACCTGGTTGACATACACATCCAGGCCGTATTGCGCGCACTCGGCGCACGTGGCTGTCACGTTCACCCCGTTCTCGGCTGCGCCAATCTTCTGGCTTGCACGGAACTGTGCCGATGTGAAGTCCTTCTTCTTCGGGTTGAACTGAGCCACGAAGTCATACTGTTCGGCCGAAAGCTCAGGGCTGCGATAGCCAACCTTCATCTTGCGCTTCTCCAGCGCGATCACCTGCCCCAACCCTTCCTGATTGGCGATCAGCAGCACCCACTTGGTGGAATCAGGCGTACCGCCCGGCTTCCAGAACACGCGCGTCACGATTTCGTCCGGCTTGGTGCCGTCGGGAATCACAAGCTGCTTCAACTGATCGGCCGAGAGGTTCTTGAAGCTCACACCCGGACGGTTGAGCACCTCGACGCCCTTGATACGAACGATCGTCTGATAGTGATCGGCCGGGATTGTCGGGTTGGCCCACTCGCTCGAAGGATCGTACGGCATGCCGTACACCGCAGCCAGACCGCGCCAGGCATCGATGCCCGTGGTGACCTGCTGACCTTCCTTGAACTTGGCCGCGCGCAACAACGGCTTCTCCACCACCAGGTACTTCTCGTCGATGGCACGCTTGCCGCCGTTGGACGAGGTTGCCGTAAGCGTATTGGTGCCCAGGCTTGGCTTGGCCACGGTTGCCACATACAGGTTACGAGCCTGATCAACCACCGCGATATCCGCGCCGCTTACCCCCTTGCCCGTGGCATCCTTGGGACCAAGCGTTACCTGCACGCTGAACGGAGCGGCATCCAGCCAGTATATCGTATCGCGAGGCGATGCAATCGCCGCGAATGGATCGGCCGGCGGCGGAAGATCCGGCCGCACAACGTGGACGTCGAACGATGTATATGCCTGGTTCTCGGCCAGTTTCTTGTAGGCGTCGGCGGTAAGGAGCTGTTCGATGTACTTCTCCACCTGGCTGGTGGAGCCATCGGCACCGCGCTGCTTGCGAAGCACCTTCTGCACCTGCCGAAGCTGCTTCACCGTGAGCTTGATGTTGCCGATACGCACGGTATCGTCATCCTTTGGCTCGCCTGTTACACCAAGGATCTTGTTCGTCTCCGAATAGAACCGCAGGCGGTACCAACCAGCGTCGCGATTCGGCTTGAAGTTCACGCTGAATGCCTTGACGCGCTTGCCGCGGCCCATCATTTCCTTCGTAAGCGAATCGTTCAACCGGAAGTAGGTGCTTCCGGCATCCGGGCCAACCGGTGCGTTGCCCTCGCCTACAAAGACCTGAGGCGTTTCATAGCCCATGTAATCCTTGCCCAGACCGGCCCGGAAAATCACCTCACCGTCGGTGATGTCCGTACTGTCGGCCCCGAGCTCGTTTTCAAGCTTGTCGGGATTGGGAAGATATGAGACAATGTATTCCAACTTCGAGACGTCGTCGCCCTGAATGGTCTTGCCCTTCTGGATGCTGGAGGCCTTCGGATCACCAACCGCAACATACACTGTGTAGTTACGGACCATGGTCTGCGGGTCCTTCTGATCCAGAACGATATTGTCCTTGGGCGATGCGGTAATGCCGGTGGCTCCAACACCGGTCTGCAGCTGCGAAAGGATCGTCTGCACGATCTGAATCGCTTGCTGCTGCTGCCGGCGCAGGTTCTCTTCAGCCTCATCGCGTTCGATGAAGATGATCAGCAGTTCGAGAATAACGGCAAGGTACAGCACGAAGTAGACCTTGCCAGCTCCACCTTTCGACATACGTTACGTTCCTTTCTCTGGAAGAGACGGGTGATTAACAGTTGCGGTCGCGATAGTCAACCGGGATGATGGAACACGTAGCAAGATAGGATGTATCCTGGTTCGCGATACGCAGTGACGCGTGGCACTCGGATATGGGATGAAGAGCACCATCGGCCTTGCCTCTTTGTGAGCTGAATACGGAGAGTGCGCTGATCGCCGGACGCGCCGATGCCTGTCATGATAGCGACCACGCGTACAATCCGTCCTGTGGAGAATTCCCTCGGCACACCCAATGTTAGGTTCGGGTAATACACTACCCTGGAGGGCATTCATACGGATTGTGAAGCGATAATACAGCGCCACCGAGCTACAAATCAAGAAAAAACTTCACAGGTCGTCACGAAGCCTGTGACACTTGGCCGTGCAACCGTGTCTACATCAGTCTGAGATTGGCAAATTTCAGCATTAACTGCTTCCTTCCAACCCCGTCGAATCGCACCGTAAGCTTCGTGCGTTCACCGCTGCCAACAATCGCCTCCACCTTGCCCGGGCCAAATGTCGGATGCACAACGCGTGTTCCAACTTGCAATGTTCGCGGCGTCTGCGAGTAGTCATCCGGCGATACCTGTGGCTCGAATCCCGGCTCGGGGATCGGCGTCTCGGCCCGGCGATCGCCCGCAGGGGATTCCTCCGGCCGCTGGCGCGCGGTATCGCGCTGGGCGCTCCAGGGTCGGCTGCCGCCCGCCCGCGCGCCGCGCATCGTGCCCAGGCTGAACGACGAGCTTGCCGGCCTGGGCGGCGCGGTGGCATCGTACTCCAGCAGCTCGTCGCGTACCTCGTTCAGGAAACGCGATGGTGTTGGATAACTCAGCTCGCCAAAACGATAACGCCGTTCGGCATTGGTCAGGTACAGACGCTCCTTCGCGCGTGTCACCGCCACATAGAACAGACGACGCTCCTCCTCCAGATCCTCCTCCTGCTGCGCCGAATTGCCAAGCGGGAACAATCCTTCCTCCAGACCAACCACAACCACCCCCCGGAACTCGAGACCCTTGGCCGAGTGGATCGTCATCAACGTAACGCGCTCGGCAGCCGAGTCATAGCTGTCGGCGTCGGACATCAACGAGATCTCCTGCAGGTACAGGGCCAGATCGGCCTCGGGGTTGGCCTCGGTGTATTCGGCCACGTGCGACAGGATGCGCTGAACGTTGTCCCAGCGCGCCACGGCCTCGGGCGTCCCTTCGTCGCGATAACTTTCCAGCAGACCCGACTCCGATAGCAACGTGCGTACCAGCTCGGCCGGCGGCATGTCGGCAAGATGGTTGCGATACAGATCGATCATCGCGGCGAACTTCGTGAGCACCACGCCCACGCGGGGCGTAAGATCGGGCACACGCTCCGGATGGCGCGCGGTTTCCATCAACGAGATGCCACGGCTTTGAGCAAACACCCGCAGCCGCTTCATCGACGTTTCGCCGACACCACGGGCCGGTGTGTTCACAGCGCGCAGGAACGACTCGTCATCGCGCTCGTTCACCACCAACCGCATGTAGGCCAGTGCGTCCTTTACTTCCTTGCGCCGATAGAACGCAACGCCGCCCACCAGACCGTAGGGAATGTTCGCACGGCGCAGGGCATCCTCAACCGAGAGCGACTGCGAATTGGTGCGGTACAGCACCGCCAGATCGTTCAGCGACATGCCCTCGCGCCGAAGCCGCTCAACGATCTTCACCACCTCCTCGCCTTCCTCACGCTCGTCGCGCACGGTAAGCACGCGCACACGTTCGCCATCCTGATTATCCGTCCAGAGCGTCTTATCGATTCGCCGGCGATTATTGCGGATCACATCGTCGGCAACCGCAAGGATGTTCTTGGTGGAACGGTAGTTCTGCTCAAGACGATAGATGCGGTAGTCCGGATAGTCGTGCTCGAAATCGAGGATGTTGCGGATATCGGCGCCGCGGAAGCGGTAGATCGACTGGGAGTCGTCGCCAACCACGCAGATGTTGCGATTCAGCGCCGCCAGGATGTTCACCACCGTATACTGGGCGCGGTTGGTGTCCTGATACTCGTCGATCAGGATATATCGGAACTGCTTCTGATACTTCTCGGCCACGTCGGGATGCCGCTCGAACAGCTCGATGGTCTTCACGAGCAGATCATCGAAGTCCATCGCGTTGCTGGCCCGCAAACGCCGCTCGTAGCTTTCGTATACGTGGGCAACCTTCTCCTCCACCGGATCCGATGCGCTGCTGCGATAGGCCGTTGGGTTCACCATCGCGTTCTTGGCGGCGGAAATTCTGCCGTGGATTGACTTTGGTGTGAAGTCGCTGGTGGAGATACCGAACTCGCTCATCGCCGAGCGCACAACCGACAGCGAGTCGTCGGTATCGTAGATGGTGAAGCTGGACGTATATCCCAGCTTCTCCGCCTCGCGGCGCAGGATACGGCTGAACACGGAGTGGAACGTCCCCATCCACAGCGAATGCGCTCGCTCGTGACCCACCAGCCGCGCAACACGCTCCTTCATTTCGCCGGCGGCCTTATTGGTAAAGGTCAGTGCCAGCACACGCCAGGCAGGTGTCCCGTGGGCCAGCAGATACGCGATGCGGTAGGTAAGCACGCGCGTCTTGCCGCTGCCCGCGCCGGCAACAATCAGCACCGGGCCATCGGTGGTTGTGGCGGCCTCGCGCTGCACGGGGTTGAGGTCGTTGATAAAATCCGCGCTCACAGGCGGCAGCGGCTCGGCAACACGATCACGACGCTCGCCCGCGCGCGGCTGGGCGGCGTCGGCATCGGGCTTCGCCGCGTTGTCGCCGAACAGATCAATTGTGCCGGGAGCGTCGGCGCGCTTCAATGTGAGCTTGGACACGTCTGGGCTGCGGATTATCGGTTACGCCGGCGTCTGGGATGCGCCGGTAGGGTAACGCACACGCACGGCGTGGGCGCATGGGGAAATACTCGGATGCTGCGTAGCGTAGCGGGCCGAACCCGGCTGCGCTACGCGTGCGAGCTTAACTCCAGCCGGCCGCCACCAACGACGGCTGCATCGAGGTATCAAGCGAACCAACCAGGCTGGCCGCGGATGGGATATTGTGGTCGGCAAGGTACTGCTCGATTCCGCGAGCAATCGCAACACCGGCCGCCGGATCAATAAACAGCGCTGTGCCAACCTGCACAAGCGAGGCGCCAACGATCATGAACTCGATTGCGTCCTCGGCGTTCATGATGCCGCCGATGCCGATGATCGGGATCGATACGGCCTTGCGAACCTCGTACACCTTCGCCAGCGCCATCGGCTTGATCGCCGGGCCGGAGTAACCGCCGGTGATCGTGGCGATCTTGGGGCGGCGGGTGTGCGCGTCCACCGCCATGCCCACAAACGTGTTCACACAGGATACTGCATCGGCGCCTTCTTCCTGGCACGCGCGGGCAAACTCCCCGATCGACGTCACGTTCGGTGTAAGTTTCATCGCCAGCATTTTGCTGGTACGCGAACGCAGCTCGCGGGTAATCAACGCAACCGACATGCAATCCGTGCCGAAGCTCAGGCCGCCGTCCTTCACGTTCGGGCAGCTTACGTTGATCTCATAGCCGGCGATGCCCTCGTGCTCCTCGCAGCGCTCCAGCACGTAGCAGTACTCCTCCACCGAACTGGCCGCGATGTTCACGATTACCGTGGCCCCGCGCTGGCGCAGCATCGGGAGCTTGGACTCCAGAAAGGCATCCACGCCAACATTGGCCAGGCCGATCGAGTTCAGCATGCCGGCGGTGGTTTCCGCAATCCGCTGCGGCGGATTACCATCGCGCGGCTTTCGGCTGATGCTTTTTGTGACCACACCGCCCAACGCGGCGACGTCCACAAACGATTCACACTCCAGGCCATAACCAAACGTGCCCGACGCGGTAAGCACCGGGTTGGCGAACGTGACGTTGCGTATCGTGATCTCGGTGGAAGGCACGGGGAAGCTGTTCTGTTTGCAGTTTTGGAGAAGCGACGCCGGATGTACCAACGCCGAGTGAAGCGGGAACACGGTCACCGGGAGCAACCCGGCCCGGCCGCGGCACCTAACGATTAATGCACGGCCGGAAGTGAATCCAGAACGATGTCGTTGATATCGTAGTTAGGACCGTGGGTACATACCAGCGTGTACTTCTTCGGTCCGTTTGTCATTTCAACGGGACAGCCCTGACATATTCCGATGCCACACGCCATCTGGCACTCCAACGAGACCTCCAGCGCAAGCCCCCGCATGTTGCAGTATTCGCCCAACGCGCCCAGCATCTTGTTGGGGCCGCAGGCAAACACCCGAGCGCTGCCGGAAGGGTTGGCCGCCAGATAGGCATCCAATGCGGCCACCACATTGCCGTGAAACCCAAGCGAGCCGTCGTCGGTGGCGAAGATCGCATTGCGCAGACGGCCGTCATCGGCCACCAACGCGGCGTTACGCGCGCCGTGAATATTCACAACGTCCTTTCCCAGCGCCGCCACGGCATCGCCCAGAATCGGCATCGGCGCGATGCCCACGCCGCCGCTCACCAGGATTGCACGATCGTAGTCGCCTTCGTAATGAAACGGGATGCCCAACGGCCCCATCACATCAAGCTGATCGCCCGGCCGTTTCGCCGCAAGGATAGCCGACCCCTTGCCCACCACATTAAAGATCACCTCAACGCAGTCGCCCTGGATCCGGTGCACGCTGTATGCGCGCCGCAGCAGGGGATCGAGCGCCCCGTTCGGCTTAAGGTTGAGGAACTGCCCGGGTTGTGTTGCGCCAGCAATGCGCGGCGAAACAAACGTGAGCGTGTGCACATTGGCGGCCACTTCGGCGTGGCCCTGGATTGAAACAGTCTCCTGGAACATGGTGGCGTCAAGTTAGCGATTCCGCGGCGTTCGTATCGGACGGTTTGTGTTTCATTCTGCCGCGAACGCTGTTTTGCCGTACGGCCAGCAGCTTGTCGCGATGTGCTGCCGGCGGGTTGAAGCGCACAACGCACCGGAGCAATTGGCTGCGGTGCGTTGTATCTGCGCCAGATGTGCCGGGCGCCGGCATCGGATTCGGTGTACGACAGGTTACGGCGACGTCTTCTTTGTGCCGCTTCCGTTTGGCGGAGTCCCTGCCTTGGGCGGCACGGCCGGTGCACCGCTCGGCTTCGCGCCCGATGGCTTCGCACCCGATGGCTTCGCACCCGTAGGCTTCGTACCCGTAGGCTTCGTGCCCGTAGGCTTCGTGCCCGATGGCTTCGTGCCCGATGGCTTCGCGCCTGATGGCTTCGTGCCCGATGGCTTCGTGCCCGATGGCTTCGTGCCCGATGGCTTCGTACCCGTAGGCTTCGTGCCCGATGGCTTTACGCCGCCTGGTTTGGTGCCCTGCGGCTTGATATCGGCCGGCTTGCTGCCCGCCGGCGCGCCGCTTGGCTGCCCAGCTGGCGGAGCTGGGTTCTTGCTCTGGCCCGCGCCTGGCTGTATCTGTCCGCCACCGGGCGACGTTCCCACCGGGTTCACACGCGGCTTCAGCTTCGACGTATCGCCATTCAGCGGGATCAGCACATCCGGTTCGTCATCCGGATCAACCGGCGGATTCTCCTTCATCCAATCCATATTGACACCCGAACTGTCGATCGGCGGCACTTCGTTATTGGGACGGCGCATGCGCTGCACGTTCACCGCCTGTAGCAACGGCGCAACCGCCAACGCCTGCTCGCTTCTCGGGAAGCGATCAACCAATCGGCCGTAGTAACTGTACGCGCTGTCCAACTGGTTGTATTGCTGCTCGTAGATAAGCCCGATGGCATAATACGCGCGTGGCGCAAACGGCGACTTGGGATGTTCGGCGACCACACGCTGAAACTTGGCGAGCGCGGCCTGGTTGTCGCCAACCTTCAGGTTGCTCATGCCGGACAGGTACAGATCCTTCGCCTGATCGATCAACGACGCCTCGGTGTATCCCAATCGCGGGCGCGCGTCGGCCGCATACTCCGTCAACGGATATTTGTTGACGATGATGTCGAGAATGGAATCGGCCGCCGATGTACGGCCGGAATCGCGGGCCATAACCGAACGAGCGTACAGCACACGAGCCCCCTCCGGACTGCCGGCACCGGACCACCGATACGAAAGATCGTAGTACCGCACCATCGAATCCGGAATTCCCAGCGAGGCAAATACACGAGCAGTGTTGTAGAAGGCTTCGGCCGCGGGTGTCTTCAGAGAATCAGGCACCACCATCGGGTCGCTCCCAACGGTCATGGCGTAGGCCTTGGTGGATTGCTCGAAGTACCGCTCCAACTGCGCGGCGTAGCGCTGGGCGCGACGCTGAAACGGCGCGGCGGACTGCTTTGCCTTGTTGAAGTTGTCCACTGCCGTACGGTAATCACCGGCACGGAATGCACGAACGGCGCGTTCGTAATGTGCGTACGACGAGTAGGATTTGCCGGGCGAAACCGAGTCGATCCGGGCGTAATCCGCATCGGTGGGGGCATTGCCATCCGGGCGGGCAGCCGCAAGGTTGGACATCTCCAGCTCCACCAGGCCAAGCCAGGCCTCGTAGTTACTGTTATCGTGAAGGTCCTCCAATTGCTCGGCGGCCTTGTCGAACTGGCCCAGCGCACGCAGCGTAGCGGCGCGCTGCAATCCGGTCTGGAACTCCACCAGCACATCGGGCGAATAGACATCACCAACCGAGTCCAACCCGGCGAGCGCCGCCTGGAAATCACCACGGCGGAAATGGATCATCGCCATCTCGTATTGCCACCTTGCACGGTCCTCGTTGTCGGTGCTCAGCGTCATGGCGCGTTGATACGGGCGAAGCGCCTCGGCCACATTGCCCTCACCAACCTGAAGGTCGGCGTTCAAGCGAAACGCATCGATCAGGATATCGCGGCGTTCGGCGGCCCATCCGATATCGATCGTCCGCGAGATCATCGTTGCCGCATCGGCCAGCTTCCCCTGCTGCATCAGGTCCATCGAGAGCACCAGATGCGCGTCGGGATACCAGCGGCTGCCGGGGAACCCTGCGATCAGCTCCTCGCACTTCTTCTGCGACTGATACCATTCGCGCTCATAGAAGTACGTCTTCCCGATGTAGAACACGGCGTCGTCAAGGTAATCGCTCTTGGCGCTACGGGCCATCAGCTTCGATCCCTTGATCAGAATCGAATCCAGCTTCACCTTGTTGAGGCGCATCTCATCGTTGTTCATCGAGCGCCGTTCCAGGTGGTTGTAGAATCGGTTGTCGCGCCGCTCCAGGTCGTCGAACGGCACGTAGAACACCGGTTCGGAACTCTTCTGTTCACGAATGAACAGGAGTTCCTCCTCCACCTCGTCCATGATCCGTTCCATGTTGTAGAACAGATTATAATACGTCGTGAAGTTCCGTGTGGTCTGGCAGGCCGACAGGCAGATGCCCGCGCCAACACACGCGATCAAGGCGATATATGAGCAGCGATGAGCGTTCATTCGAGAATCAAATTAGCCGGAGTTCCTGGTTCCGCCAACCTTCGCACGGCCGCCCATTGCAATGCAATGCAGAAGCACCCCCCTGCACGAAGCCAACCGGCGCCGGCTCCGATACTGTCAACGTTGTTCGGCACGTACGTGCAACCACGTAATGACGCATGGCTGGGCCATGTGAAACACCTGGGCAGGGCACATCAACCCGACACCGTACGCTTCAGCGTCTCGATCTCACGGGTCAGTTCCCGAATGCGCCCAAGCACCTCGTCCTCCCATTCGGGCTTTACCCGTGGGTCCACGTTCCTGGTTCGCTCCTGATATTCGCGGAACTCGCGCGTAAGACGCTCCTGCAACAGGCGCACCAGACAATCGCGCGCGATTCGCCACGGGTTTGGCTCAGGGACATCAACATCGATCCGGGCCCAGTACGTGGATATCGACTCCCGATCGATCGCCAGCAGGGTTACCAGATCGCGCAACTCGGCCGGCAGATCCTCCATCACGATCTCGTCGATCGAGAACGATCGCTGGTTCACGTAATGCGCAAGCACAAGCTCCACCAGCTCACGAATCAAGGGATGGGAAAAGTCCTGCGGATCGATGCGAGCGAACACGTGCTCCAGCATCTGCGGATCGCCCTCGAGCAGCACGGCCAACAACTGCATCTCGTCGGCGGGCAGCTCGGCACGTACCAGCGGACGCCGGCGCACAAGCTGCACGGCCGATCCGTCAATCTCGGGCGGCGCAGCATAGGGCTCGGGCGGAAGCGGTACGGAGCCTTCCGGCTGTTGCGGACGATCGCGTGGTAACAGCTCGCGACGTCGCCCGCTCGTCTTGGCCCCCAACGCGCGGGCCAGTTCATTGGCAAGCAGCGTTTCGGACAGATGATAGTCGCCGGCGATCTTCTGCACGTACAGCTCGCGCTTCAGCGCGTCCGGAACCAGCGCGATCGTGGACACAATCGAACGGACCGCCTCGGCAGCACGCTCAGGCGCATCGAAGTCGCCGGAGTTCTTCAACATGCGAGCCCGGAACTCCAGAAACGAAACGCTGCGCTCCACGCGCCCCTCGAACTCCTTGGCGCCAAAGCGTTGAACGAACGTATCGGGGTCCTCGCCATCGGGAAGACGCAGCACCGATACATCCAGCCCCTTGCGCAGAAGCACGTCGATGCCGCGCTCGGTGGCATTCTGCCCGGCGCGGTCGCTGTCGAACACGAGCACAACACGCGAACAGTAACGGGCAACCAGCTCGGCATGCTCGGGCGCGATCGCGGTTCCGCACGTGGCGATCGCCGTTTCCACACCGGCCTGGTGCAGCGAGATCACATCCAGATACCCTTCCACCATCAGCGCGGTGCCGGCT
Organism: uncultured bacterium; assembly: GCA_966128725.1. GTDB lineage: Bacteria > Bacteroidota > Ignavibacteria > OLB7 > OLB7 > JAFDZV01. Next base: position 86,896 of record CBHYLN010000002.1, on the reverse strand, counting down.
CGCCGAATGGCGTCGCGGGCCTGGAACAGGCCGTACAACACACGGCTCTTGTGATAGATGGGCGAGTCGGGCGAATTGATGTACTTCGGCTGATCGGGGTCCTCGTTCATACGCCGGGCGCCGAAGCCCAGGATACGCCCGGTGGCGGCGAAGATGGGATACGTGGTGCGATCGCGGAACCTGTCGTAATGGCCCGAACGACCTTCACGACGAATCACCAGGCCGGAACGTTCAAGTTCGTCGGAGGAGTACCCTGAACGGCTCAGATGCTTCAACAACTCGTCCCACGCATCGGGAGCATACCCAAGGTGGAACTTGGCGATGGTTTCGTCGGTCAGGCCGCGCTTGCGGAAGTAGGTTACCGCGGCGGCCCCAGCATCGGATTTCAGTGTGCGTTGAAAGAACTCCGAGGCATCCCGCACGGCCGAGGCCAGGCGTTCGTTTTCGCTGAACCCCTGGCGATCGCGCTCCTCCTCCGGAATCTCGATGCCCAGGGTGCCGGCAAGGTTGCGCACCGTTTCCGGGAAGGTCCAGCCGTTCAGCTCCATCAGGAACGTGAACACGTTGCCGCCCTTGCCACACGCAAAACACTTGAAGATCCCGCGCACCGGCTCCACGTGGAACGACGGCTTCGTATCGTCGTGGAACGGGCACAGGCCCAGCCAGTTTTTGCCGGCACGGCGCAACCGCACGTAGTCCGAGACAACATCAACGATGTTCGCCTCGTTCTTTACGCGTTCAACGATCTCTTCGGGAATTCCGGCCAACGTTCGCTGCGATCACGGCCAAAGGGCCGTAGAGGATTTATGGACGATGAGCCCGGCACACGGCTGGTGCCGGCTGTGCATGGCATACGGGTGGGTCAACGAAAACGAAGCGCCGTTACGGGGCTCACCGTGGAGGCGATCCACGCAGGCAGCACTGTGGAAACGATGCACAGAACAAGCGACACCGAAACCACCAGGGCGTAATGCCACCCGACAAACACCACGGGCACGGCGTCGATGAAGTAGATCAACGGATCCAGTCGGAGAAACTTGAACTCCGTCTGTGCCAGCGTGAACCCCAGCGAAAGCACCACCCCAAGGGCAGTGCCTGTAATGCCGATCAGCAACCCCTGGCCCACGAACACCCCCATCACACCGCCGGGCCGCGAGCCCAGCGTGGCCAGCACGCCGATCGACTCGGTTTTCTCGAGCACCACCATCAACAGCGTGGAAGCCACGTTAAACACGGCCACGATTGTGATAAGGCCAAGCACTATCGGAATCGGCGCGCGCTGGAGATCGAGCCAGGCAAAGATTGATTGATAGATGTCGTACACGGTGCGCGGATAGTGCGGGAATCCCATGGCCGTGTCGAGCTGGCGGGCGGTTTCCTCCACATTGGCCACATCGCGCACCACGATATCATACCCTGTCACCTGGTCGCCGGGCAGCTCGAACAACCGCCGGGCAACCCCAAGCGACGTATAGGTGTAGATGTCGTCGAACTGGGCCATCCCGGTCCGGTAGATGCCGCCGATCACGAACTGCTCGATCGCCGGCGGATTCTCGGGCGTGGGCGGACCGTTCGGCGCAAACACCACAACGCTGTCGCCAAGCGCCACCCGGAGCTTCTGGGCAAGGCGTTCGCCGATGATGATGGTCGGCAAACCGGAATCCGAGGGCTCGGGAAGATTGTAGGCGCCGGCAATGATCTTCGAACGTATCGCCGAAACGTCGTTCGCCGGCAGCACCCCCTTCAGCAGCACCCCCTCCAGTGTAGCCCGCGAGCGGATAATCGCCTCACGCGAGGCGTACGGGCTTACCGCCGCCACCGACGTTACCTTGCGCGGCAGGGTTTCGATCATCCGTTGATACCCGGTAAGCGGGCGCCCCCCGAATGATGTTACCTCGATGTGCCCAAGGAAGGAAACCATGTTGGCACGCAGCGTTTGATCGAAGCCGTCGAGGATGGCCATCGAAATCAGCAGTGCCGAAACGCCGAACATTACCCCAAGCACCGCGATCGCCGTGATGAAGTTCACGAACCGGTTGCGGCGACTGGGCGCAAGGTAGCGGCGTGCGATCAGGAGAGTATACTGTCGGAAGCGCATTGCACGAAGTATACGCAAACGCCAGGGATGAACACGGCGCCGGGCGCAATTCGGCATGCCCGCCAGCCCTGATGCAGATGTTCACAAATTGGCCACAGGACGGCACCGCTCGGCATCAGGCCGTGGTTACCGCATACATCGAAGGGATCGAACGCCCCTCGTTGTTTTTCGGGTCGACAACCGGCATTTCAACGGCGCAGCAACTCGCAGAGTTTTCCTATCTTCGCATGATTTTTGCATTCGTTCACTCATAAAACGCCAACAACAAGTCGCTATGGCTGAGGTACAAAAGAAGGGCCTTGAAGATGTCATCGCCGGTGAGTCGGCGATCTGCTTCATCGACGGCCGGGAAGGTAGGCTGATCTACCGCGGTTACGATATCCACGAACTGGTACAGGGAAGCTTCGAGGAAGTTGCCTATCTGCTGCTGAACGGCGACCTGCCGACGCAGTCGCAGTTGGACGAATTCGTCGCGCAGCTTCGTGCCGAAGCACATCTCCCACGCCAGATCGTCGGGCAGATGATGTCGCTTCCGTCGGACGTGAGCGGCATGGAGGCCCTTCGTGGAATCACGAGTTCGTTGTCGTTCTTCGATCCTGATCGTAACGACAACAGCCGCGAGGCAAACTATCGCAAGGCGATCCGGCTTCTTGCCAAGACGCCGATTGTTGTGGCGCTGTTGCACCGCATCCGCACCGGTGCCGATATCCACATGCCCAAGCCGGAGCTTTCGATCGCGGCAAACTTCCTCTGGATGTTGCTGGGTACTGAGGCATCCGCCGAGCATGTGAAGATGTTCGACACCGCGCTGATCCTGCATGCCGATCACGAGTTCAATGCTTCCACGTTCACGGCCCGCGTGATCGCCGCAACATTGTCGGACATGTACTCGGCGGTTGTAGGCGCCATCGGCGCGTTGAAGGGTCCGTTGCACGGTGGTGCCAACGAGCAGGTGATGAAGATGCTCCTGGAGATCGGCGACCCGGCACAGGTGCAGCAGTGGATCACCGACGCACTTGCCAGCAAGCGTAAGATCATGGGCTTCGGCCATCGTGTGTACAAGACCGAAGACCCGCGCGCCACACATCTGCGTCGGTTCTCCGAGCAATTGTGCACCGAGGCAGGCCAGCGCCAGTGGTACGACATGTCGCGCACCATCGAGCAAACCGTGCTGGAGCAGAAGGGACTGTATCCGAACGTGGACTTCTATTCCGCATCGGCATACTATGTGATGGGGATTCCGATCGACCTGTTCACGCCGATCTTCGCCATGAGCCGTATGAGCGGCTGGACAGCGCACATCATCGAGCAGCAGCTTGATAACCGCCTGATCCGTCCGGCAGCGGACTATACAGGCAAGGTGGATCAGAAGTACTCGCCGATCGAGGCTCGCTGATCCAGGCGGCCCATGCCGTTGTCACATTCATGTTCTGGTATTGATACGGAGCGCCCTGGCTGGAGATCAGTTAGGGCGCTTCGCATATCATGGCTGCGCAAACGCGGCACTCGCATTGGCATCATCGCCGAAGTATATTCCTCGCGCATCGCATCGGACACGCCGCACGGGCTTTCATCGACACTCTGCCTACATGAACAACCAACGGCCGCACAACAAACAACCGCGCCTTCTTCGCCTGTTCGATACACGGCCGGAAGAACACCGGCTGTCGAGACGCGCATGGTGGTTGGTCGGAGGGGCGTTGTTGCTTGTGGCACTGCCGTCGTTAATGCTGCCGCTGGGGCACGATCAATCACTGTTCTACGTAAGCGGACAGCGCATCCTGAACGGTGCGGTCATGTACCGCGACATCATCGACATCAAACCGCCGCTTATCTATCATCTGTATGCACTGGCCGGACTCCTTCAGTGGAATGGCGCCGATATCCGGCTTCTTGATTTGATAGTTCAGGCCATGACGTGCCTGCTGATCGTTCGGCTTCTTCGCCATCTGGGCGCCGGTGATTTTACAGCGGCGTTGGCCGCATTCCTCTACACTGCCCTGTACTACTCGCAGGGTTTCGGCGACCTGGCGCAGTCGGAGGCCTTCACCGGTTTGTTTGGCACTATCACCGCCTGGTGTATCCTGAAACAGCGATCACCGCGCGCCGCCATCATCGCCGGGCTGGCGATTGGCGCGCTGATGTTGATGAAGTTCACGCTTGCCGGGCTCCTGCCGGTTGCGGCACTTGTTATCGCGCTTCGTCATGACGTTACCCGATCACGCCGACTTGCCAGCCTGCTTGGCCTGGTTGGTGGATTCTCGATTGCGGTGGCGTTGCTTGCAGCCTATATCACGCTTGGGAACGCATGGCATCAGTTCGCGCAGGTGATGGAGTTCACACGGGCCTACGGTGCAATCGAACTTGCCTCGCCCACCACATGGGCGCGCAATCTGGCAACTCTTCTGCCGCAGCATCTGGCACAGGACTACACCCTTGTTCTTCTGCTGCCAACATGCACGGCAATTATCGCAGCGCTTGGCTGGTGGCCATCAGCACCACATACAGGGCCTATCGAGCCCCCAACGGACGTACGTACACAAACCTCTCCACTGAACGAGCTGATGCGTTTCTGTACCATGGCATTCCTGGCCATGATTGCCACGGTTGTAATCGAAGGCAAGTATCCGTCGTATCACTTCATCCGCATCATGCCGTTTGGCGCGATACTGGCGGCGGCTGGCATTACCCACACCCTCGCATGGCTGGCACGGCACCATGTGTGGCACGGTTACACGCGCCTGCTGGCGCCACTGCTGCTGGCATGCGCCCTGTTGTTTGGTCCGTTGCCTGGCTACACCTGGCATACGCTGATGATGGTTTACGAACGTCTGGACATCCTTCAGGACCCGGACCACATCGACGTTGAGGACAATAAGCGAGTGGTATACCCAACCGGAATGTTCGGCGGATTCAACCGACTATGGAAAGCAAGGAACGATTCCGACCTGTTCGTGCTTTCCAGCCAGGCGGGTATGCTGTACCTGTATAACCGGAACGTGCCCGTGATTCCGATCTACCACTCGGCATTCATAATTGCACCGTTTGCACCTGTCGAATGGCGCCGGCTGGTACAGACTCACCTTCTATCAACACGGCCGGCGTTCATTGTCGCCGACCTCGGCGACAGCCTTTCGGGAATCACAGGCTCAACGCTGACTTCGGAGAACGCCCTTACTGCATTGCCCGGGGTCGACACGATGTTGACGCACTCATACCGGCGCACGGAATTGCCCGTGCGCTTTCTGCCCCACAACACCAGCCTGCGGCTTGCCGTATACGAACGCAACAGCAGTAACGGTACAGCGCAGCTCCGCACATCCAAACGCTGACTGCAAGAGGGTATCGGAATTGGTGGGATATCAATTACTCAGCCTGCCAGACCTGTCCCATCATCGCCAGCTGCGATCATCGCGAGAAACTCGCGTGGCGGGCGGACAGGCTTCATCGTGTCGACAGTGGTAAACGCATGCGAGGTACTGCCGGTAACCAGCAGCTCGTCGTCGCGGCGAATCTCGTACTCCAGCACCATGCGAGCACCAATCTGGCGGCGCACAAACGTATGCACGGTAAGGATCTCGTCGTAGCGCGCCGGCCGACGAATCGAAAGCACGACATCCAGCACAGGCAGCATCACACCGCTGGATTCCAACGCCGAGTTGGCAAGGCCCAGCTCGCGCATCATTTCGGTACGGCCCGTTTCAAGGTACTCCACGTACACCCCGTGGTACACAACTCCCATCTTGTCGGTGTCGGGATACCGAACCCGTATCCGCGTCTGATGGTGAATCATGCCACCTTCAACTCCTTCAGCTTCTGCTCGAGCGCGGTAAACGCAATGGAGAGATCGAACTGATACATCCGTTCAAATTTCTCGCGTACCAGCAGGAACGGAGAGACACTTACGGTTTCGTCGTTGGGCGCCAGGAACAAGATGGTTGCGGGGTCGGAGTCGGTCATGCCGCTCACCCACCGCCCGCGCGTACGCCGCGAAAGAACCTCACCCACGTATGCGCCAAAGGACTGTATCACCATGGGGTTAATTTCGTCGGGCTCGACGTTCCCCCAGCCGGCAACGATAACACGATCCACCCGTGCAAGGCTTTCAACCGTAAAGTCGAAATCCTCGGCGAACACACGACGTCCGATCGAGGCACAGAATCCTGCCAGCTTGTGCATGCGATCGGAAGTTGACTCCCCCTCCTGCAGCCCTGCATCCTCGATGCTGAGAATAACCTGCGCGGAACCCGATTGGGCGGCTTCGGCATGACGCTGCCGCGACCGGTTGAAGGCGAGCACCGCCATCACCAGATAGGCTCCACCGGCAATCATGCCGAGAATCGCGAGGTAGTCGGTCATTTCCATTTGCAGTTCGGCAACACTACGCGTGACGCTCGATGATCTCGAGCAGTTCCATCAGGCGTTCAAAATCCTCGTTGGAATAGAAGTCGATCGCAATTGTGCCCTCACCAGTGGCAGCCGCACGAATGCGCACCTGCGTCCCCAGAACCTGCTGCAATCGCGTTGAGAACTCGGAGTACGTAAGCGACAGGCCGGGCTCGTTCGGAGCATCATCGGCAGCCGAGGCGCGCGCGGCTGCTTTGGCTTTAGGGCCACGCGTACCGGATTCGGCGGCAACCTTGGCCACCTGTTCGGTTCGGCGCACCGAAAGCCCTTCGTCGCGAACCTTACGCCATACCGCCAGCCGCTCGCCGTCTTCCGGAATCGTCAACAACGCACGAGCGTGTCCCATCGATATCTCGTTGTTGCGCAACGAGCTCTGAATCGGCTCCGGCAGTTTCAGCAATCGGATGAAGTTGGTAACCGTGGAGCGGTCCTTGCCCACCTTCTGGGCCACATCTTCCTGTGTAAGATCGCACTCCTTCAGTAGCCGCTGGTACCCCAGTGCAACTTCGATCGGGTTAAGATTCTCGCGTTGAACGTTCTCGATCAGCGCCAACTCCATCATGGCGCGATCGGATTCCACGTTGAGAATGTATGCCGGGATCTGCGTCAGCCCGGCATCAATCGAGGCACGAACACGGCGCTCGCCGGATACCAGTTCAAAGCCGCCATCAACCCGGCGAACGGTGATCGGCTGGATCACGCCGTTCTCCTGAATCGATTGCGTCAGCTCCCGCAGCGCGTCAACGTTGAAATCGATGCGCGGCTGGAAGGGATTGCGCCGCACCTTCTGGATATCCACAAAGCAGATCGTGCCAACCGACTGACCGTCGTCGCGTGGCAACTCATCACGAACCTCGGGTGTGATCTCCGGCACGCTCGTGGACAACAGCGCCTGCAGGCCTCGTCCTAATGCTGTCTTGCTCTTGCTCATCGTGCCAGTATCAACGTAACGATGAATGGTCGGTCGACGATTGGTCGTCGCGGATCGCGTCGGGAGTATCGGCCACATCGTCCGTTGCGGCAGGCTCATCGGAAACATCATCCGATCCCGCCGGCATCTCGGCCGACGGGCGCACGCGCCCGGCCTGCGGACGCGAAGCCCGCGCGGTGGAAACAGCAGGCGATCCGGGCTCGCTTGCTTCCGCATTCGGGAGCAAGCCATCACGCCGAAGAATCTCCGTGGCGAGATCAATGTAGTTCTTGGTGCCGATCGACAGCGCATCGTACAGCAGTACCGGCTTGCCGTGGCTTGGGGCCTCGCTCAGGCGCACGTTCCGCGTGATCATGGTCTGGAACACCTTGTCGCCGAAATAGCGGCGCACCTCGCCGGCAACCTGATTGGACAGACGAAGCCGGCTGTCGAACATGGTCAACAGGACGCCTTCGATATCCAGTGCCGGGTTAAGATGCTTCTTGACGATCGAGACCGTATTGAGGAGCTGCCCCAACCCCTCCAGCGCATAATATTCACACTGCACGGGGATAAGGATCGAGTCCGCCGCGGTCAGCGCATTCAGCGTAAGAAGGCTGAGCGAAGGCGGGCAATCGATGATGATGTACGTGTACACGCGGCGCATCGGTTCCAACGCGCGCGCCAGCACACGCTCGCGATTCGGAACGTCGATCATCTCGATTTCGGCGCCAACAAGATTGATATGGGCCGGGATAACATCCAGACACGGCAGCTCCGTTTTAAGCGCAGCATCCGCAGGGGAAATCCCATCGACAATCACTTCGTAGATCGTCTTGTTCAGCTTCTGCGAATCGATTCCCAGCCCACTGGAAGCGTTTGCCTGGGCGTCGATATCGATCAACAACGTGGGCTGCTCGGCCGCAGCCAGCGAGGCCGCAAGGTTCACGGCCGTTGTGGTCTTGCCAACGCCTCCCTTCTGATTCGCTATCGCTATTACTTTACCCATCAATCGTTCCTGTCGTGGCTCCCAAGGCCTGGCCACTCGAGATTCCGTTCAGTTTATACCAGAGAAGTGCGTTCACAACGAGGGAGTGCGTTATCACTCCCTCGCGCAGCATGGATTCAACGTGTTCCACCGGAAGCGTGCATACATCGATCTCCTCGTGTTCGTCGAGCTCCTGACCACTCGGCTCGGAGAGCCCGGTGGCCAGTACCGTGTATGCCCAATTGTTCATGATCGCCGGGTTCGGTCGCACGCGCCCAATCAGCATGGCGCTGGCGCACGAGTACCCGGTTTCCTCCAACAGCTCGCGTCGCGCGGCATCAATCGGATCCTCTCCCTCGTCGACGATCCCGCCAGGGATCTCAAGGGTGATCTCGTTGGAGCCCTGGCGATACTGACGGATCAGCACCAACTCGTTCCCCGGCGTAATCGCCACAACGTTTACCCAGTCGTTGCTGACGATCGTGAAGAAATCGCCCTCGCGACCGCTGGCGCTGCTGCGCCGCCGGACCTTCTCGATTGAGAAGATGCGACAATCGGCGAAGGTTTCGCGCGCCAGCGTCTCCCACGGAAGTACGATATCGGGATTGTTGGTAACGGGTGTCATAAGCAGGCGCACAACGGCATCGTGTTTCATCGCAGGCACCGCGCACCATAACGCGATGCCGTCCGCTTACATCGTGTGGGAAGCACCCGGTGCAAGCAGTTGGCCTGGAATGCCACGTGATTCCAACGCGGCTATGAAACGCGCGGAGTCAACAGCAATCGGAGGGAAGGTGTTGTAATGCATGGGGATCACAAGCTTCGGCGCAAGGAACTCCGCCGCGATAACAGCATCGTCGATCCCCATCGTAAAGAAATCACCAATCGGCAACAGCGCTACGTCGATCGCATCGCGCTGACCAATGAGCTTCATATCCGAGAACAGCGCCGTGTCGCCGGCATGGTACACGGTGCGCCCATCGATGGTAAACACCAGCCCCGCAGGATTGCCACAGGGTGTTCCGTCGGGCGTTGTTGAGCTGTGAATCGCCGGCGTGAACCTCAACCGACCGAACGAGAAATCCCGCGCGCCGCCGATGCCCATACCAACGGTTTGCTGCACGCCCTGCGCGGCAAGGTAATTGGCCAGCTCGAACGTCGCAATCACCTGAGCGCCGGTGCGAATCGCAATCGGAATCGTATCGCCAAGATGATCCCCGTGGGCATGCGACAGCACGATATGTGTTGGCTGCATGTCGTTCGCGCTCACCGTGGCAACGGGATTGCCGGTAATGAACGGATCGATCAGAATGCGATGCTCGCCGTGCTCGATAAGCCACGCCGAATGCCCGATAAACGTAAGTACAATTGCCGACGGCATCGTCTGCTTCTAGAATTTGCGTGGAGTTGCGCTCCGAACTCGGAGCGGACCCCGACCGACGATATCATCGCGGCCGGAATGGTAAGGGGGCCTAAGATACCCAATCGAGCACGAGGTGCAAAAGGTACCTTGCAGCCAACATCAATGAGCAACATTGATGAACACGAAACGGATATCGAGCCGGGCACAGACCAATGCAGGCAACAATGGCATGGTATGGCAACACCACGATGTTGGCCTCAACGGGCGGCAACGGTTGCGAAGTCGTGCACCGATGGTGATCTTTGCGCCCGGTGACGCAAACCAGACATACTCCCCACGGTGCCCGCGCGGTTATCCTTCGGCTGCTGGCCGCGCTGGCAGGGCGCGCAACGGGCCAACCGCTCCTAGCCGCCGCATCGCTGCGCCGCGTGCTGCTTATCCGGCACGATCGCCTTGGCGATGCCGTAATAAGCACTCCGATTATCGAGGCCCTGCACACGGTTGCTCCAGGGGTCGAGATCGACGTATTGGCATCGCCGGCAAACGCCGCGTTCTTCAGGCACGATCCTCGTATCTCGCATGTGTGGGTGTGGGGTGGCTCATTCCTGAACAGGCTGGGCATTGTTCGGGCATGCCGTCGCCGATCGTTTGATGCAACGCTGCAGCTCGTGTTGGGACAAACAACCCTGCCCGCCCTGCTGAGCGCAATCCTTACGCCCAAGGGAAGAACCATCGGGCAACACGTAGTGGGGCACGAGCGCTTGTTCGACCATGCGGTGGACACCGCCGCGCCCCATTTCGCCGACCGCACCTACCTGGTGTTCGCAAACGGATTTGCCTTCGACCACCCGATTGAACGGCCAGGGTACAGTATCCCGATATCGAATGCCGACCGCATCGCAGCGCATACGGCCCTGTCAGCGCTCGGGATTGCCGAGCATACGTTTGTGATGCTGAACATCTCGTCGGGCACGGCCGACCGCGAACTGCCCGACGAGCTGAATGCCGAGCTGGCCCGGCGTATCGGACAACTGGGTTATACCGTTGTGGTTATGGGCGCGCCGGAAGCTGGCGAGCGTGTAGCGGCAATTGCCACAAGCAGCGGCGCCACGGCACTGGCAACACCCAGTCTTGGTGTTGCGGTGGCGGCAATCGCAATGGCCCGCGTAATCGTCACACCCGATACATCGATCGTACATATTGCGTCGGCGACCAGCACCCCAACCGTGGCATTGTACACACCGGCGGTAAACCAGGCCGGCTGGGGCCCGCTTGGGGTTGCGCACCGCTCGATCACGGCCCCATCATCGGATACATCAACGTTGTCACCGCAGGAGATCACCGATGCCGTGATGGAACTGCTGGGCACGAACTAAAAAGGGGCGGCATCTACTGCCACCCCATTGAAACTTGACACGCGATGTGCGTGATCGGTACGCTCGGGCATTACAGCCACCAGATCAGTCCGTCAACACCATTCTGCGCGCGGCACGATACCGACCACTGACAATCTCATACGTGTAGACACCGCTTGGAATACCCGACGCATCAAAATGGAATTCGTGGCTGCCAGCAGGCTGCACCGCGTCGAACAATGTCCTGATGAGTGCGCCACTGGCATCGTACAGATTCAGCACCACTCGCTCCTGCCGGGCAATCGTATAACTAATCACCGTGCTTGGATGGAATGGGTTGGGGACATTCTGCCGAAGCAGATAATTGCCGGTTACAACCACGCCGGCCGTGTCGCATCCAGTTGCCCGGAAGAAGCCATTCTGGCCCCCGTACAGCATTGCCGGCTGGGTCTGCAGGCCGGCTACTGCGATAGGCGTCGCATACGTTGATCCCAACAGAACTTTCATTGGGATGCGGGCCAGCACACCCGATGTGGCACCGGCCCGAATGGTACCGGTAAGCAGAAGTCGGCCGGGCGTAATCTCCTCCATGGCAACCGCATCGCTTATCGTTCCGCTTGCCAGGCTTGCAATCGGCACTGCATCGTAACGCGCACCAATCCGTGGTACCAACAGATCGTAGGCATAGGAAAGCGTTATCGCGTATGACAGGTCGAACGAAGCCGCAGGCGTAAGCGTTGCGACGACGGGCAGGCTGAACGTATCGCCAACCGCCGCGGTCGCATCGGACGGCAACGCTATCGCAAATCGCCGTTCGGCCGAATTACACACCCTGCCCGTAAGCGACAACGTGATTGCCTCGGGCGCATTGCTTACCACCGACACCGTGGTAAACGCATCGGCTGTTCCGGCCTGATATTGTACGGTATAGGACTGCTGCTGGCCCGGTTGCAGTACGATCGGAGCGCCCGACGGGCTTATCTCGAAGAATCCATTGTCAAGCCCCGTGAACCCGGAAACCGTTAGCGGGCACTTGCCCGTATTGGTCAGCACAAACATGCTCCGGCTTACATCACCCGTTGGGATGCAGCCCATATCAAATGCCGACTGGCTGGTAAGCAGATGCCCACGAATACCCTGCGCGGTCAACGTAACTCGGAACGGCATGCCGCCGCCCTGTTCAATAACCAATTCATCGGCTATCGGCCCTTCGTCAACGGCAAGGGCTCGGAACTCAATGTGCAGCTTCTGACCCGGGACAAGCGCATACGGGAATGCCACCGGCAATCCTGAAACCAGGAAGCGTCCACCATGAGCCATGCCGGTAATTGTTGCCGGTGAAGTCCCGTTGTTGGAGATCTCCAGCGTTGCGGGCGACGATTGTTCGCCCACACATATCTCACCCAGGTCGATCACGCTTGCATCGATCTGCAGCCCGGGCTGCGTGGCCAGGCCATTCAGCAATACTGCATCGCCCCAGATGGGCTGCACCGAGGAAAGCTCCACGCGCCCACTGCGGATGCCTGCGGCTGTTGGATGCATCACAACGCCAAGGCGGGCGACGTCACCGGCAGGAATACCACGGATCGTGTTCGTCTCCACGGAGAACTCCGAGGCACCATCACTTACGGTGGCACTGATGGGATCGCCCTCGGCGTCGCCAACATTGCGAATAACGATCTCGCGCCGTGGCGAGGTTTCGCCAACCAGCGTGGGCGCGAACTGCAACGTGCCGATCGATGGGCCGGGTTCCTCGATAACGTAACGGGCCTGGCGCTCGGCGCCAATGCCGCGCAGTTGCACAACCGTATCGGTGCGGCAGTCATCGGACACTATCTGCATGCGCAGCACATCACCGTATACCCCGGCAATGCCAGGACAGAAGGTGACGTTAACCGGCAGGAAGCCTCCCGGAGCAACATCGTAGGAGCCAGGAGCCGGCGACAGAATCGTGAACTGCGGCGACGAGGTTTCAAGGTTGCTGATCCGCATCGGAACAACCGTGCTCAGGTTGCGGATAACAATGGTCGCCGTGCTGCAGCGCTCGGCACCGCCCAGGAACACCTTACCGAAGTCCACATCGAACGGGATGTCGAGCTGCGGACGTGCATTGGCGGCGCGTGCGATAACCGTAAGCGGACCATCAACCGAGTTGCCAGCCAGCGAAATCACCATCGAATCCGGCACAAAGCGCTTCGGGCACAGGCGCAGAACGATGGCGCGCGAGGTTCCGGGAGCAATAGCAGGCGTGGCGCCAGATATTATCGAAGCGCTCACCACACCCGGATCGAAGCCCAGCGCGCCAACAACAAGCGGAGCATTGCCGCTGTTGGTCACCGTCAATCGTTGCTCGGAGCACTGGCCCGGGCATACCCGCCCAAGATCCAACGCAGCCACCGTTGGCGACCACAAACCACTGGTGCCACATCCTTCCAAACGAATGCGACGCTGCGGCTGCCACGACAAATTTGTCTCCATCACCAGCTCGGCCTGATAGACTCCCTTACCGCCAGGGCAGAAGGATATGGTGATGGGATCGGACGTGCCGGCCCGCACAACTCGGTTGACACGTGCATTGCTCAACACGAATCGAGCCGAATCAGGCCCCTCGATGCGAATGTTGGAAAGCACAAGATCGCCAAGGTCGCCGGGGTTGGCGATCACAACATCCGTATCCTTGCACAGCGTATAGTGGATGCAGCCGAAGTCCACCGTGTCATTGGCAACGGTCAACTTTGGAAGGCCGATCATCACCGCGCTGCTGGGCGACATCACCCAGGAAGGCTGGTACGCGAAGTTTGCATTCGAGGCGCCGTTAACACGCTGCATCGCAACAACGTACAGGCGCCCGCGCGCTGCATCGGCCGCGGTAAGGGTGTCGCGCCAGACCCCTTGGGCATCCGCCTTGCGCCATGCCGAAGAGGTCCAAGTGCTGCCTTCGGCGTATTTCCATACCGCGATCATACTGTCGGGCGTGGCATAGCCGGTAATCACCGAGTACTGCCGGGCCTGCATCGAGGAACCGCTTGGGCCGCCCGGTCCGTTGAATGTGTTGTAGTTCCTAAGGTCAATCGCCCCGCCACCGGCAACACGCCCGTCCACACGGATCCGCCCAATACCGCCGGCGCCACCATGCGCACCAGGAAGCTCCGAGCGCCCACCGTTGCCACCATTGACCGAGAGTTGCGCCAGCGGGCCGATAAACACCGAATCGACCGCGGCAAGCATGATCGATCCACCCGAGCCACCGCCACCACCCGCGTCGCGATTGGAACCGCCGATACCATCACACCCATCGGCGGTGATGGCGCCGAACACGCTGATACCACCGAACGATACGATCGAAATGGCACCACCGCCGGAACCACCGTTTGATTGCAACGCCGAGGATGCGCCGCCGCCGCCACCGGATCCGCCGGCGAACGGCACCAGTTGCCGGCTACCGACCGCACGACCGGCATTGTCGTGGTTCAAGCCGCTGTTGTCGCTGCCCTTGACGCCATTGGAGGCATTACCGCCACCACCACCGCCGGCTGCAACATTACTGTTGATGGAAACCAGATAAACATTGCCCCCGGCAGTTCCGCCGGCATAGCCGCCGGTGTCACGCTCAACCGGCATGGTTGGAAGTATCTGGCCGAAAAGACCCGAAGCGCCAAACGGGTGCCCAGTTCCGCCACCTGACGGTGCCTCAAAAAATGAGATTCCACCCGGCACTCCGTTAAGCCCGCCGCCGCCATTCCAGAAACCGGAGTGTTCGCTGCCAGCGCCGGTGCTGTTGCCCATCAGCCATCTGCCATTTTGGAACACAACACCGCCACCGCCAGTATAGCCGGAGCCGCCGGTCAACAGACCGCCCGTGCCACCACCGCCACCGCCAGGGCCGGCATAGGTGACTTTGCGGATGGGATCCACAAAGGCGGAAACGCTGAGCGTTGCGTTCGTCTCGATCCGAACCGGCCCGCTGGCGAGAATCGTCACCGGCAGAAATCCCTGATTGCCGGGCGTCAACGGATCGGTATCGGCGGTATCGATTTTGAAGACCCCTGCCGACAGGATAAGCGAATCAACAACCATTACCCCACGGCGCGAGCGCGGGGCAGCAATGAAACCGCCGCCGGAGAGGTTGCCAACATGGCTTGGGTTAACAACGTAGAACGTATCAACATTGCTGATTGACGATCCAACCCGGACGCGAAGCGGAACCGGACCAGCAGCAGCCCCAGGCTTCACGAAGATCATCGCCGAAGCGAGACGCCCGTCCCAGCTGACAACCGTTGGGCCAACAATAACACGGGCCGCATCCCCGGGATTGGCAAGCTCCACCGCAGCGCCACCCAGCGTATCGCGACCGAAACTTCCACGCTCATCGGTATGAGCGAATACCTCAACGCCAACGTTCATCCCCGGCGCAGCGGCATCGGGATGAATGTAGCGGATGCGGGGCGCGATCGAGGTGCGGCGCACGATTGCCACATGCGAAACACCCTTTTCCGAAGGAGCAGCGTTGCGCGGCTCGTGGAGACCGCCCAGCACAATACGATCGCCCGACATGCCGACACGAATCTCATCTTTCCATAACGGCGCATTGGAGCCGAAGCGCCCAAGCGCATCCATGCTGAAGGCCGTTGTTTGCCATGCTGGCACCGGGAGCTGGCCCGCCGGTGCCAATTCGGCGAATCCAATACGAACCGGCGCGCCGGTGGTTCGCGTTGTCCAGCCAACCACGATTCTGTCGCCAGCGTTGTAGGAGATATCAAAATCGAGTGGTGCGGCATCCAGAGGAGCATCGGTCAGCGGACGTGCATCGCCGATAACGTTTGCCGGATCATTGGCCAGCGCCGAATCGCGCGAAGTGGTATCGGCCATCACATACAGCAACCGATTACGGCCCGGGGTCGAGCGGTCAACGTATGGAAGCACGAGATGAATGCGGTTGGAGGAATCGATCGCCATCCGCACACGAAGATCGGACGCCGCGGCCCCATCAAGTACATCACCATAGGGGAAGGCCTGAAGCCACCGCGGAGTATCGAACACGCCCGGCTTGTTTTGGCGAATCAGCCGAATCCCACCCGCTCCCTTGACCACGTTCCGAACCACGATCACTGCCCGGCCTCGCCGGTCAACTTCGATATCCGGCTTGCCTACACGGCATGCTCCCGTCATCCCCGAACACTCGAACTCCGCAACCTGCAGCGGCTGCCAGAATTCACGCGGGGAAGTGTAATACACCTTGGCCACCGAGCCAACCCACTCCACCCACGTGAAGTGCGCCGAGCCGAGCGTGTCGACGGCCATGTCGAACCCAAGGGTATCCGTGCTGAGCGCGAGATCGGTAATCGGTGGCTTATCGGTGATGAACTGGCGGCGCACGTTCTGCCCCATCGTACCAGCCCCCAACGCATTCGAGGTATAAAACAGGCTGGGATGGCCATCGGAGTTCGCCAGGTATGCAAGATGCACGGCACCTTGCTGGTCAATCTGAAACACTACCGGCGCCGGCTGATTGGTCCGAAGAAACAGGCTGCCGGAAGTGACCGCTTCTGTTGCCTGGATGGGAGCACTGAAAACCCCCGATGCATCCGAACTGTAGAACAGCTGATAGCCGGCACGAGAATTATTCGGGTCCTGCGAATTCCAGTCGCTCAAGGAGGACCAAATCGACTGCGCTACCCACACAACATGCGTATGGCCCCAACGATCCACGAACAGACGCGTTCCATGCTTCGATGGGCCACGATACGTTACCGCCGACCAATCCCACCGGCCATTCTGCGCACCGGCGTTCGCGGCGACCAGCAATAGCAAGGCCACAACACTCAGGAGAACACGGCGCGAGAGGCGTCGTATCAGACCAGAGATATCACGGTTTTCAGCAGTATCGGTATTGGCGTAACGCACTTTGCAAGCGTGTGTACAGCATTGTTTGTCGATTCGATACGCCGGAACGACACGCAGGGATACGGGGGGGAACCATACACCAACGCAATCTCCGTTAAGATCGCTAAATCATCTGCGCGAAACAAGGTTGATCCGCCACGAATTCGAATGCCGCGGCGGCAACGAATCGTCATTTTTTGCTCAAAAACCGCTATTCCGTGTTCGCACACGTGTCTATCGTCGCGACTGACGGGCCACGGTTACACGAACCATGCGCGATAGCAGGCGCCCCTCCGGCAAATCGTTATCATATGCCTGCTGATCGCTTCCCAATCCCACCACCGAGAGCTTGGTCGGCATCGATTCACCAGCGCGTTCGCGCATCGTTCGCAAGGCCCCGAGCACCGCGCGCGCGCGCGCCTGCGACAACTGCACATTGCCACCCGGATCACCCGTACGATCGGTAAAGCCGGTAATCGACACATCCGCACCCGAGGTCAGAACCTTGGCGACCTCCTCCAGTTGCACAAAATGCTGCGGACGCAGTTCCGCGGAATTGAACTCGAAGCCAACAATGTTGAACTCGATCAGCTCCGCCTTGCGTTCTTCTGGGCGACGGGTTGCGCGTTCCAGCACACGAAACGAACCCTCGGTCACCACCTCCTGCCCAACCGCATCGCGAATAACCGAGCGATAACGAATGGGCGTCAGGTCGCGGTTGACGCGCATGTCGCCAAGTGACCAGAACTTCTGCTGCGGTTTCGGCCCGGTGTCGTTGCTGCCAACGAAGCGCAGCAGTTCCTTGCCTCCCTGCTCAACCACCACATACGATGAAACGATGTCCGTGTCCGCCTCGATGTTCTGATAGAACTGTACCGCTGGCGGCGACGCAACGGTGGCCAACCGGCGAATCAGGATTGGGCGGCTCAGTTCACCAACATCAAATCGCAGCTCCACACGTCGGTTTTCGGCGCGGCCTTCGCGGGTCAATTCATTTGATGGAGACGAAGGATGTGCAAGCACAGTCACGGTTATACGTTTTGGATCGATCCGCCACCGGTCGATCAGGTAACGCTGCACCGCCTGCGCCCGCCTGGCACCAAGGGTTGCATCGCCCCCCTGCTCATCGCCCGCGGTTGTGCCGGCAATCGTCAGTCGTTGCCGTGGGTTGGCCCGCAACTGCTCGCCAACAACGTTCAACATCTGCCAATGAATGTTCAAAGGCGAGATTGCCGCCAGCGAATCCACATGAAAGCGCTCCGGGGGCGAGAACTCGTCGAGTTGGACGTACCGCGATGGAATTGTCGCGTCGGCGCTGTCGAAAAAGATGAACGGCAACACCGGCACCGATTCGCTCCAGGGCGATTCCTCAATTTCGATCACCGGATCATCGTATTCGTTCCCTTTCGCGTCGATACCCTTGACAACAACGCTGGCACGCAGGATGTACTTCGGTGGTACAACCGGCACCACGGTATCCCTGGCCGGCTGGATCGGACGGACGGTGTCCGAAGCCTGGCGCCCAATCTCGGCTATAACCGGCACTGGCACCGCGTCCACAGGCTTTGGGCCAAGATCGATGACCAGCCCAAGACCTGCGCCGAACCCGACTTCATACCATGAAACATTCGAGGCAATCGACGATTCGGTAAACTCCATGCCGGCGGAGGGCTGCAGCGAGAAGCGCGAACCGATCGGCAATTGCCAACCAGCCCACAGCGCACCACGCGGCACCACTGCCCTGAACACCGGCTCGTTCGCATTCTCCAACGGCGCTCGATCGGTTCCCGTGGCCGCGAACACAGCCTCCTCCGGACCTAGAAGCATTTGCTCCACGGTTGGGCGCGCCGTGTTGACAATGCTCACGTTCTGCTTAAGCCCAAACCGCAACCCACGGACGGGTTCAAAAGCCAGGCCAACCCCTACTGAAAACGACGGCATCGAAGCCCGCAGGCTGGTTTGCTTGGTAATCCAGGTTGCCGTGTTATCCGGGCGCCGCCCTTCCAGCGCTGAATCGATCGGGGTAAGCAATTCCAGCGCATTACGCGCGTAGGCAAGCGAGGCAGTTGCAAGAATGTTGGGGTGGATACGAAACGGCATTTCCAGACGAACGGCGATGCCTAGCTCGCCGCGGGAAGTGGCTTGGTATGCGCCACACGATGCGCCAACGGTACAGCGGTCGAACGAGGCAAGCTGTTGCACCATTCCCAGCATAGGCACGATACCGAGGCGAACAGCAGGGCCTATCAACGAACTATCCGGCACCCGATCGATGTCGGGTGCCGGAGACAAAGGCTGCGCCAGCGACTGAGCCAGGGGTGAGACTACAAGCGCGCAAAGCAGAATGAGACGACTCAGCACGGATTCCCAACGCCACCCCCAAAACGTGGGGCCATCGCTCATGGAGTCTGGGGGCTCCTTGGCTGTTGTGTAACGGAGCCCTGATCAGGCGACTTGGAAGGCTTCGTAATTGTTTGCTGGAACCGGGCACTCCCCTGCGGGCTGTGCTCGGCGCCATTACTGCCGTCGGCGTTAACCGTGGTGCCCGTTGCATTGGTTGCAGGCTCGGTATTGGCCTGCACACCGGCCGCAGGCGCGGCATCCACACGATGCTCCGGCCGCGACACCGTCGCGGTGCGATTGGCGACGCGATGACCCGGTTCGACCGCCTGTGCCGCCTTGGCTTGCACAGGCTCGGCATCAGGCGCTGCCGACGTTGCCGGATCGACCTGTGGGGCCACCGCCGGCAACGATTGCGCGGGGGTGGTCACTGCCGGTGCATTTGCCGCCGGCATACCGCTGGCTTCGGGCGAGGCTTGCGAGAAATATCCCGCGGCGTACCCACCAACAACAAGAACCGCCATCATCGCGGCACGACCAAACAACCGCGCAATGCGCGATTCGGCCGCGGGTTCCGACGGAATACTGCTGGAGATGGAATGCGCAGGCACCGACACAGCAGCCGCCTGCGCAAAGATTGATGCGCGGAGCGGCTCCGGCACATGTGCGTGAAGCACCTGATCGGAGACAATCCGATCGAGCATGAACTGAGATTTCAACGATAACCGAAGCGAATCGCTTGCGGCCACCGAGAGCAGGAACTGGCGCTCCTGTTCCAGAGTCATCTCATTGTTCAGAAAGGACGATATGAGGTCAGCCGTTTTCATGATCTTCTGACTCAAATTGGGGTGATTGTTCGGATGGCTTGGACGCGGTGACATTGTCATCGGCATCCTCGGCCAACCCGAGCCAGTTCGACAATAGGGTGCGCAGGTAGCAGCGAGCTCGGAATGCGCGGGTTTTCGCCCCGGTCATCGTCACGCCCTGCATATCGGCAATCTCCTGGAACGTATATCCCAGCATCGAATGGAGCACAAACGCTTCACGCTGAGAGTCGGGAAGCCGCTTCAACGCCCGATTAACCAGATCTTCCATCTCGTCGAAGTTTTCGCTCGTCGCGAGAGCGGGGTTGCTCTCGATGTTCACCTGGCTTAGTGAGACAGGGTACTGAGCGTGTTGACGATTTCGAAGATGATTGATCGCCGCATTGCGAGCGATTGTAAAGAGCATCGCGCGGAATCTCTCCACTCGTTCGCCGCGTGTCCGGATGCGTATCACACGAAGCCAAACTTCCTGGAATACATCCTGGCTCTCCTGTTCCGTGGAGAGCATGTGACGGCAGTAAAGGATCAGCGGACGCTCGTAATGAGAGTATAACTCCTTGAATGCTCGCTCGTCGCCGGCTACAAACCGTGCGAACAAAGCCTCATCACGCGAATCCCGCGCAGCCGAGGCAGCATCTGGAGTATAGTGTTCCGCTTTTCGCATCGCTGACACGTGTGAACGAAAATGGCCACAGAATGCGGCTGCCGCCGCTTACCGACCATAAGGAAATGTCTGCACGAAACTCCCCCCTTCCTGTAGAGCTACTGATGCCGTACCAACTCGGCAACAGAAGATATCAGGTTTCCTCTCAGTATGGAACCCGTATCGCCGCATGGGGTGTGTGCGGCGAGTACGATTTGCACACCGAGAGATAAGACCAACGTTCGCGCGAAATGTCGCAGCACGACCCACCGCCCCGAACAATTAGACTCCTTCAATACCGAAATTTGGCCCGGAAAGGCACCTGCACCGACGCATTTGGGCAGGCAGACTGCGAAACGGACTGTGCGCAACCACGGCGGCATCGTATGTTTACCCTCCATCGCTTACGATGCATGAATCGTTCAGCGAATCGGCTAACACGCTTTTTGCGCGAAAAACGGAGATATGACGTTGAGTGAGTATGATGCGATACAGGATGTACCGGCACTTGTTAGCGCAATAGAGAGCGGACTACGGCCAAACTACTGTCTTTTTTGGGGCCACGCCCCACAACCGGACGGCAGTATCGGCAAAGGCTGCCTTTCGCAGTGGTGGCCAGCCGAGTTTACGGTGGATGGCACTCGATATCGTTCGGCGGAACACTTCATGATGGCCGAGAAGGCGCGTATGTTCAACGATCGCGACACGCGCGAGAAGATCATGCAGGCGGCCACGCCAGGCGAAGCCAAAAGCCTGGGACGGCAGGTTCGCGGATTCCGCGAGGAGCAATGGGGTGCCGAACGATTCTCCCTGGTTGTACGCGGTAATGCGGCGAAATTTGACCAGAATGAGCCTCTGCGACGATTTCTCTGTTCCACCGGCACGGCAATTCTGGTTGAGGCCAGTCCCGTGGATCGGATCTGGGGAATAGGATTGGCTCAGGACGACCCGGCCGCAACCGAACCACGGCAATGGCTGGGTGAGAATCTGCTCGGGTTTGCCCTGATGCGCGTTCGAACGCTGCTGGCGGACTGAGCAACAGACCAGCCCTCTCAGACGCCCCGGGCACAGCACATCATCTCGGATGCTCTGTCCCCGGGGTACTATTCCCGGCTCAACTGCCTGAAATGCAGTGGCATGCACAACGCAATGGCCCCATATCACCTCCTCCGGAACGCCGTTGAGCAATGGACCCAAATGCCCGGCGAGCAATGGCCGCACCTTGCCGCGATCTTCACCGAGCACCGATATGCTGCCCGCGAACATGTCGTACTGCCGGGCGCAACCACCCACTATATCTACTTCGTGTGCCACGGCCTGCTGCGCTTCTACTATGTAGGCGCCAACGGGGCCGAGTGGAACAAGGCATTCGTGGCCGAACACACGTTTGCCGGCTCGCTGGCCGCTTATCGGCTTAACCGCCCGCTGATGTACGGCGTGCAGGCGCTGGAACCGACCTTGATACTGAAGGCGCCCTACGGTGAATTCGTGGCGTTGTTCGATCGCCATCCAGCGTTCGACCGCCTGGGGCGCCTGTTGGCCGAGTGGTTGTTGCTCGGCAAGGAGCTTCGCACGCGCAGCCTGCTGCATCAGGACGCAACCGAGCGGTATAACGATTTCGTGGCCAACTTCCCGGATCTGCATGCACGGATTCCGCTGTACCATATTGCGTCGTACCTGGGCATCACCGATGTCTCGCTGTCGCGCGTCCGCCGTGGGATTGCCACAGCCGCCACACCGATCAATCCACCGGACGCTGCATGAATGCGGCTGTGCGCATGCGCATCGCCGCATTTCACTTCCTAGCATTTGATAAGGCAGCCAGCCGCCACACCGCCTAACTTCCCCGCTTATATCGCCACGCCGGCGATGCTTCGTACACCGAACAATCGAACAGCATGAAACTGGGCTTTATCGGACTGGGGATCATGGGCGGCAACATGGCCGCCAATCTGGCACGGAAGGGACACACGCTTTCGGTATTCAATCGCGATCGTGCAAAGGCCGAGGCGTTGGTGCGCGACGGCGCAATCAGCGCATCAGGAGTCGCCCAATCGCCCGCGGATGCGGCAACGGGCGTGGATATCGTGTTCACGATGTTGGCCGATCCAGGCGCCGTGCACCAGATGGCGCTTGGCCCGAACGGCTTCCTGCCCGCCATGCAGCCGGGAGCGTTATGGGTTGATTGCAGCACATGCAACCCGACATTTGCCATCCAGATGGCCCGGCAGGCGGCCGCACACGGCGTTCGATATCTGGAAGCTCCTGTCGCCGGCACACGCCAACCGGCAATGCGAGGGGAACTGACATTTCTTGTTGGGGGCGCCGAGGCCGACGTCGAAGCCTGCCGCCCGCTGCTGGAGTGCATGGGAACTCGGATTACACATGCCGGCGAGCACGGCAGGGGAAATGCCATGAAGCTGGTGCTGAACCTGCTGCTTGCCGCTTCGATGGCGGCGTTCGCCGAAGCCCTTGCCTTCGGTGAATCGATGGGCCTTTCCACCGAACAACTCCTGCAAACGCTGATCAACGGTCCGCTTGTGGCGCCGTTTATTGGCGCGAAGGTTGCGAAGATCACAACAGGTGACTATGCAACGGATTTCCCCCTGCGATGGATGCACAAGGATCTCCACATGGCGTCCGAAGCCGCGTTCGAGTACGGCGCCGCGCTCCCGATTGGTGGGGCCGTCAAAGAGCTGTACTCGATGGCAAAGCGCGCGGGATTGGGTGACCAAGATTTTTCCGCCATCACCGCCTTCATCGGCGACCAGCATCCCAACATCTGAGGCCAACCACCGTCGTTCGGGAACCGGGCAATCGATATCACGTCATACCATACGATGCCTTGCGTTTGATGGCGCCAATTACCAAAGTTGCCTGCGATGCCCGGGGGGTAGGGTAACGGCACCGTCGTAATTGTCACGCAGACAATGGCGTTGCGTCATTCCGGCAGGCCCCGTGGCAGCCCGACGCCACGACCGCATGCATCGGCCTTGGATGCGCCCGCACATAATTCCCGAACGAACGTGATGAGCCCGAAGCGATATCTGATCTGGATTCTCCTTGCACTGGCCGGCATTGCTTCGCCGGCGGCGCAGGCACAGTACTACTCGTACCAGCCCCAGGCACAGTACGTTGGTATCCAGTCGTCGAAAATGAACTTCTACGCCGCCTCGCAGCGCAACTCCAACTGGTGCTGGGCGGCATCCATCCAGATGGTGCTGAACTACTATGGCGTCGACATATCTCAGGAGCAGATCGTGGCGCGCACCTATGGCTCGGATCCATATGGCCGCCTGCCGAACTGGGCCGGGAGCTTCCCGGCGATCACCGCCAATCTGAACAACTGGAATGTGGACAATGCCGGCAACCCGTACGTTGTGGCATCCTCGATGAACTGGGGTGCGCCAACGCCATCAGTATTGTTGCGTGAGCTCAGCCAGGGGCATCCTGTTCTTGCAGGATATCGCTCCGGGCCGGGCAGTGGTCACGCAGTGGTGATTACCGCCGCAAGCTTCCTGCAAACACGGTCCGGGCCGGTAATTGCCTCGGTTGTGGTACGCGACCCATGGCCCTCGCCGGAGAACGTCGGCAACTATGGTCGCGTGGAATACCCCGGCGCGCAGTTCGCGAGCGTGATCGAAGCTTACTGGTATATCAGGGCGCAGGTACGGTGAAGCCTGTATCGGGCTGTTGAGCAACAGCCTGCTGACGCGAATGTAATCCAACAGACTGGTAACGGCGCCCGCCGCCGGTTGCGCGGCGGCGGGCGTGTATGATCATGGTTAGGGTGCATGTTCGGGCTCGAGTTCGATCTTGAAATGTGCGATGGGGCCAACACCAAGGATGTCGACTCGAAAGAAATAACTTCCTGGCAGAACTCGGCGGCCGTCGTCGGCGGTGCCGTCCCACTCCATGTGGTGTTTGCCGGGTTTGCGTTCGCCTTCGGCGAGCGTTTTCACACGGCGACCCAATCGGTCGTAGATAGCAATGACCACCTTCATACCGGTATCGGAAATGAATTGAATGAATCCGGTTGACTTGTGGAGATTCAATCGAGCACCGGGGTCTGGGCGCTGACTGGGTGGTTGCGAAGCCGCAGTGGCAACGACCCGATCTTATACAATTGAACTCATAATTTGTACTTAAATATACAACTATTCGCGACGTTTTCACGCCCGGCCCACCAACGATTTTGGCCCGGAATCGCATCTCGATATACTATTCGCCACTCGCCCAATGCCCAGACAGGCCTTACCCCACAACAAAAAACGGGCACGGCGGCAAACCCGAAGGCTTACCACCATGCCCGCATTGTACTGTCGCCCGTAAACCCGAAGCTGCCCGTGGCCTGTTATGCCGCCGGCGCAACTTCCAACAGATACGTCACGGTAATAATCTTGCCGCGGTGTTGGAACTGGCCCCACACACGATAACGCCCTGGCAGTGGGAAATTCGTGTGGAAGACAACATCCGCGCCTTTGGCGGCAGGTTTCTTTGCCGCTGGGGCATTGTCCTGCTCGGCCCCGGCCGCGAAGCCCCGGCCCATTGTCCCCGCATTGGCGCCGCCAACGGGAGGAGCCTTGCTCATTGCCCCGTGTTCGCCACCGCCATGTTTCATGGTACCGTGATCCATCCCGTCCTCCATCGGATGTGTATGCAGATACACCTTGCCGTCGGTCGAGAGAATCACCGCATGGCCCATTGCGCCAAGGTACGGTTCAAGATCACCAAGCGGCTTGCCCGCCGCATCACGCACCTGAAAATGCAGCATGGCATCCTGGCCTGCCACGAGGTGGCCGGGCATGGGCATCAACGCAACCTGATACGTTGCGGCGGTGGCCTGTTCGGGGTGCCCTTCCGGGGCCGAGCCAACACTCTTCACTATCCACGGCTGTCCGCCAAGCGAATCCACCACGGCCTCCTTGGGTGCGGAGCCAGCGCTTCCGGTAACCGTAAAGTTGTGCTGTGCGATTTCGTGCTCCTTGCCAGCCGGTGTGTAATCCGCGT
The DNA here is from genome assembly GCA_966128725.1 of uncultured bacterium. Taxonomy (GTDB): domain Bacteria; phylum Bacteroidota; class Ignavibacteria; order OLB7; family OLB7; genus JAFDZV01. The sequence goes on along the minus strand of CBHYLN010000002.1, from coordinate 61,075 downwards.
ACATGTAGTACTCGCCAGCCTTCGGCAGCGCAATCTGGATGCTGAATCGGCCATTGCCGGCATACACCGGATGCACATGGTTGAACCATGTCATGTCCGCCGACACCACAATCATATGCAGCAACTTCTCGTGCACCGTATCAAACGCCTGTACGGGAGCACCGCCATTCTTCTCCACGATATTGATTGTCATCGTGGTCGGCACGCCCGGCGCGATTGTGGCTGGCTCGGAGGTCACCGTCATATCCGTGGAATGTGTATGCACGGCGGCTTCCTCCGCTGCGTTGGCATGATGGTGGTCACCATCGGCGGCGGGCGTGGCGGTCGCCGAGTCGGCCGATCCCGACTTCGGAGCATCACCACCGCCGCAACCAACTACCGTAAAGACCGTCATCGCCAGGCACATGGCCGTGCAGCACCAGCGCCAGCAGGTACGCCCGTCATACCCGAACCACTTTCTGGATGCAATCATCATTCCTGTCTCCCGCTTCTGTTGTTCGTTCATTTTGGTACACATCATTCAACCGCGGGCACATCGAAGCCCGCATCTACAATGGCTTCCACCAGGGTTTCGCGTGAAGTTGCGGCGGGATCGTATTCAACCGTCGCCGTTCCGATGGTAACCTCCACCACGTTAACCTCAAGGCGCTCCAGCGCCTTGCGTACACTGTTGACACAGCCACCACAGCTCATGCCCTCAATCACAATTGTTTCGTGATTCATGATTCACTCCTGATAGATGTATTGGTATTGGGATGTTCGTCGTTTGCAGTTGGGGCAACAGCGGTAACCGTGCTGGCGGCACGGCGCTCGAAGTACTGCTGCGCGGCCGTGCGCCCGAAGCGCCAGAAGACGGCCGGTGTAAGGAAAATATCCAGCAGGGTTGAGGAAACCAGCCCACCGAGGATCACAATCGCAACCGGATGCAGAATCTCCTTGCCCGGAGCACCGTGCGCCAATCCCAGCGGAATCAGGGCAAGCCCGGCGGTCAGTGCGGTCATCAGCACCGGTACCAGCCGTTCCAGCGAACCGCGGACGATCATCTCGCGAGTGAACCCCTCGCCTTCCTCGCGCATCAGGTGCAGATAGTGCGAGATCATCATGATCCCATTGCGCGACGCGATGCCCGTAAGCGTAATGAAGCCCACAATGGTTGCCACCGATATCGTTGCATCGGTAAGCGTGATCGCCACCACCGCCCCAACCAACGCCAGAGGTATGTTCAGCAGAATCTGCAGCACGATTCGCGCACTCCGGAAATGCGCGTACAACACGGCGAACATCCCAACCACCGCCATCACCGCCAGCAGCATCAACAGGCGTGTCGCCGATTGTTGTGACTCGAACTGCCCACCGTAGGTAATGAAGTACCCCTCGGGCAACGCAACACGCGAGGCAACGGAGCTCTTGATGCCCGAGATGACTTCACCCAACGACTGGCCGGCCACATTGGCTTGCACCACGATGCGGCGCTGCCCGTTTTCGTGCAGGATCTGGTTTGGGCCGCTGCCCCATTCCACCAGGGCCAGCTCACGTACCGGCACATGAGCCCCGGTTGGGGTTGCCACGGTCAACGCGCTTATCTGGTCCAGCGAAAGCCGTGCCGCCGAATCCGACCGAACAACCAGCGCAAAACTTCGCTGCCCATCCAGAACAGCACCAACCTGCCTGCCGCTGAGTGCCGTTTCCAGTTGCTCGGCAACCTCCCCGGGCGCCATTCCATATCGCGCGGCTGCAACACGATCGATGGCGATGGGGATTTGCGGCAGAAGCACCTGCGGCTCCACCGAAAGATCCACCACGCCGGGCACCAGCGCCATCGCGCGGCGAACGTCCTCCGCCTTTGCCCGCAGCACACCAAGATCGTCGCCAAAAATCTTCACGGCGATCTGCGCGCGCACGCCGGAGAGGAGATGATCCAGCCGGTGCGAGATCGGTTGGCCGATGTTGATCACCACGCCGGGCACCAGCGCCAGACGCGCGCGCACATCGGCCAGCACGGCCGCCTGCTCGCGATCGCCCGGCCGCAGGCGCACCTCCACGTCGCTGGAGTTCACACCCTCGGCATGTTCATCCAACTCGGCGCGGCCGGTTCGGCGCGCAACGGAAACAACCTCGGGCACCGAGGCAAGCAGACGCTCCACCATCGTGCCGATACGGTTGGATTCGCTTAGCGATGTGCCCGCCGGCTGCACCACGCTGATTGTAAGCGACCCCTCGTTGAAGGGCGGGAGGAATTCGGTGCCAAGCATCGGGATTATCGCAACCGCTCCGGCGAACAGGAGCGCCGCCGAAGCCATCACCAGCACGGGGCGTGCAAGAACGCGCTCCAGCAATTGGCGATCGATTTGTTTCAACCAGCGCACAAGCGGACTGTCGCGTTCGGCACGGCCAAGCGCGCGCGAGCGCGGCAGCAGGTACGACGCCAGCGCCGGCGTAACCGTCAGCGAAACCAGCAGCGACGCCACGATCGACGTCACATAGGAAATGCCCAGCGGAGCGAAGATCCGCCCCTCCATCCCCTGCAACGCGAACAACGGTACAAACACAAGCACCACCAGAACCGTGGCGATCACAATGGAATTCCGCACCTCGCTCGACGCCAGGTACACAACCGTCAACGCCGGCAGCGGGCGTTCGGCTTCGCGGTTCTCGCGAAGTCGCCGGAACACATTCTCCACATCAACGATCGCATCGTCCACAACCTCGCCGATGGCAACAGCAAGCCCACCAAGGGTCATCGTGTTGATCGAGATGCCGAACAGCCAGAACACCAGCGCGGTGATCACCATCGAAAGTGGTATTGCCGTCAGCGTGATCGCCGTTGTACGCACATTCAGCAGGAACAGCAACAGAACAATCGTAACCAGTATCGCACCATCGCGAAGGGCTTCCTCCACGTTGCCGATTGCGTTGTCGATAAAATCCGCCTGCCGGAACACGTGCGCGTCGATTCGTGCGTCGCGCGGCAGACTGGGCTTCAGCTCCGCCAAGGCCGAATCCACCAGCTTCGACAACTCCAGCGTGCTTGCGTCGGGCTGCTTCTCCACCGCTAGGATGACAGCCGGGCGCGCGTTTACCGAGGCATCGCCGCGCTTGGGTGCGGCAGCCTCGCGCACATCGGCAACCTGACCGATGGTTACCGGAACGCCGTTGGAAACGCGGATCGCTGTTGCCGCCACGTCGGCCGCGTTAGCCGCGCGGGCCAGGTTCCGTATCGGATACTCCTGCGCGCCGATCTCCACGTAACCGCCGGTGGTGGCAGCGCTTGCACGGGCCGTGGCCTGTTCCAGTTCGTCCAGCGAAACACCAAACGCCTTCAACTGCGACGGCTTGGCAACCACTTGGAATTGCTTCACCTCGCCGCCGATCGTTGTCACCTGGGCCACGCCCGGAATCGTAAGCAGCCGGCGCCGCACCGTGAAATCGGCCAACGTCCGCAATGCCATCGGGCTGGTGGTGTCGGCGGAGAGGCCCACCAGCATGATCTGCCCCATCACGGAAGTAATCGGGCCAAGCTGCGGAACGATCTCGGCGGGAAGGCTGGAGCGGACAGCGCTCAGACGCTCGGCCACAAGCTGGCGATCGCGGTACAGATCACTTCCCCAATCGAACTCCACAAACACGATGGACAGCCCCATCGACGATACCGACCGCACCCGCTCCACGCCCGACGCTCCGTTCATCGAGGACTCGATGGGCCGCGACACCAACAGTTCCACATCCTCGGGCGCCATGCCGTGGGCTTCGGTCATCACGGTAACCGTTGGCCGGTTCAGATCGGGCAGCACATCCACAGGAAGCCGTGTAAGCACCACCACCCCGTAGGCAAGCAACAGCGCGGCCGCGGCCAGCACAAGCGGACGGTTCCGAAGCGAGAACAGTATCAGCGAGTTAAGCACGAGTTCCTCGGATCATTATATCGGAGCAATCATCAAATCGGATGGATAACGCCTATTGCAGGCCCGCGACGGCCTTCAACTGATGGGCGCCGCTGACAACAACACGTTCGCCCAGGCCGATGCCGCTTGCCGCAACGTATCCGCCCGCAGCCGCGCCGGTGGTTCGCACGTCGCGCACCTGGAACTCCTCGGGCGCCGTATGCACAAACACCACGGTACGCGCGCCGCTCCGAACCAGAGCGCTCTGCGGGATGGCGATCTCCTCCTGCGCCGCACCAGCGGCCAGCACAACGCTCGTGCTCATGTTCAGCTTCAACAGCTCGTCGGGATTTCGGACATCCAGCAGCACGGTGATCGCCCGGCTGGAGGGGTCCACAACGCTGCCCAGGCGATACAGCGTGCCAGCGAACGTCCGGCCCGGATATGCGGGGGTTGTTACCTCAACGGCCCGCACGCCCTGCACTTTCGGAAGGTCGGCTTCAAACACATCGGCTTCAACCCACACGTGGTCGAGATTGGCGATGCTGTACGCCCGGCGCGAAGCATCAAGGATTTCACCGTCGGCGATGTCGGCGGCGGTGATGGTTCCGCTGATTGGCGCAACAACGGCAACCGCCGTGCCCGCGCCCTGAAGTTGGGCGGCGATGGCGGTTGCTGCTTCGCGTGCCGAGGCCAGCCGGGCACGGGCATCCAGCAACTGCTTGGCCGCGACAACGCCCTCCAGACGCACCAATCGATCCACCTCGCGCTGGGCCGCATCAACTTCCGCCTTGGCTTTCACCTGCTCCAGGCGCAGCGCCGTGCGCTCGGTTGGTGCAAGCACCTGCTGTACACGGAACAGAACCTCTCCGCGCCGCACACGCTCCCCCAGGCGCGGCAGGCGACCGCCCACCACACGCCCGGCAATCGGGGGAATCACATCGGCTACCGCATCGGTGCGCGGCACAACACGCCCTGTTGCGGTAATGCCAACGCCCATCGGGTGCCGGGCAGCCGGCTCGGTGAGCAATCCAATCGCGAACTGCTGCTCCTTGACCACGCTTATCGTGGTAGCCATCGGCCCGTTGGCCGTGGCGGCACCATGTTCGGCGTCTCCATGGTCCTCGCCGCCATGCGCCAGCAAACGGCCCAGCACAACGCACAGGGCAACCGCACCGGCAAGCAGCGTACGCCCCCAACGCGGACGACGCGATCGTGATGTACGCATGTTCATACTCCGCTCCCCTGTTGATTGTTGAACGTTGGTCCGTTGTTGCCGCCGCTCGGCTTTCGCGCGCGGCGCGCCAGCCAGACCGCCACGGCTACAAGCGCACCCGCGCCGATTGCGATTGGCCACCACAGGCCGCCCAGCCCGGCTCCGTTGGCTGAGGATTCCGTATGCTGGCCAAGAATGTGCTCGGCCGCCTCGCCGGCGTACACAGCCGGCAACGCGATCGTCTCGCTTTGATCGCCCACCGAGAACGTGGCGGTCAGGCTGTAGACAGTGTCGTTGGGAAACGTCATCGTGGCCTGATATACGCCCGGCGACGTCATGCGCGGGGCCTCGATCGAACGCGCGCCCGCCGGCTTGGATGCAAACACGAATAACGCGCCTTCCACCGGACGGTTTGTTGCGAAGTCGCAGAGGAACAGTCGCACCGTTACCGGGTGATCGGCCTCGGTCGCCTCGTACTTCATCAACAGCTCGTATCGTGGCGAAACGCCAAACGTGGTGAGCGTGCCCGCCGAAACCGCCGACGGAGCCGCAACGGCGGGATGATCGTGATCCTCGCCGCCATGCGCCCACACATCACGAACGCTCGCCACAAGCCCCACCAACACCAGCGCGCACAGCCACGGCACCATAACAGGCGCCTGCCCCCGCGACCGGTTGGGATCGATCCGTTGATCTATCATCTCTCGTTCCATAGTCGGTATAGTTCTGCGCTATCTGCCCATTACACGATTCACATCGGCGACCGCCTGCTCCAGTTCCATTCGCAGTTCGATGGCCATCGTGCCGGTGCGCATCAATTGATCCTGCAGTTGCACCACTTGCGAGGCGCTCAGTTCACCCGCCGCGTACCCGCGCTCGGCCAGCTCCAGATTACGCGCCACAATCGGCACTATCTCCTGTTGATACGCTCGCAGGCCACGCGCGGCCGCGCGCAAGCGTTCGGTTGCATGTGCAAGCTCGCGCCGGATGCCCCCAACCAACACGGCACGGTCGGCATCCACCAGCGCCAGTTCGCCCTCGGCAACGGCCACTTCCTGACCAGCCGAAGGATACAGCCCGTTAATCGGCAGCGGTACCGCCAGGCCAACGTTCACACCGAGCAACATGTCGGTTGAGGCCAGCCGCGTAAATCCCGAGCGCACAACTTCGCTGCCGGTGATATCCTCACCACGCAGCACCATACTTTCGGAGTGCAGCGCCAGGCCAAGCCGGACATTCGGCACCCAGCTTCGAGCCGCGATATCGCGCTCGGCACGCAAACGCTGGGCACGAGCCTGCAGCGCACGCCACTCGGGCCGGCGCGCAAGCACATCAGCATCACCGCGCGCAACACCTGCCTCGAACGCGGCCGCCGAATCAAGCAACGCGGTCGCGACATCCTCGTAGCCCGGTTTCGGCGCAACCACCGTGTCGCGGCCGATACCGAACGCCAGTCGCAGATCGGCCTGTTCGGCCGCCATGCGCCCCGTGGCCTGCTCGGCCTCGATCGTGGCCTGAACGCGCTGGATGCGCACCAGATTGCGATCCAGTTCGGAGATTTCACCGGCAGCCAGCAACCGCGCCGCAAGCGAATCCAGGCGCATGGCAGCTGCGGCCAACAGCCCGGTAAGACGCATGCGTTCGTTGGCCACAATCAAACGCGCGAACAGTGCCTGCCCCCGCGTGGCTGCATCCGCGTCGGCAAGATCGGCGTCGGCACTCAGTTCGCCCCCGGCTGCGTGCGCGGCCGCCATACGGGCGCCAAAGCGTCCCGAGATGTCGAACTCCTGATTCAGGCCAAGGCTCCAGCCCCCGTCGCCGTTGTTATGAAACGGGGCGTCGGTTACGCGCTCGAAATCCAGTTGCGGATATCCCGGAAACCAGCTTCCGTATCGGGCTCGCTCGGCGTCGGCCTGTGTGCGCAGAGCATGCCCGCGCGCAAACAACGGGTCGCGCTCGCGCAGCATCTTCAGCAGATCGTCCCGGCCAAGCCAAAGCGTATCGGCCCGCGGTTGCGCCCGCAACGCCGGCACGGCCAGCAGCGCGAGACACAATGCCAGCGCTGCGCACAATCGGAAGCGCCATGATGAGCGTTTGTATGCCAACATGCTCCGCCAACAAAAAATGATGGGCTAACCGGCAACCGCACCGAAGCGGTACCGGCACGTTGATGAACGGCATCGGTTGACACATGCGCGCCGTGCATCCGGCCGTGGCACTACACGTTGCAAGCGGTTCACGCCGGGCCAGCAACACGCCTTCAGCGCGCGCGATGTGAAGCAGGAATTATTGGGGATACGGCAACGGCTTCCCGAGCGCCATCGAACGCAATGCGTATGGTCGGGCTCGGTGAATCAACAGCCATCGCCAGGTGGCGGTGTGCTAAATCAACAAGGACTCGATGCGGAGATAGGTACGGTGCATGGTGGCCGCAAGATGTGGCGGCGAGGATCCAACACGGCAGACGCGGCCCCAACCGTGAACCATCGTTAAAGCCGGCAATGGCATGCGGTTGGCATTGAAGGCAACAACCGGAAGCTGGATGGCAAGGTTGAGTGGCGGAAGCGCGTCGACCGAAGCAGAGGCAACACTGGGACAGTCGCAGGAAAGCGGGCCGGAGCCTATGCAACATATGCCGTTGCCAAGGATTGGCGTGGCTGCCCGTTGAACCGACTTCGCGCAATGGCAGTCGGCCTTGGGCGCACCACAACACCCCGGCGAAGCCGCAACCACAGCGGATTGTGCAGCAACGGCAACTTCGCAGCAGGCAAGCGGAAGCGGTACAACCGCGAACGCAAGCAGGCCGAAAATTGTGCCAAGCGTTATGAGTGCCCTGATAGTCACGGGCCCTAAAGTACGATTGCGCGCCCATAGAAAACAACAGGATGTGTTCGGGATTGCCCCGGAGATACCGCGCGGCGCGCACGGCGGCACCGCAGCCATCGCGACAGGCGGGCACGCGCCACACCGGAGAATGCACACGCCGGGATTTGCCGATCCGTTGTATCTTTTTGCGCTTTATGAATACCCGGGCAACATATTCGCGCCTCGGCCGCATCCTGGCTCTGCTTCTGGCGGTGCTGGTCGCATTGGCCACCGGAGGGTCGGCGCTGGCAACAACTGCGGGCGCCGCCGGCTGCTGCATTGCCGAAACACCCTGCCATTCCGGCCCGGCCGATGACTGTGATGATCACTGCGATTGCGGCGTCGAAACGCCGGAATGCGGGCAGCATCAGGCGGATCGCGGGCCGGTCGCGGGCAAGGCGCAACGGCCCGGAGATTCGCGGCCGGCGCATCACAACGGCAATGCCGCCGCCGACGGATGCACCGGGGTATGCGCCTGCTGCTTTGTGGCACTGGCCGCTCCGTGCGGCGCATCCACCGGCACCATGCAGGGCACACACGACAGCTATCCCGCGCCTCTGGCATCCCGGCTTCAAACGGGCGCACAAACCATCCCGGACCACCCTCCCTGTTGATCGGAACATGATCATCACACCTTCCGCAGGCGCAGCGATGCGCATGCGGAGCATTATCCATGTTCCAAATGCAGGTTCATCATGTCATCCTTCAGAATTACCACCCCGGGTGTGCGAACGGCCGTTGCCGCAATGTTCCTGTGCATTGCCACGGGCGCAATACGCGCGCAAACCAGAACGATAAACGGTCTGGTTCTTGATGCCGACCAGAATCCGCTGGCGGGCGCAACGGTCCGCGCATTCTCGGCTGTCGATTCAAGTGCCCTGCCACACGGAGCCATCACCGACCAGGCGGGCACGTTCTCGATCACGCTGCCATTCAACACGGCCGTTGGCATCGCGGTCAGCCACGTGGGATTTGAGCCACAACGCACGGTGGTGGAGCCCACATCCGATTACCTGCTGATCGAATTGCAGGAAGCCGCGCCCACGGCGCCACAGGTGGAAGTGCGCGCGGTGCGCCGCACGCGTTCGGTAGAGGACGCCTGCTGCCGCGTGGAATCCATTCGCGACGAGGTGCAACAGCACGCGCCATTTGCTCCAACGGCAGCCGATGCGTTGGCGCGCTACAGTTCGTGTACCGCCGCACGTGTGATTTGCGCGGTGGACAATGCCGGCTTCACCCGGCTGCGCGGGCTGGAGCCAACGTACGTAAGCGTGACGCTCGATGGCGCGCCGCTGTTCTCCGGCCTGTCGACCATGTACGGCCTGCCGATGATACCGGCCACGGCGCTTCAAACAATCCGCATCGTGGAGGGAGCCTCGAGCGCCCTGCACGGCAACCGGGCTGTTTCCGGCGTTGTAAACCTGGAGACACGCCCGCCCACCGAGATACCGGAGTTCGGCTTCAGCGCCACAATGGCCGGCCGCGAGCCATGGGCGCCTGACGCCGCCGACATCAACGCCTCGTATACCGGGGTAGCCGGTCCGGCCGGCATAGCGGCGTTCGGATCGTATTCCGATCACTCCGCATCCGACGCCCCGACCTCGGCTGGCTGGCGACGGTTCTCCGGCCTGCTGAAGGCCAACGTGTTGCTCGACGATGTCACCGAGCTGATTGCCACCGGCCTTGTCGGCAACGACAAACGGACCGGAACACACGGCGAAGGAACGAGCGGCGAGACCTATAACGAACGCTCCGATATTTCGCGTTACGACCTGCTGGTGTCCATCGGTCGGACGCTGGACGAATCGTCCGACATCGCACTGCGTGCCGCGGCATCACTGGTTGGCGTCACCGCCAACTACGGTTCCACCCTTCTGGACGCCGACCAACGTACGGCACACGCCGAGCTTTCCTACACCACCACGTTTGATGCAGCGTCGTTTGTGGCAGGCATCCAGGCACACCACGATCAAGTGACCGAACACAGCGCGCTGGGGATTGGATACTCGAACACGTTGTGGGCAGCCTACGTGCAGAGCGAACTTGCCTTAGGTGGCCCATGGAGCCTGCTGACGGCGCTGCGCGCCGATCATCACTCCTCGGCGGGACTGCTGATCTCGCCCAGGGCCGCAATCCGCTTCCGGCCCGAGGGGCAGTTCACGATGCGCCTTATGGCAGGGCAGGGCTTCAAGGCCGAGGCATTGTTCGATGAGGATCATCGCGTGCTTCACGGTATCTATCGATGGCGCTCGAACCCGTCGTTCGGATACGAACGTGCCATCACGTTGAATGCCGACGCCAGCTATCGATTCCTGATAGGCGACGCTGGCGGAGCCGATCTCAACGTAAATGCGTATACAACACGCATCATCGGTAAGGCAATGCCCAACCCCGACTCCCTGGCCGCCGGCACGCTTATGTACGAGAACAATCCGCTTGGCACACGGCTGCGAGGGTTCGAGATTCAGTTGCGCCCCACGTTCGGCGAACACTGGAGCGGCTCGCTGGCCTGCCAGGTAATCGACTACGCAACCGAACAATCCGGCGGTGATTATCAGCCGGTACCGCTTGCCCCAACCGTGAACGTTGACGCCACGGCCATGTATGCCAACCGTGCTGCGGGCTTCACGGCGGAGACGTGGGCAAGTTGGGTTGGCTCGCAGACACTTCGTGCCAACCCCGCGGCGGTCACGAAGTCCGACCCATATCTGCTTGTGAACTTCCGCGCCGAGCAATGGCTGGGTATTGTGGCATTGTATGCGGGCGCCACAAATTTGCTGGACATCCGCCAGAGCGATACAATGCCGCTGGCATTCCAGGTGGCCCAGGGCCATGTGGACGGAAGCCAGGTGTGGGGGCCTGTTGAGGGACGGGAGGTGTTCGTGGGCATCAGGCTGCGACTGGGCGGTGAGGAGACGGAGTAACGGAACCCGGCAGGGCATTGCCGTACGTTGTTGGATCTATCGTACCGTTCACGCGGCATCCCGCCTGCGTGACGGGATCAATCGACGAAATCGCGAATCAACCAACCGAACACATATCCAGGAGTCATGTGATGAAGCGTGTCATTACACCGTTGTTGTTGATGCTGATGCTTGCCATGCCGGTACTTGCCGGCGGCATCCAGGAAGCGACCATTTCGCTCCCGACAATCCAGTGCGGATCGTGCAAGGCCACGATTGGCTCGGCACTGAAGCGCCTGAAGGGCGTGCGGAAAGTAAAGATCGATGTGGATGCCAAAAGCGCCGTGGTAAAGTTCGACAGCGGCAAGCTTACGCTGTCGACCATCGAGAACGCAATCGCCGCCGCCGGCTACGATGCAAACAGCACCAAGGCCGACCCCGACGCGCAGAAGCATCTCAGCCCCTGCTGCCGCCCCGGCGGCCACTAGCATCACTGGCATCGATACGCGCCGGCCGGTTGGCAACGACATGCCAACCGGCCGGATTCATTCTTGCGCCAGTCCATCTACACGTATCCGTCGCGCATCGGAGCTACGGCATGCTTGCCGGCACGTCGGTTATCTGGATGTCGTCCGGGATCGTGAACTTGTCCGGCGGCACGGCAACGTCAACCTTCACGTTGGTAGCCTCCAGCAAAAGCGACTGGTTTGGCGCGTAGATCGACTCCGATCGCAGCGGAATCCCGTCCCACGTCCACACCTTCAGGATGATGCCATTGCGCTCGATGGAGTACCCGGTGCATTCCTTGCCGGCAATAGTCTTCTTGCCAAGCGTCTGGCACTTCAACGCGGCGCGCGCACTGTCGCTCAGGGTTTCGAATCTCGGGAAGTAGTTGACCGTGCCCTCCGGCTGCGTGCTTCGGCGGCCTACCTTCTTTACCGGATCGAACAGCACGCTTACGCCATCGCTCAGGATGCTCACATTGGTGATGGTAAGCGGCTTGCCGTTCATGCTGTCGACGATATCGGTCTGCGTGGACATGCGCGCGCCGTAATCCTCGAAGTACAGTACCGCTTCGATCTTCGGCCCTGAAAGGCTTTTCATCTCGATGATGCCGGCCGGATGATCAAACCGACGCGCGGATGCCGTAGGCCCGGCGCCGGTGGTCGCCGCTGTGCCCTTGCCTGCATCACCGCCGGCGGGTTTCCCGGCCTGTGATGCCGAGTCCGGAACCGTGGGGGATTTATCGGCGGGCTTTTGGTCGCCGCCGCCACACGCGGCCAGCGCCGCTGCCAGAAGAATCGGAAGAACACGTCTCATGAATAATGCAGGGTTCAACGTTTCGGGTTACAGGGTTGGGCCATGTTCGCCACTGCCCGTTGCCCCGTTGCCGGCCACCCGGCGACGGACTGGCGAGTAATCTACAATCGACACGGAGAATACAATGGATCTATCGAAGGACACGGTGGCGGTTATCACGGGTGCCAGTTCGGGGATCGGTGAGGCGCTGGCCTGTGCCCTTGCCGGGCGCGGCGCGGCCGTGGTGCTGGGAGCCCGCCGGCAGGATCGCCTGCAGGCCGTGGCCGGTCGTGTGCGGGATGCGGGTGGCCGTGCGTTGGCCGTGGCGTGCGATGTTACCGACCGCGCGCAGGTTGAACACCTCATCGCCGAGGCCGTGCGCGAGTTCGGGCACATCGATCTGCTGATCAACAACGCCGGGCGCGGCCACTGCGGTTATGTGGACGATACGCCTCCGGAACACATCGAGGAGATGTTCCGTGTCAACGTCTTCCCGCTATGGTATGCGTCGGCAGCGGCACTGCGGACAATGCGGCCCCGGGGGCGCGGCATGATTGTATCCATCGCGTCGATTGCCGGCAAAATCGGCTACCCTGGCAACGCCGCCTATGTGGCAGCGAAACACGCTACCGTTGGGTTCAACCGCGCATTGCGCACCGAGTTGGTTGGCAGCGGAATCGAGGCGATGGTGGTGGTACCGGGTGGTACGATTACCGAGTGGGCGATGGTTGCCGAAGGGCGCCCGATGCTGGATCTGTTCGCCTACGAACGCGAACGCGGCCATGCAATTGCGCAGGAGCGCGGCACCCAGCCGCCACCTGAAATCCCGCTGCTTACAGCCGAGCAAACCGCCAGCGCCATTATCACCGGCATCGAACATCCCGTACCCGAGCTGCACACCCACCCCGGCACACGCGAGCTGGCATTGGCCTACGAGCAGGATACCGAAGCAATGGAGCAGCGGCTGGCGCCGTATTGGCTGGCCAATCGCGAGGGCTACCTGCACATGCCCGATTAAGCCGGTGCCGGCTCATCGCGGACAACACCGGAATCGCCGATACAATGACAGCCCGACGACCGAAGCCGCCGGGCTGTCCCTCAAACGGATGCGCGGTTTCGCCGCGAACGTCGGTGGGCACACCACCACGTGCGCTGCCGGCATCAATGCCGTGACCCTCGCAACGCAACCACCACCCGGTCTCCGTCCCCACGTGTGCGGCCATTGCTGGCAAGTTCGTTTTAGGATTTTCGGACAGTTGGTGGCAAGGCCGGCACAGTCCCTGGCCGGCCAGGCAGCACGCGCTTCAATCATGGATGAAGCGGCACAACACGGCACTCATGCCCCGGCGACAAAGCCGGGCATTCCCGAAAATGATGTGAATAGCTGACGAACGTGGTTACCGGAGAGCGGCGTGAATATCGTAAACCGACCGATTCGATGCAGGTACATGATCGTGCACCCCCTCTCTCGGGGGGGGCTCAACGATTGTTGATGTAGGTGTCCTCAACAAAGCTGGACCAGATGGTCCTGACAACTTCCGGCGGAGCGTAGTTCTGGCCCGAAAGAATCGGCGCAAGGAACCGATCACACTTGGCGGCATCCTGCTCGATCTGCGCGATGTCCGCCTGAAACCGTGCGCGACGGTCGGCAACCCAGTCGGGATCGTTCATAAGGTCACCAAGCTGATATAACTCATCGCGCTTCAGAACGTCGAGCTGGGCACGCTCGGATCGCACGGCCATGCGCAGCCGCTCGATCTCGACATCCGGTTCGGCCTGGCCATCCAGCGTCCCCAACATCTCCACCAGATGCACCAGCGTTCGCAGCAGTGGGATATCGCCACGCTGATAGCCGCGTTGCACCAGGTCCCAATAGGCACGGCGAGGTTCCCCATCGCCCACCTGGCGAGCATCGGGATGCAGACGTTTGGCGAGCACGCGGTACAGATCACGCAGTTCTTCGGCGCGACGCTTGGTTGTCGAAGGTGTGGCGGATTCCGGGGCGGTGGCATGCTCCACCACGGCCGACGGACGCCACGAGTCATCGAACTCCTTGCGCCGATCCGCGCTGAACGCCGCCTGCATCCGGGCACGCACGCGGGCGAACTCGGTGCGCACGGCTTTCATCACCAGTTCAACCGTACGTGCGTCCAGCTTCTGGCCGCGGTCGAGCTTCAACGAAAACAGCTCCACCATGCGCCGCCGCTCGCTTAACGCAAGAGTCAGTTCCTGCAGTTCCCGCTCCTGAGCACCGAACAGTTCGGCATAGCGATCGCGCAACGAGGGAAAGGTGTCGAACCGGATTCTGATGCGTTCCTCGAACAGGGCGTGCAGTTGCGCGCGCAACGCATCGATCTGCGCGCGCGAACGGGCTACGTCCGGATGAACAATCAACGATGACACAGTGTATGAGGCGGGGATTGAGTGTTGAGATCGACGCACGCCGCGGCGATAACGCGCGGCCACACCACATTTCCTTGCCCGCACGCAACCGTCGGCAATACGGCCAACGGACATCGCGGTGCGGAACGCATCAAACGGTTCAGCGCAAATATATGATCAGGATCGAAGCGCCCACCCATGCAAGCAAACACAGAATCAATCCGGGATCGCTGAGCACAACGGCAACGGGGTTTTCCGCGGTTCGCTTTTTTTCGTCCAGATACAGATACCGGAAGATGCCGTACACAACAATCGGCACGGTATAGATGAAGTTGCCGGTGCCGAAGAACTCGCGGGTGTGGTCGCTTACGGTGTACAGCGTGTAGCTCATCACGGTTCCGGCAACCGACACGTTCATGATCAACCGAACAAGCTCCGGGGTGTAATCATCCAGCACCTTGCGCGTGTCGCCGCGCCCCATGTGGTTGATCTCACTGCGCCGCTTGGCGATGGCGAGAAACAGCGAAAGGAACATCGTGCAGATCACCAACCACTGCGACGCCTCAACATCGATGGCCTGAGCCCCGGCAAGCACACGGAGCATGAAGCCGCCGGCGATGATGAAGATATCCACCAACACCACATGCTTCAGGCCAAACGAATACGCCGCGTTAAGAACGGCATACACACCAACCAGCAGCATTGCCTGCCAGCGCAGTTGCACCACCACGCCAACGGCCGCAAGCAGCAGCAGCAACGCATGCGCCCACGCCGCATTCAGGCCCACACGGCCCGATGCAATCGGTCGGTTCCGCTTGTGCGGATGTTCGGCATCGGCGGCGCGGTCGGCGATGTCGTTCACCACGTACACGGCCGAGCTTACCAGGCAGAACGCTGTGAACGCAAGCACAGCGCTCAGAACGCGGTTGGAATCGCTCAGCGCCTTGCCGAACACCAGGGGCGTGAACACAAACGTGTTCTTCAGCCAGTGCGATGGGCGCATCAGCCGAACGTGGTCGCGCACGGCCGACACCTTGCCCAAGGCCGTGCGTTCGGAAGCAACTGAAGCGTTCTCTGGCATTCTGATCGATGTATTGTTCGCCGGCAGTCGGCAGTCGGCAGTCGGCCTACAGGCATGGGGCCGTGCGCTGCATCGTTCGGCCGCGCGCTGCGAGCGGCGCGGCACGATTGCTACTCCAGTTCGAACACCACGGTAACACGTGCGGTAACCGTGATCTGGCCCGGCGACAACGTGCCCGAGCCTTCGCCGCCACCATCGGGCGAATCGGCGATCGCATTCTGCATCATCATGCGCGTGCTGCGCCACGGCGATCCGCCCTGCGACTCCTCGGAGATCGTCACCGGCTTGCCGACCTTCACACCCAGCTCGGCCGTAAGCGCCACCGCCTTCTCGCGCGCGGCACGGATTGCCATCAGGCGTGCCTGATCGCGATGCTTCCGCAGTTCCGACGTGCGTAGCTGCGCGCCGCCCACGTAGTTCACACCAAGCTTCAGCGCGCGCGAAAGCAGATCATCGAACAGGCTCAGGTTGGTAAGCCGGATCGACACGTTCCGCGTGGTGAAATACCCAAAGAACACCCGCTCCTGCCGCGTGTTGTTGTACTCGTAGCGTGGCTCGATGTTCAGGTAATCGGTCTGCACGTTCTTCTCGGGTATCCCCAGCTTCGTTGCCGTTGCCAGCAGGTCACGTACCCGGCGGTCATTCTCCTGGCGGGCGACCTCGATGTCCTTGTTATCCGTCTCGATACCGAAGTTGAATATGGCTTCGTCGGGCACAACGCGCACCTCGGCTTCCCCGGTCACCGAAATCGTGCGGCGATCCTGTGCATGCAGTGTTGGATAGGCGAAACACGCGCAAATCGCGGCAACCAAAACCGTCTGGCGAGATATGAACATCGCGGCACCTCCGTGCTACATATGAGTCGATGAATGAGTGGGTAAACAGAATCAATGACCGTTGCTCGCGCCTTCAGGCGGCGGATACCCGGCACACTGATATATGATGCATGGCGGCGGCAGGGCCCCCGTACTCCGTATCGTATTACAGCGCGGTGCGCAGATCCCAGAGCTCGGGGAACAGTCGCACGGCCAGCATCTT
Source organism: uncultured bacterium (assembly GCA_966128725.1). Taxonomy (GTDB): domain Bacteria; phylum Bacteroidota; class Ignavibacteria; order OLB7; family OLB7; genus JAFDZV01. Next base: position 44,410 of record CBHYLN010000002.1, on the reverse strand, counting down.
CCGCAGGTACTCCACACCGGCCGTTCCGCCCGTGCCGCGCCGGAACCCGATCACGCGTTCAACGGTGGTCACGTGGCGGAATCGCCACTGACGGAAGTAATCCTCAAGGTCCACCAGCTTCTCGGCAAGCTCGTACAGATCCCAATGGTGGGCGGTGTCGCGATACACCGTTGCCCAGGCACGCTCCACCGATTCGTTGGCCACGTAGGGCTGGCTCCAATCGCGTTCCAACACGGCGGGGTCCACCTCGATGCCGCGACGCGCAAGCAGGCGCAACGCCTCGTCGTACAGGCTGGGGCTCTCCAGCACGTTCTGCAGCTCGGCGTGCGTCTCGGCCATGTGGCGATGCGGGGCCATCATCCCCCGATTCTTGTTGCCCAGCATGAACTCGATGGCGCGATACTGATACGATTGAAATCCGGAGGAGTGGCCCAGTTTGTCGCGGAACAGCAGGTACTCGCTTGGTGTAAGCGTGGCAAGCACATCCCAGGCCTGAATCAACTGCAGCATGATGCGGCTAACCCGCGCCAGCATCTTGAACGCAGGCTGCAAGTCATCGTTGCATACATGCTGGTTGGCGGCACGCAGCTCGTGCAGCACAAGCTTCATCCATAACTCGGTGGTCTGATGCTGCACGATGAACAACATCTCGTTGTGCTCGCTGGATACCGGATGCTGCGCGCTCAGCAGTTGCTCCAACGCGAGATACGAGCCGTAGCTCATCTCGGTTGTGAAATCCGTATGCGCCCCCTCGGGCGTATACCCCCCGGCCGATGCCGTATGGAGATGTTCCTGTCCTGGTTGTTCAGTCATTGCGCTGGTTGATCCTGAGTAATACGCGGAAACGTTCGCGGCGGTCGCCACGCGGGAAGGGGAACATGCTGCGGGTGCGTGAGTGCCGGAGCCAAGCCCCGGCACCACGAAGCAATCATATCAACAAACGTTGCGCCATGCGCGCAGCATCGTCGTGCAACCTGAATCACCGAGGCCCGTGCGGCCCGGCGCATTCAACACGATCGAAGGAACACCGTACAACAAAGCCCGGCGCGGAACTCAGAACACCGGCTGCTCCTCGTACACGCCAAACACCGCCTCCAGCGTGCGGCACATCTCGCCCACGGTTACGTAGGCACGGGCACACTCCAGCACACTCGGCATCATGTTGGTACCGTCGGCGGCGGCCTGGCGCAACGCCTCGATCGCCGCATCCACGCGCTGCTGGTCGCGCGAGGCACGCAGAGCGCTCAGGCGCTCGACCTGCTTCTCCTCAACATCGCGGCCGATTGTCAGCAGCGGGATATCCACCTTCTCGTCCTTCTGCACGAACTCGTTGACGCCCACGATCAGCTTCTCCTTGGCGTCCAGCTCGCGCTGGTACCGATACGCGGCGTCGGCAATCTCGCGCTGGAAGAATCCGGCTTCGATCGCGGGGATCACGCCGCCCAGCGCTTCGATCTTCTCGAAATAGGCCTCGGCCTCGGCCTCGATCTTGTCGGTAAGCTGCTCAACGAAATAGCTGCCGCCCAGCGGATCGATGGCGTTGATCACACCGGTTTCGTAGGCAATCACCTGCTGCGTGCGCAACGCGATCGTCACCGCCTTTTCCGACGGAAGCGCCAGCGTTTCATCCATCGAGTTGGTGTGCAGGCTCTGCGTGCCGCCCAACACCGCGGCCAGGGCTTCCAGCGCCGTGCGCACGATGTTGTTCTCCGGCTGCTGCGCGGTAAGCGAACATCCGGCGGTCTGCGTGTGGAATCGGAGTGTCCAGGAACGGGGACTCTTGGCGCCGTACTTCTCGCGCATGCGGCGGGCGTAAATCCTGCGCGCCGCACGGAACTTGGCGATCTCCTCGAAGAAGTCGATATGCGAATTGAAGAAGTGCGAAAGCCGGGGCGCGAAGCTGTCGATATCCATGCCGCGCGCAAGGCAATCCTCCACGTAGGCGAAGCCGTCGGCCAGCGTGAAGGCAAGCTCCTGCGCGGCCGTGGAGCCGGCCTCGCGGATGTGGTAGCCGCTGATCGACACCGGGTTCCACTGCGGCGCGTGCTCGGCGCACCACTCGATCATATCGGTGATGATCCGTACCGAAGGGCGCGGCGGGAACAGATACTCCTTCTGCGCGATGTACTCCTTCAGGATATCGTTCTGCAACGTTCCGCGCAGCTTGGCGAACGGCACCCCCTGCTTCTCGGCCACCACCAGATAGTAGGCGAAGATCATGATGGCCGGTGAGTTGATCGTCATCGACGTGGAAACCTTGTCGAGCGGGATACCGTCGAAGAGAATCTCCATGTCCGCCAGCGACGACACCGCCACGCCACAGATACCAACCTCGCCTTCCGACATCGGATCGTCGGCATCGCGACCCATCAGCGTTGGCAGGTCGAACGCGGTTGAAAGACCCGTTTGTCCGTTGGCCAGCAGGTACTTGAACCGCCCGTTGGTATCCTCGGGTGTACCGAACCCGGCGAATTGGCGCATGGTCCACACCTTGCCGCGGTACATGTTGGCGTGGATGCCTCGGGTGTACGGATACTCGCCCGGGAACCCGAGCTTCTCCATGTAATTCCAGCCCTTCATGTCGGCCGGCGTGTTCATCAAGTCCACATCGTTGCCGGAAAGCGAGGTATGCTTCCAGCCGGTGGTCTTGGCTTCGGCCGCGGCCGTCTCCCAGGATGCCTTTGCCTCGTAGAAGTCGAAGGTCAGCTGCTCCGATGCAATGCCATTGGCGTGGCCGTTGGAATGGCCATTGGCCGAAATGCCGTTGGTGCTCATGTGGTCCGTTCTACTGGTTGCTGTTCGGTTGTATCACTGATGGTGAAGATACGCAAGGCAATCCGATGGAGAAATCAAGGCATGTAAACGGAACACACCAAAACATCGGCATCGGCGCCGATCCTGGAACCGACGGACCACGCCCATAACGGGCGAAACCGCTCGTCTGGAGGGCGAGCGGTTTCGCTGAGTCCGGGTTCGATACGCTTACTTGGCCAACCACCGACGCTTGCCGCATGCAACACGGGCAAGCCCCATCACCGTTATCGGCACAACGTTTCTCCTGCTGATCCAGGGACAGGCACACCATGCCCTGATCAAACTCAACCGCCGCGTTTCAGTACAAACATGTTGGAAGCAACCATGCTGAGAGGAAGTGAGAACTGGCCGGAATATACCCGATGAGATTGGGGCTGTCAAGCTGCCCCTGAAGGGTACCATGTCGCCTGGGCAGGCGAACACACATCAACACTGGAAACAACCTCAACCGGCAGGCAAGGGAGTGGAGCGGGCGAAATCCATCCATCGCGATTACTCGTATTGCGATTCAAACGCCGAAGGATCGGAACACGCGTTGGGGCACAATCGCGTGCTGGTCATCAAACCACGTGAGGAATTTGCGTGAGGTGCTGTTGACCTGTATATTCGCGGCCCAACATCCTCACCCGTCCATTGCACTACGGCAATCCCTGCAAACGGTCTGTTACGCCTTTTGGCGGACCGAACGTGCAACCCGCGCGCATCGTTGGCGTAGGCACCCTCCGAACTTCGCGATGCGATGCCCCGCCCATGGCATCCACGCAAAGCAATGCAAAACCCTAACACATCAGGCTGTTCCGCCGATGCGCGCGCACTCGATCGTGTGGCACCATTGCCATCATGGTCGATTAGAAGGTTTGTGAGTCATGTCCAACCCTTTCACATAACAAACGCATTTGTGGTAATGAAACGCACAGCAATCATTCTGGCATCGATGTCGGCATTGGTATTGGCAGCCGGTTGCACAACCGATCCCGTATCCACCGACAAGAGCGGCACATTCTACGGCACTCCTGTGACCGTGGGTTCCGGTTCGGCCCGCACTATGGTAACGCTCGACAAGGACGGCAACCCGACCTCGGTTGGCGTTGCGATCAACGAAGCGGCCATGGGCAGCCTCCCGGCCAGCGACGCGGAGTACACGTTGACCTTCCCGGCACAGATCGCGGCCACCGGATACGATCACATGGGCCTGGACTGGAATTCGCACGGGCACGAGCCGGATCATATCTACACGTTCCCGCACTTCGACTTCCACTTCTATCAGATCACCAGCGCCGAGCGCGATGGCATTACCCCGGCCGATACGGTGAAGGCAATGAATGCGCCCGATACGAACCATGTGCCGGCCGGATATATCTCCACCGTCAACGTGGTGCCGCGCATGGGCGTGCATTGGGCCGACCCGACATCCTCCGAGTTCCAGCCGAATGGCTCGTTCACGCGGACGATGATCTACGGCTACTATGACGGCAAGATGATCTTCACCGAGCCGATGATCACACGCGAGTACATGCTTACCCGCCCGAACTCCACCGTGGACATGAAGGTGCCTGCCATGTACCCGAAGACAGGGGTCTACTACGCCACGAAGTACACCGTACGGTATGACGACGCGGCCAAGGAATACATCGTTTCGCTCGACGGTCTGGTAAAGCGCTAACCGATCGGGCACTTGCCCGCAAAGCAGCAACGGCCCGTTCGTGCATATGCATGAACGGGCCGTTTGATTTTCGAGGATCGGCATCGGCAACATGGCCAATGCCGGGCTGTACAGTACTTCAACGGATTCAACACCGGCGCAACGCCCCTCACACCCCTCTCTGCCCTACCCGACAAACGGCCCCACCAGATCCACGCACGCATCGTGCCCGGCGAAGATGGCACGCCACTCGTCGGTAGTCCGCGAGCGCACTGCGGCAAGGATGGCCGCCTTCACCTGCACCGCTCGTTCGCCGTCAACAAGGCCGTCATCATCGGAGAGCTGCGCCAGGCCGGCCAACTCGCGGAACCGCGCCCAGAACTTGGGCTCCACCGCGGCCACCGCCAGATACCCGCCGTCGGCCGTACGGTAGATGTTGTAGCATGGGAAACGCCCGTTGTGCAGAAACGTGGCGGGCGTGCGCTCCTGGATCGACGCCGGATAATACGCCTGCTGCGCCTGGTCCACCGCGTCCTGCAGATAACACCAGTTCTGAATAGGCTCGGTAACGCCGTGTGCGGCACGCGCCTGCTGCTGCAATACCGTGGCCAGCACGGTGATGCCGATGTGATACGAGAAGAACATACCGGTCACCGGCAGAAACGGCGGCGCGATGATATCGTCGGTGCGGTCCAGGATATGCATCTTCAACAGATGGCTTTGCGCCATCGAGTTGAGATCGTGCGCCGAGTGATCGTCGCCGGGACGGAAGCCAAGGCGCGTGAAGGAAACGCCGGCGAACCCCGAGGCGATCGCCTGTTCGGTAAGCCCCAGCTTTTCCTCCACGCGCGGCGGGAAACTCATCACCACCGCATCGGCGTTGCGTATCTGCTCGTGCAGGGCCGCCACATCGGCGGCCGAGCCGAAATCGATCAGCCGCAACTGCTTCACGCTCTGGAAGGCATGGTACACCTCGGCAAAGGCGGGGTCCCAGGCCCACTTCAGAAATGGATCGCGGTGCGAGGCATCCTCGTATTTGATCACCGTCATCCCCTGGCGCGCCAGGAAATATGTTGCCAATGGACCTGGAAGGCGCCAGGTAAGGTCGATTATCGTCATATGGCTCGCGTAGCGCTCAGTTTCCGGAAGAGCCAAAGAACAGCGACGCCCCTACCTGCAGGTAGCGCATCTGGGCCTCACCGTTTTCCTGAGAGAACAGATTGGTCAGGTTATAACGCGCACCCACATCAAGCGTTGCGAAGGCCAGATTGAACTCGGCGCCGGCATTCACCGTCATGCCAAGCTCCGGGTCGCCGGCGCTCTTGTTTTCCACGCCCAGCGTCTGCCAATCGGCCCCGCCGCTTACACGCGTGAATGTGCGGTTGATAAGGGTATAGCTGAGCTGCGCGCCCACATATGGCTTCACCACCGGAATCGGCAGCGCGAAGGCCACACCGGCCGCGATGGGATACATCGATGTGCCAACGTCGAATGTGCCGGATGCCGAGGTATCGCCCGGATTTGCCGAGGCCTCGGTAAGCGTCACCTCCTTGGCCTTGAAGAACAGGTACGAGGCATCGCCCAACAGGCGAACAGGCCCCATGCCAAGGCGGAAGCGTCCGGAGAGATACAGCCCGATATCACCCGAGATATCGCCCGCGGAAATGTTTTCCTTGGCAAAAAGATCGGCAAGCTCACCCTGCGCCTGCGACACGTTGTCGCCGGCAGCCACAAGACCCGCTCCAAATCCAAACTGCGCCGTGGCAACACCAGGGTTGCCAACAAGCATCAAGGATGCGACCGCGGCAACAGCCACGATCGACAAAAGAATGCGTTTCATACGTCAGACCTATCGTTTAACATGTGAGCAGGTGCCCACTGTTTCGTGAGAAATTGCGCGAAGATAGCATATCGGGGCATGCCGACACGCTACATTGTCCGCCGCGACAACCAGCCATGGCATATCAACCTTGGCCCTTGGGTTCGGTTTCGTGACAATTCAGCCTGTACGACCCTGACACCCCAACCCGGTTGAACCTTGCAGCGCATGCCATGTCCGACCGGCACCAACACGGCTGCATGCGCCAGCAGTGTTACATTGCGCCGGACCGTGTGTCATCGCACACAGGCAAGCGGCGCGCCAGAACGTTTGTGAAAACCATGCGGCAATCGATGCCGCGGGAAAATCGGAGAGATCGCATGAAACGAATCATCATCACGACGGTACTTACCGGGCTTCTGATAGTTGCAGGGGCCGCGGCCCAAACCAAAACTGTTGAAGAAACCAGAACCGAGTCGCAGACCCAGGTGGATTCCACAACCGGCAAGGTAGTTACCACATCCAGCGTGGTTTCGCTCTCCAAACGCGAGGACATCACGCCACGGTCGCACATGATCTCGGTGGACCCGATCAAGTTCTGGATGATGTACAACATCAACTACCACTATGCGCTTACGCCGTTGATCGCCGTTGGCGGCGGCATCCAGGCCCCAACCACATTTGCGCCGGATGAGCTCAGCGGCTTCGGGTTCACGCTCGACGCGCAGTTCTATGTGGCCAAGCGTTCCTTCCGCGGCTTCTACATCAGCCCGACATTTTCGTTGACATCGATCTCCTACGATGACTACGTGTACGATGCCGGCGGCTCGCGAGTTGATCGCCGATCGGAAACACCCATCTCGCTTGGCCTGTACACCGGCTGGACTTTTTCGGTGTTCGAGGATTGCACCACGCAGCTTGCGTTGGGCGCGGATCTGAACATCGTGCCAACAACGGCCCAGAACGTGATTGGCCTTGGCAGCGCCGAAAAGGGTCTTACGCCCGGCGCGAAGTTGACGATCGGGTACGCCTGGTAGCCGATACCAACGTTCGCCGCCCTCACTGAAGTATAACGGGCCGTGCCTTTCACATGATAGGCACGGCCCGTTTGTTGTTCAACGACTTCGCGGACTGATCGCCGGATAACGGATGCCTGCCGGCACAGGGCCACGGCGTACGATACGCCTCACTGCCCTGCGTTATCGTGCCAGGCTCCGCATCGTGCATCGAACACCTACCGCACGTTCAACGGCACTGTCAGGTGTTGCTCGCCGTAGGTAAGGCGCAGATGGTATGCGCCCGCCGGCAGCCCCTTGGTCACCAACGGCACCTCATGGGCGCCACGGGTGCGCGCGCCATCGTCCACCACCAGCACGCGATGCCCGGCCGCATCGTACAGCTCAAGCTGGGCATGGGCGTCGGCGTCGATCACGTAATGCACCACCGATTCGCCGTTCGCCGGGTTGGGGATGCTCACCAACATCGGGCGTGCCGCCACTCGATCGGTCGCGTTGTGCCCAACGCCGCTCATCCGTGCATTGCCGCCGTCGCCCAGGTCGTTGTGTTGCTGCCCCGGCCGTTGCCCGGCAGCGCAGCTCCCGCAATCGCAGCACTCGGGATTCAACAGCGCCGCCCCCTGGATATCGATCTTCGCGTTCAACCCAGTTATGCTGAAGAACAGATCGGTCACCTCGAACTCGATGCAATTGCAGCCGAAGCCAAGGCCAACGATGAACGTCTGCGTGGTGGCGCCGCTGAAGGTTCCGGCCGGGCCAAGATTCACGCCGTTCACATAGATATCGCCGATGTCATCGGTCATCGACTGTACCGTAATCACATAGGTGCCCGCGCTGTCCACGCAGAAATGCTTGCGATATACGTACACGGCCGGCGAGATCGGCGGCCCGGACGCGGCGTTCGAGCTGGGGCCAATCCAGGTTGTGCCGGCAATCGGCACCCAGAGCTGCGGCGCAACCACGTCGGCGCAACGCGGGTAGGAACCCGTATTGGCCGGGCCGCTTACCAGGGTCCAGGTGCCATCTGTGCTGAACTGCAGATGCTTGGTCCGGCAGGTGGACACCGCAAGCGGGAGCGGCCCGCAGCAGTTGTACTTCAGCAGCCCATGGCCCTGTATCGTTCCCTGCACATTCAGTGCCGCTCGCGGGCCGGCGTTGGAAATTGGAATGCTGATGCAATGGCGCCCGGCGCCCAGCGTGCGGGTGAAGGTCACCGCCCCCGGTCCGCTTCCTACAAGCACGCCATCCAGATACACCGGGATCCTCATGTCCACGTTGGACGTAACGTTCAACGTGAATGTCAGCGTGGTGGACGAATCGCACACGCAGAAGCACTTCTCGTAGGTGGCATTGCTGACGCTTATCGGGCCGGGATCGGTGGCGCCGATCCAAGCGGTATTGGGATAGGCATCGGCGAACCCTTCAACAACCGGATCGAGCACCACGGCCGCGCGAGGATCATCGGTTTCTGGTGAATCGTCCTCGGTAACAACCCAGTAACCATCGGAGGCACCACGCTCGTACAAACGGCCGCTGAGATGATTGAATCCCGAGTTGAGCAGAAGAACGTCGGTTTGGCAACATGTATCGTTGCAGAAATCGTGGACTCCGTCGCCGCACTGGGCCTGAAGCCGGGCGGGGCCGCCGAGCATCATAAACGCCAGCAACAACAGCGCGCACGCGGCCGATGCCAGTGGAAGCCGATGCAGAATGTGCCTGCCGGCATCGGCCATTGATCGTACATAATAACGACAGTACGTGTGCATGGTTTTCTCCTTGATCTGGAAAACGGAACGGTGACTGGATGGGGGATCAACATGTTCGGGATGGTCCAATCCACGGCGCATATGGTGGCAGCGCAAGTATGTGCGATGTGTGAGGGCAGGACCTCTATACACGACACTCCGGAAACGGCGCGATGCTCCGCGGAACCAACTGGACAGGGAATGCGTGGCACCCTGCCATACATGGCAGTGCCGCACCGAATCTACACCACGGCTTTACAGGGCGGGAGTACATGATTGGGTACCACAGGCAACCGACGATGCCGGCAGGCCGCCCAGCCGCAAACATTCGCCGGTGCCATCGCCGTCATCGTCCCCAAACGTTCCCGGCGATGTTGCCCGTAGTGCTTGCCATGACGTACGGCTGGCCATCCACCAATCACATGCGAATGCCGATCTATCGTCTCCGCCACCGTGTTTTCTTCAGAACAACGTGAGCCGTGTTATAACCGCTGGCGGCAAAAATCCCGCCGCCCGGATGTGTGCTTGCCCCGGTCAGATACAGGCCGGCAATCGGCGTTGTATAGTCGCTCAGTTCCGGGGTTGGGCGAAAGATGAACATCTGATCGAACGACATTTCCAGGTGCATCACATTGCCGCGCAGCATTCCGTGCTTGCGCTCGATATCAAGGGGCGTCTGGATGTACGTATCAGTGATTGCGCCGGGCAGATTGGGCGCGAACCGGGCGGCCGATGCGATGATCTTCCCGGCCTCGCGCTCGCGGATATCATCCCAGCGCTCGCCGTTGGCCAGCTCGTACGGGTGATACTGGCTCCAGAGAAACACCGTGTGCTTCCCTTCGGGCGCAAGCGTGGGATCGATCGCCGAAAACGTCATTGCCAGCACGGCCGGGTCGCGCGAGTTCTCGCCGCGCAGGTAATCGGCGTACGCGTTGTCCAGATATCGTGCCGAGGGCGCCAGCAACTGAAGGCCGGTATGGCAATCCAGCGGCGTGTTGGTGCTGGTGGCGCCCGGCGTGTGCGGCATCGCGGTGTAATTCGGCAATTCGCGCGAGGCGCATCGCAACACCATGCCGAAGCCGTTGCCCACACGCAGATTTTCCACGCGATGCACCATCTCCGGCGGCAGGTGCTCCGGCCCAACCAGCTTCAACATGGTGGTCATCACGTGGCCCGCGGCCACCACTGCCCGGCGTGCGGTGTAGCGCTCGCCGGTTTCCAGTTCCACGCCGGTTGCGCGGCCGCCCTGCACGGTAATGCGAGCAATCGGCGCCGAGGTATGGATCACACCGCCGTCGTGCTCCAGCCGCCGCGCCATCGCCTGCGTAAGCATGCCGCTGCCGCCGCGCGGGCGCTTGGCGCCGCACTTGTGGATCATCGAGTGCCAGCCCACGAAATCCGCGGTTGCCGGCTCCGACGGCGGCGGCCCGGACTGCGCCGCCAGCCACAGCAACGACGCCCGTACCGACTCGTGCGTAAACGTCTCGTTGATAAGCTGCCCGTAGCTGGTGAAGATCTTCCGCAACGTTGAAGCCACATCGCGTTTGCGCCCGAACTTCCCGCTCAGCATCGTGCGGAACAGGTTGCCGGGCGTTGGCAGCCGCAGAAATGTCTCGAACACGCCGTCGTTGATCGGGCTCCAGAAATTGATGAAGTCGCGGTAGGCGTCGGCATCACGCGGACTGATGCGCGCAATCGATTGGCACGTGCGGTCCACATCGCGGTAGTAGGCAATCCACTGGCCATCGGGTGTGGGATGCCAGGCGAAGGGGTCCATCTCGATATAATCCAACCCAAAGCGCTCCAGCTCCAGATCGCTCACCACCGGCGTGGTATGGATCATGATGTGGGCCGAGCCGCCAACATCCATCTGATAGCCTCCGAACATCTCCTCGGTGGCCACCGCGCCGCCCACCATCTCGCGGCGCTCGAACACGGCAACGCTCATGCCCGCCCGCGCCAGGTAACAGGCGGTGGTAAGGCCGTTATGCCCGGCCCCTACAACGATGCAATCGAACTCCGTGCTGCTCATTACGGGATCCCATGTGAACGTGCCAGCAATCCCTGGCCCTAACGCCGGGGCGCGCAAGATAATTCCGCCGGCATGCTGAACGCGGCCGGCTTCGCCACATGGATGCCGCGGCACAATCCGCAATTACCCACGCGCCCGCAAACACAACATTCAGGTTACCCATCGGTAACGCATCGGTAACGTTGCCGGTGCAGATTGCGCCCACAAACGACGTGAACGTCGCATCATGTGTCCAGCATGACGCGCATGTCGAGATCGGTGCGGAGGGGAATCGCGGAGGTCCGACGGAGCACGATCGAGAGGGCGATCGGGAAAGAGAGAAGACACCACCCATTGTTGCAGGCGCGGTTGCCATCACCCCTGGCAACCGCGGTGTCGTAACCGGGCTTGCGGAACCATGAGGGGGTTGCCGCAACCGGTTGCTCACAACAGTTACCCAGGGCAACGTTGGCCGCGAGGTCTGGCCACCGTAGCTTTGGCGAACAAACGCAGCATTCAGGTGCTTCTCTCTTTCCTGCTCCATGCCTTTCCTGCTCCATGCCATGGCACAGCCTACATCAGCCAGCCCACACCGGAACCACACTCACTGCGCACACAACCCGCACGCCCGGCGTACGGTCGTGATCATCCTTCTGTCGCTGATCGCTTGCGGGTCGGCGGCGCGGGCGCAGCGGATGCATTGTTTCCCGTTGGCCGGCGCCGTTACCGATACGTCGGCCACGGTAGCGCTGTGGCTTGATGCGCCCGGCGCCGTGAGCGTGCGCTACAGCGCCGACAGCACCTTCACCGGCGCACGGACAACCCCGCCGGCACAGACCGACGCATCGACCGACAACACGGCCAGGATCGTCCTTGGCGGACTGCTGCCAAGCACCCGATACTATTACCGGGCCGAGGATGCGGGCGGCAACACGATCTCGCGCACGCAATCGTTCCGCACATTCCCATCCGCCGGCGCCGATGCCCCCGTCTCCATCCTGTTCGGTTCCTGCCAGCGCGACCAAGCCGGCGACACAGGGCCGTTGTTTGCAACCGCGGCAGCGCTGGGCGGCGACGTGTTCGTGCAGATGGGCGACTGGACCTACCCGGACAATCTGGTTCCCGGATATCCGGCCGCGGCCGGCAGCATCCGCCGCTCGTACGAGATGCGGCTGGACACGGCCTACCCGTTTGCGCGCGATGTGCTGGGTGTGATGCCCGTGGCCTACGCCTGGGACGACCACGACTACCTCGGCAATAATTCCAGCGCGGGTTCGGCGCCGGACACCGTGAAGCGCGCGCTGCTTGAAGCCTATCAACGATACATCCCGCACTACGGGCTGGCCAACGGCGCCGCTGGCATCTGGCACTCGTTCACCATCGGCAATGCGGAGGTGTTCGTGATCGACGACCGCTCGCAGCGCAACCCGGCCGACAGCGCATTCGTGGGCAACACGTTCGCGCCCAAGCCCGGACACTCGATGCTGGCCGGGTATCCGGTAAGCGGTGTTGACCAACGGACGTGGCTGCTTCAGGCGATACGCGGCTCGAAGGCGCGCTGGAAGATCCTGGCAAGCCCGGTGTTCTTCAACCCCGCGGCAGGCCCCGCCATTCAGTTGATGCTGATTGCCAATCGCAAGGATTACGCGCTTGAGTTCGCCGACAAGTGGGCCGGGTATCCGGCCGATGTGGATTCGATGAAAGCGGTGATTTCCGAAGGCGCGGCGCGGAACATGCTGGTGATCTGCGGCGACGCGCACAGCAACGTGTACGACAACGGCGAACACTCGCTTGTGCCGGAGTTCATGGCCGGCGCGCTGGACCACGCCGTCTCCGACGTGTTCGAGAAGATGAAGGGGTTCGGGCTGAATATCTGGACCGAGCTGCAGCCCGGTACGTCGCCGGCGGTTGGACGTATCCGTATCGAGACGGCGCCGCGCCACCGGCTGATCGTGGAATCGTTCGACACCGCAGGCACCCGCCTGCTTCAGTTCGAGATGTTGGACGCAACAAGCGATGTCGGCGGCGCGGGCAGTGATGGTGCGTTGGCGATCGGCTCGGCGCTGGTACACGGCAATCGGCTGGTGATCGCGTTGGCCGGCACCCCGCCTGCACAGGCCACCATCACGATTGCGGCCGTCACCGGCGCCACCGTACGGCACGGCATGGTGGCGCCAACCAATGGAACGATAGATGTCGCGGTGGCCGATCTGCCAAGCGGCATGTACGTTGGCACGCTTGCAAACGGCACACGCTGCCTGCGCTTCCGGTTCGCGGTGATGCGCTGACCCCGACGTTGCCCAACGGCGTGTTCGCATGAGTCAATGCGTCGCGGCAATGGCGACCAGCAAGCGCAATCAACGTCGCAGGGACAGGCCTCCGTAGGAGGCACCTGTCTGTAGCAGAGAGGTGCCCGAAGCCAATTGAAGCTCCATCGGAGCGGACCGTTCTTCATGGCGCCGTACCGACCTTCGCCCGACCCGTGCCCCCGCTGGGGACCTGACGATAGCGTGCTTTCGAGGTTTTCAATCTCCCGCCTGCCAGGCAACGCCGCCCGCAAACGCATCAACGCCTGCTTATCCTACCTCCTCGAACTGGCGTTCGTCGAACACAAGCTGCCGCGCGATCTCGGCGCCGCGTTCGTCCAGCCGGTACAGCGGCAGAATCTTCGAGGCATGCACGATCGCCATGTCCAGACCGGCCTCCACAGCGTTGTGCAGGAACACCGAGTTCACCACCTGGCGCGTTACCGGCGAAAGCCCGAACGAACAGTTGCTGACGCCCAGAATCGTCTTGGCGCGCGGCATCGTCCGCTTGATCTCGCGGATCGCGTTCAGCGTGTTGATGCCGCTGTCGCGCAGGTCCTCCGAGCCCGCGCCCAGCGGGAACGTGAGCGCGTCGAAAATCAGATCCTCCTCGCGCAGCCCATGTTCGTTCACGGCGAAGTCACGGATGCGTCGGGCAATCGCCACCTTCTTCTCGAAGGAGTACGCCTGCCCTTCCTCGTCGATCGACAGCGCAATCACCGCCGCGCCGTAACGCTTGGCAAGGCGCAGGATCTCGGCCGCTTTTTCCGGGCCGTCCTCGAAGTTGATCGAGTTGATGATCGCCCGCCCGGCGCACAGCTTCAACGCGGCCTCCAGCACGGGCACCTCCGTGGAGTCCAGCACCAGCGGCAGCGCCACCTGCGTGTTGAACCGGCGCACCACCTCGGTCATGTCGCGCTTCTCGTCGCGCCCAACAAAGGCCACGCACACATCCAGCACATGCGCGCCCTCGCGGATCTGCTCCTTGGCCATGTTCACCATGGCGTCGTAGTTCTCGGCGGCCAGCAGGTCGCGGAATTTCTTGGAGCCGTTCGCGTTGCAGCGCTCGCCCACCAGAAGCGGGGCGGGCTCCACCTGCATCGGCACCGAGCCGTAGATGGAGCTCACCGAGGGCGTGTACTCCCAGTGACGCTCGGCGCGCGTGACATCGTTCAGCAGCCCACGCAGCGCGCGGATATGGTCGGGCGTAGTGCCGCAGCAGCCGCCCACCACCGAAACGCCCAGCTCGCCGATGTACTTGCGCATCCACGTCACCATCTCCTCCGGGGTCAGGTGGTAATGCGCGTGGCCGCCGATGTTCTCCGGGATGCCGGCGTTCGGCATCACAAAAATGGGCTTCGGCGAGTTCTGGCAGAGATAGCGAAGGTTCTCCTCCATCTCCTTCGGGCCGGTGGCGCAGTTCATGCCCACCATGGTGATGATATCGTACGGCTCAAGCAGCGTAAGCGCCGCGGCAATCTCCGTGCCCATCAGCATCGTGCCGGTAAGCTCGATCGTCACCGAGGCGATGATCGGCACCTTGCGAGCCGGTGAGCCGGTTGGGCCGCCGCGCTCGAAGAAATCCATCGCGCCGCCCAGCGCCGCCTTGATCTGCAGGGGGTCCTGGCAGGTCTCGATGCAGAGCAGATCGGCGCCGCCATCAACAAGGCCGGCAATCTGTTCGTAATACGAGCCGCGCATATCGTCGAACTCGATCTGCCCCAGCGACACCAGCTTCGTTGTTGGGCCAACCGAACCGGCCACGAAGCGCGGCCACTCCGGCGTGCTGTATTGGTCGGCGCAGTCACGGGCGATCTCCGCCGAAAGGCGGCTCAGCTCGTAGGCACGGTCGGCCAGATCGTACTCCGCCAGCACAATCGAGGCCGAACCGAACGAGTTGGTTTCGATGATATCGGCGCCGGCCTCCAGGAAGTCCACATGCACCTTGCGCACGGCCTCGGGCTTGGAAACGCAGAGATACTCGTTACAGCCCTCCAGATCCGGGCCACCGAAGTCATCGGCGGTAAGGTTCTGGTTCTGCAGCGACGTGCCGGTGGCGCCGTCGAACAGGAGCACGTGATCGTTGATGCGGCGAATCAGCTCGGAATGGTCCATGAGTAGAGAATCGTCTAAAATGCGCTGGAACCGGAGTTACACGAACGCCCGGATGCGTCCATGAATCCGGGAGCCTGCGAAGCGATACGCGCTGCAAGGTAGGGGATTCGTTCGTCAACGCGCAAGAAACAGAACGTGCCCCGATCCGCCAGGCGCGGCGCATGGCCCGGCAGCGGCCGGCGCAACAAACGCTCGCCAATCCCGGCGCATGCGGTAGTCACCGCGACGCTCGTAGCGCAATGCAGCAAACGCTGTTGCCGAAACGGGACATTGATTGATACGGATTTGATAATTTGCGCCCGCTTCCTCCCGGATGCAGTATCGGGCCACATAACCACGGCGCAGGTTTCCGTATCGATACAGCCCTATCGACGGATCATCCCGACGGCATTCATTCACACACGAACAGATGGATACCTCGATGCGCCTACTATCCGTTCTTGCTCTCGCCGCCGTAGCACACATCTCCCTGCAGGCCCAGCCAACACAACCCACTGCGGTCATCCACGGCGTGATACGCAACGCGAACGCCGCCAACGTTCTGGTTGGCTACTATGCCTCCGCCTTCGACGATATCTTCAGCCGGGGAACAACCGACTCGGTCAGGATCGGCAAGGACGGCCGGTACTCCATCATGTTGCACCTTGAGCACCCGGTGGAGTTCCACGTAAAGGTCGGCGATGACTATATCACGTATCAGAAGTACATCGCGCCCGGCGATACCGTCCGCGTTGACTATGCCCGGCGGGGGAAGGCCACCGAGACGGTGATCGGCGGCAACCACGAAGCGCACAACGATCTGCTGGCTGAATTCGCCACGAAGTTCTTCAACGGCGCGGCGTACGACGAGTTCCAGAACGCATACCAGAAGATGGAGCCGGCCCAGTTCGCCGCGCTTGCCGATCGCAGGTTGAGCGACCAACTGCGGTTTGTGGAGGATGCGTTCAAGAAGCATCCGCCCTCCGATGTCTTCCGGGCCTTTCTCACCGGGCGAGTGTATTACCGCTGGGCATACGATCGGCTGCAGTTCGTGTGGAAATATGCACGCGCTCACAAGGAGCCGGGCAACGCGGCAACATGGGCCGGGTATTATACCTTTCTCGACACAATGGCGCTGAACACCCGCAACGCCGACATCATACCCGGGTACGCGTATTTCGTTCGGGAGTACATGCGGAATCGTTACCGGCGCTGGGCCGATTCGATGAAGGCCTCGGGGGGCGCCGTGGATCGGGCAGCGGAGAACACGGACAATCTGCGGCTTGCGGCCGAGCACCTGCGCGGGTACGGGCTTGATATGGCGCATCTGTGGTGCATTGCAAGCCAGCTTGAATACGTGCAGCAGGCGGCCTCGGCCGACTCGGTCAAGTACGCGGAAATGATAGCCCGTGTCAACAACGATTTCAACGAGCTCACACGCCGATTCCGAACCGAGGCCAGCAATCGCGAATACGTTGCCATGCTGGATCGCGAGCTCGAATTCCGTCTGGCGTTCATGCCTGGGCGCCCGGCGCCCGATTTCACGTTGCCCGACCTGCAGGGCAAACCGGTCACGCTTTCGCAACTGAAGGGGCGCCCGGTGTATATCGACATCTGGGCAACCAACTGTGCCCCGTGTGTGCAGGAGCTGAAGACACAGACCGCGAAGCTGCAGGCACGCTTCGGTGATTCGGTGACATATCTGTACGTGTCGTTCGATGCCTCGGAGAAGGCATGGCGGAGGTTCATCGAGGTCAACGGCGTGCGCGGCGTTCACCTGCGCGAAGCCGCCGGATTCAGCTCGGCGCTTGCACAGCGGTACCGGACATCCGCCCTGCCTCACCATATCCTTCTGGACGCCAATGGCCGGATCGTCTCGGCCGATGCGCCCGGCGCCGGCGATGTGGCCCCGGCCATTACCGAGCTTCTGGCGCGCGGGCACTAGCAGCCTGTCAGGCGGTAGCTTCCGCACACGGGGCAAGGCCCGGCGCGAACAACAACGGCCGTGCATGGTGGCGCACCCGGCGAATTTGCCTGATGCGCCACCATCGGTTTGCGCGCGCACCGCGCGGGAACGCGATCCGCCGCAATTGCGTAAGTTGGCGCCTCAATATCAAAGGATTGTTCGATGCTCGATCGTCATCATACCCTGCTGATTGTTGTGGATGTGCAGGAGCGCATGATGCCCGCCATCGCGGGCGGCGCCGCCATCGTGGAGAACGTGGTGCGTCTTGTGAAGGGCTGTTCCCTGCTTGGCATCCCGATGCTGGTTTCCGAGCAGTACCCCAAGGGCCTGGGCACCACGCTGCCGGAAGTGCGCGAGGCGCTGGGCGAGTGGTACCGCCCCATCGAGAAGATGAGCTTCTCGGCGATGGGCGATCTTACGTTCCGTGGCGAGCTGGAGATTGCCGCACGCGAGAACATCATCGTGTGCGGCGCCGAAACGCACGTATGCGTGTACCAGACTGCGCGCGACCTGCGCAACATGGGCCATACCGTGGAGATCGTGGCCGACGCCGTGGGCTCGCGCACCGAGAGCAACAAGCAGATCGCGCTGGAGCATATGCGCGGCCTGGGCATCACGCAGACCTCGGTGGAGATGGCGCTGTTCGAGATCATGGACCGCGCGGACATCCCCGAGTTCAAGGCCGTGCAGGCGCTGGTGAAATAACCGCGCGCCGCCAGGCGACGGTTCCAGCCAAAGGCCGGCGGCCGGGCGCGTGCCCTGCCGGTGACCCGCGGCCGCGATCGCGAGTCGTCCGTCGTCATTCCTTCATTCTTCGTTCATCCATAACCTGTTCCGATATTCGGATGTTGAATCAGAAGCTCATACTTGGCATCATCATCGGCGTCACGGCCATCGGCCTTGCGCTGCTTGCGTTTCAGTGGTGGATCCTTGGCGGCATCCTTACCGCGTTGGGCGGCACCTTCCTGTATTTCACCTGGCGATTCAATCAGGTGGGCGACGTCTCCAAGATGTTGATGGCCGGCGACATCGCCGGCGCCCGCGCGAAGCTGGAGAAGGTGAAGAATCCGGACCGCCTGAACCCCTACTCCCGGACATACCACTACATGCTGCTGGGCCAGGTGGAAGTGCGCTCCAACAACATGAAGGGCGCCCGATCCGCGTTCAAGAACGCGCTGGAAGTGGGCAAGTTCCAGACCACCGACGAAAAGGCAAGCGTGTTGTTCATGCTGGCGCAGGTGGAGTTCAACGCCGAGAACAAGGAAGCCGCCCGCCGCCTGTTGAAGGAGGCCCAGGAGCTGGAGCCGAGCGACGAACTGATGAAGCAGATCAAGGATGTGGCGAAGATGATGCAGCAGGCGCCGGCAAACCTGCGGATGCGCCAGCAACAGATGCAGCAGATGCGCCGCACACGGCGATAGGCGGCGGCCGGCCCGCACGGCACATCGGCCGGGGCCGGAATGTTGATTCTGATACAAAATCGCGCTTGCGCAAGCGGCGGGGCCTGATGTACATTTGTGGCCCCAATCGGGCGATTGGCACAGTTGGTTAGCGCGCTTCGTTCACATCGAAGAGGTCGTAGGTTCGAGTCCTACATCGCCCACAGAATAAAACCGCGAGTCGGCAACGACGCCGCGGTTTTTTTGTACACAGGCGTTTCGATATCGCAACGAATCGGGACCAATCCACGATGACCGAGCACGACCTTCACGAGCTGATCGCGACTCACGAGACCGATCGTGTGGAACTGACGACGTCGATGCGGGACAGGGATAAGTTCGCCGAAGCCGTTTGTGCGTTCGCGAACGATCTACCTAATCATGGCAAACCCGGGTATTTGATTGTTGGCGTGGATGATTCCAGGCGCATAGCCGGCCTTACCATCGGCGATGAGGACTTGCGCAACCTTGGTGGCCTGCGCGACGATGGGAACATCCAACCCTTGCCCGCCATCACCGTCACGAAGATCACAACAGCCGAAGGCGACGTCGCCGTTGTTACGGTGCAGCCGGCCTTGTTGCCGCCGGTACGCTACAAGGGCCGTGTCTGTATACGAATCGGTCCGCGGCGCGGTTATGCAACCGAGCACGAGGAACGCATGCTGGTTGAGCGCAGGGTAGCTCATGCGCGCACGTTCGATGCGTTGCCATGCCTTGGGAGCCAACTGGAGGATCTTGCAACCAGCCTGTTCCTCATCGAGTACCGGCAGCAGGCCATTGCTCCGGAAATCATTGCCGAAAATCATCGCTCGGTTGCCGATCAGCTTGCCTCGCTACGATTCTTCGACCTGCCGCACAACTGCCCCACCCATGCCGGCGTGTTATTGTTCGGGCTCGACGTTCGCCGCTGGCTGCCGGGCGCCTACATTCAGTTCCTGCGTGTGGCGGGCACATCGCTGGCCGACCCGATCGTCAACGATCGCGAGCTCGACGGCGATCTTCTGACAATTCTGCGCGAACTGGATGCATTGGTCGAAGCCAACATCACGCAGTTTCCGGTATCTCAAAGTCTGCTCAGCGAACGAACGGTGGAGTCATTTCCACGCGTGGCCGTTCGCGAACTGCTGATGAACGCCGTGATGCACCGCGATTATTCCTCAACGGCCCCGTTGCGCATCACGTGGCTGGATGACCGCATCGAAATACAGAGCCCCGGCGGGCTGTACGCGGAGGCGTCCGCATCCAATTTCCCCCGGCAAACCAGCTATCGCAATCCGGTTGTAGCCGAGGCAATGAAAGCGCTGGGGTATGTCAACCGATTTGGCCGTGGTGTGATTCGTGCTCAGGACGCCTTGGCACGTAATGGCAGCCCCCCCGCGGAATTCCTGTTCGAGGCAGGGTACATTCTGGCCACCATCAGGAGGCATCCATGAAGACGATTGCGTTCTTCAACAACAAGGGCGGCGTAGGCCAAACAACGCTGGTGTATCATCTGGCAACGATGATCGCCGATCGCGGCCAGAACGTACTTGCAGTGGATCTCGATCCTCAGGCCAATCTTACCAGCATGTTCCTTGCCGAGAGCAGGCTCGAACAACTGTGGCCTGTCGGCGAGCATCCGCACACAATTTTCGGAGCGCTGCGCCCCATTATTCGTGGTGTGGGCGATGTACTGGTGCCGCACGTGGAATCGATCAATCCCAATCTGGGCCTTGTTGTTGGGGACCTTGGGCTTTCCACATTCGAGGACAAGTTGTCCGACGCCTGGCCACGCTGCCACAACAGCGACGAATCGGCGTTTCGGATCATGACCGCGTTTCATCGAGGAGTGCAACAGGCGGCGAAGTTGGTTGAAGCCGACTGGATCCTGATGGACGTAGGCCCCAACCTTGGCGCCATCAACCGCGCCGCGCTGATCGCCGGCGATCGTGTGATCATCCCGCTTGGCCCCGATTTGTTCTCGCTGCAAGGCTTGCAGAACCTTGGCCCGGCGTTGCGCGGATGGCGAAAAAGCTGGAAGGAATTGCTGGCGAAAAGCCCTGATCCCTCGCTCGATATGCCGGGCGGCGCGATCGAACCGATCGGTTATGTGGTGATGCAGCACGGCATGCGCGAGAACCGGCCACCGAAGGCATATCAGCGCTGGATCGACCGCTTTCCGAACGCCTATCGCGAGTCGGTTCTGGCCGAGCCCGCCGTGGATGAAATGACAAGCGCTGATGACCCATACTGCCTGGCAATGCTGAAACACTATCGGAGCTTGATGCCGATGGCCATGGAGGCACGAAAGCCAGTGTTTGCACTGAAGCCGGCCGACGGGGCCATCGGAGCACATGGCGAAGCCGTACAGAACGCCTACGCGGATTTCCTTCGTCTCGCCCGCCGCATCGCCGAACGGTGCTCAACGGAGTTGCTCTAGGCCCATATACCCTGCCGATCATATGACGATATGCTGGCTGTACGCTCCGCGTGTGCGGCATTGGCCGGCGTCATCTTCTTGATACCATCACCGCCCCCACACAACCACCCGCTCCCTGCGTACCTCCCCGCGCTCCGAAACACAGCCCGGTAGATACCGTTTGCCAGGCCATCGAAATGCACGGAGCTGTTCGGGTACAACGGAAAATCTCGTTCCACGGCAACTAACAACGCAGGCAATTCAGGTGTTACCGGTGAGGAGACAACCAACGATCCCCAAATCACCGATCGATAGATCCTGATGCGACCTCACAACATTGCGCGGCATGCCATTTCCATGGTTGTACTTGTTGTCGCTTGCAGCGGCATTGCGTTCGGGCAGCCGGACGATGTGTTGATTGCCACTCAGTACGAACCAGGCCGTCCCTACTTTCGGCCATCCATTGTTGCACGCGATGGTGGTTGCGTGATTGTGTGTACACATTCGATCGCACAATCGACTGAATATGCACGGCAGATCCGCTTCTGGATCCCTGGTGACACGGTGATAACACCGGGCAATGCGCTATTGGCTGCGCCGGCGTACACATCCACGGATATGCTGGGCAGTACCACGGTCCGTTCAAACATGCGTTTTGCCGCCGGCGGCGATGCAGTTGTTGCCGGGATAAGTCGGGCAAGAATCGAATGGCGGAATCAGCCACACGGATGCCCGGTACTGTTCGATTCATGGAGCTACAATTCATGGCTTGCAACGGCGCATGGCTGGGTCCTGATTCTGGATTCGATTGGTGGAACGGGCGCCAATCTCGTGGAGAGCCGGTTCGGCGTTTCTTCCGAAGGATTGGGAATTGCAGGCATTGTGCCGTACTACGTGGTTTCGTTCACGCCCGACGGAATCCAGCGCTGGCGCCGCCCGACGCCGTCGCTGCCGGCCTTTCCGATCGATGCCATCATTCCCATGGACGACACGTCCGCACTGATTGTGGCCGCGCATATTCTACAGCGTATTGGTCGTTCGTCGAACACGCCGATATCCAACAGATTTGCGCGTGCGTCTAACGCAACCTATTACCGGCTGACAAACGCATCGCTGGTACGCATCGTACCGCCAGCCGACACCACCACGCATATCGTATGGATCGAACGTTTCGGATTGGACGGCACTAGACTTCGCAGCAGGCAGTTTGAATTACCAGAAAGACCACTTGGGATAGCATCGGCCCCCAGCATGCGGGATTCGTCGATCCTGCTGGCATACGGTACCGAGCACGGGGTGTTTGTGGTACGCATCCACGGCACCGATTTTTCCGTGTCGGCACCGATCCGCATAAGCGCAAGCCAGACGCGCGCGGCGAACCCATCCATAACGATCAGCAATGACTCACTGTACGCGGCGTGGGAAGGCAGACGTAATGATACAGCCGGCATCTTCGCAACGGCACAGCCCAATACTCGCCTGTTCACAACCAATCGCGAGCACCCGCCGGTGCCGGCAGCGTACACGTTGCACATCCGCAATCCCTATTGCCGTGGTGGCTATCTGGAGCTGCACGCAACACCAAGTGAAGCGATAGCCCTAATTACCTCGTGCCTGATAACCACGGTTGAGGGTCGAACAATCGCCCGATATGAAACCGGGTTCCGGTATTCGGCATCGGGAAGCCTGTACGTGCCAACGCAGGGCCTTATCCCAGGAATGTATTTCATAACGATCGTTGATTCGCACGCAGGCCATGCCTCGGCACGCTTCGTGATGATGCCATAGTTGCACGTGGTGGTGAAGTGAAGCGCTGTACCACAGTTCCATTCACATAGCGACGGGCAACCACTACACGCGGTGCTGAAGCACGGCGTAACACCTTCGTAGGACTTCTTTCATACTCTGCCAGGGACATGCGAACGTCCGCCACCCCACACTGCCCCCAGGTATCTCTGCATTCAGGTTCGCATCATCGCCTGCTCGCTTCGTCATCGGCGTAATGATATTCATGCACCTCGCTTCCATATGCGAACGCCCGCGCCGGTACATCATCATGTACTTCCAAACCGCCACTTGCACAACGTAGCTTTGCATCGGTTATGTTATGTCCGGTCCGGTAATGCGGCAGTGTGAGAATGGCAATGGCGTTTGTGCGTCAGCTTGGCTCAACGCGCGCACTGGACATGGACAACGTTTCATGCCTCCC
The DNA here is from genome assembly GCA_966128725.1 of uncultured bacterium. GTDB lineage: Bacteria > Bacteroidota > Ignavibacteria > OLB7 > OLB7 > JAFDZV01. Next base: position 20,951 of record CBHYLN010000002.1, on the reverse strand, counting down.
CCCCACACAGCCGACAACCAAACCCCGACCATACGGTTTGCAATCAAGCGACCGCTTCCGTGACGTAATGCGCTCCGGCGTTTGTCCTCTTCCGGATACAGCGTCCACCATCGCGGGAATCCTTCGGTCGTGCTTTTCATCATACAGTATCAAACAACGAGGTGCATGTCATGACACGACGCACATTTCTCACGCTGGCATTCGCGGTAATGGCATTTGTCATAGGGTTTGCCGTCAACCCACAATCCGCGAAAGCACAATGCCCGAATAACTGTACGTTCCTGATCACCGCTTCCTGCTCAATCCCGCCGAACTGTTTCCCGTTCCCGGTCTGGACCAACTGGCAGCAGGGAATGATAAATGTCACGCAGGTCAACAATGTCAATGCGTGCGGCACCTTTGCGTATGCACAGCCGGCACCGTGCCCACCGCTCTGGGCAATCCAATGGGCATCACTTGATGGTGGCGCCACACGTGCACTGCCAAACGGCCCCGCAGTCCGGAACATGCTGCCATGCGGCATCTTCGTATGCATCTCGGTAACGATTTCACCAACCGGCTGCGTCAACGTAAACATTGTCCCATGCTGATGGCGGATGCTGGAAGCAACGGATAAACTGCCGGAGAATGTCACAATAGCAACGGGCCGTGCACCATTCCGTGCACGGCCCGTACGCATACAATACCGCCCACCCCCTACCCGAAACTCACATTCAGCCCCGCGATGATGTCCGTGTTTCCACCGCCGGCCAGCGGCACGTTCTGGGTGCTGCCACTGAACGCCACCACCGATTGCCCGGCCGGGGCCGTATAGCTGAACGCGGTCTGCCCCGAGGAGTTGTTCATGGTGCCGTAGGGGCCGAACACCGCGCCGTTCCTGGTTTTCAGCGTGATCTGCAGCACGCAGTTCCAGCCGTACCAGTTGCCGGTGTAGCCGGAGACCTCGGTGATCGCGTCGCCGCCGGCAATCGCCACGGTGCTGGCGGTGCCGCTGCTGCCGCCGTGCTGCAGCAATTGGTACTGCACGGCCGTTCCCTGGAAGTTGCCGGTGTTGGTCGCCTGGATGGCGTCCAGCACGTCGCCGTGGCGCACCACCATGCCGGTAATGGGCGGATTGCCGGCCGCGCCGATGATGGGTGTGTCGTTGAAGGTGTTGCCGGGGATGCCGAACACCAGTTGGTACAGGATCATCTGCTGCGCCTGTTCGTACTGGAAGTCGTTGGAGTTCAACCGCCACTGCGTGATAACATCGTACCCGCCCGCTGTGGCCTGCTGATACGCGTTCTGCGCGTTCTGATACGGCACGCTGCCGTTCACCTCGAACTTGGCGCCGTACGCCAGCAGATCCTTCGATACGCCCGCGGCAATAAACTGCTGCGCGGTGGTGAAGCCGGAGTACAGTTGCAGGTTCACGAAATCGCAGCAGTTGTTGACGGCCGTTGCGTCCAGCGTGCCAACATCGGCCGGCGACAGCGTGAGATAGTAGTAACGGCTCTGTGCGTTGAACGCGGCGCGGATGGCCGTGAACAGCATGGCGAACTGTTGCGGCGTGGTGGCGTAGGAGAACGACCCCTCCCAATCCACATCGAAGCCGTCCAGATTATAGTACTGCAGGTACGCCACAAGATTGCTGGCATAGTCGTCCGCCGCCTGCTGCCAGCCGCTTTGCGGGCCGGAGAAGATCTGCGTGAACTCGTTCTCGGCATATCCCAGCGTGGCCAGGATCTTGATGTTCGGGTTGGTGGCGCGCGCGTCGCGTATCACCCAGTCCATGTACTGCTGGTTGGTGTAGTTGTCCGGATGCGTCGCGGTTTGCAGCTCGATGGTGTACGTGCTGCCATCGCCGGCCGGCACGGTGGTTGAGCTGGTGGGCACCGTGTTCACGAAGCAGATGTTCACCATGGTCATGTAATTGTACACGCCGAAGGTGATCAATTGCTGATAGCTGCTGCCGGGCGTGTTGTAGTTCGCTCCGGACGGTTCGTCCTCGCCAAGGAAAATCCACGCGTTAACGCTGGGTGCTGGTGCATTCATGGCAAACCTCTCCCTCTCTGGGTTTCACTGCGGTTAGATGGAACAATGATGATGGATACCGCTGGCCAATACCCCCGGCGCCCGGGTACACGCATTTGCGAACACACAGGGCACCGAACCATGTGGACATGCTTCGCCGTCGCGCGCAATCCGCGGGCACGCCAGACGGTATCCTTGTATGAGGGGAACAACAACGGTTGTGTGTGCGCACGGAGCCGGCGCCGCGTGGGCGCATCGTTCCAGCATACGCGATCCGGGGAATCGAGGGCGGCCGAGGCGTATGCGTGTGGACCATACCTCGGCGGAAGGGGTAGCCTTCATCGAACGCAGCCGCATGCATGGGCCATGCGATACCGGTTTCGAGGAAGGGCCGAATGTTAGCGCATCAACTGTGCCGGTGCCAGTACATCATGATGTACCGGGGAGCAGCCACGTACGGCGCGCCGGCGTCGCAGTATGGCAGCCGACGTAGCCCGATTCGCAGGCAGCCGGCACCAGCATATACCGGCCGTTTGGCGCGCGAGGGGGGCCAATGGAGGCGGCGCGAACCCGAAGCATACAGCCGCATGGCGCACAGGTCCGGAGCGCGCCAGCGGAGCGCATGCCGCTGGCACGAGAGGGCCGCATGAAAAAGTTCAGCGCCCCGTTACCTGGCCGCGGGCTTGTGGATCGTACTCAGGGAGATGAACCAGCGTGTTGCTTCAGTGCCCGCAACATCAGCATGTATCACCGCACACCACTCGGTTCACCTTCGGCACACCCCGCCAAACTATTCCGCGATGCCGTCGGTTGCCCACCAGCCAGCGCTGCATTGCCATCCTGTATTACACGGAGACGTTTCATGCACAACACACCCAGCGCGGTTTCGGCCGGAACACGGTGGTGCCCGCGTTACATCCTGCCCGTCCTCCTGTTTGTTATCTCCTGCATCGCGGCCCAGGCGCAGCCCGCCTCGTTGCGCATTCTTTCGCCGAACGGCGGCGAAAACCTGATAGTGGGCGATACCGCGCTTATACGATGGACGGCAACCGGGCTCACCGGCAAGATCAAGGTGGAGTACTCCGCCGATAGCGGCGCGGTATGGCACGTGATCGACTCGGTTACGGCGGTCGCTGGGTTGGACACGCTGCCGTGGGTTGTGCCGTTCGACACCACCCACCGGGCGCTGGTACGGCTCAGCAACGGCAACCGCACTTCGCGATCGGCGCGGGTGTTCAACATTCTGCTGACGCCGCCACCAACCGTGCGCATGATCTATCCCAACGGCAACGAGATTTTCGCGTACGATTCCACAATCCAGATTCGCTGGAACACCAGCAACGTAACCGGCGACGTGGAACTGCATTATTCCGTCGACAGCGGCGCCACCTGGAGTTACGTGATAACGGTGCCGGCGGCGGCGGGCAACGATTCGATTCCGTGGATTGTGCCGCACGACTCCACAACCAAGGCATTCTTCCGCATCCGGACTGTCGACAGCTCGCTGAAGGACGCGTCCAACCGGGCGTTCGCCATACTTCCGGAACTGCCATCAACGCTGCGCGTGATCTACCCCAACGGCAACGAGGTGTTCGGGTTCGATTCCACGGTCAAGATCCGATGGAACGCCACCAACGTAACGGGCAACCTGGACGTTCATTACTCGGTGGACAGCGGCGCCACCTGGAAAACGATCGCGACGGTGCCAGCGCATTCGGGCAACGATTCGCTTACGTGGTCGGTACCGCACGACTCCACAACCAAGGCGTTCGTGCGCGTCCGCACGGCCGACAGCAGCCTGAAGGACGCGTCCAACCGGACGTTCACGATCCGCACCAGCGTGAAACCGACAATCACGCTGCAGTACCCGAACGGCGGCGAGGTCTTCAACGCCGACTCCAGCGTTCACCTCCTGTGGATGGGCCAGGATCTATCCGGGCAGGTGGTGGCGGAGTACTCCGTGGATAGCGGCGCCACCTGGAAAGCGGCGGGCGTACGCGCCGCGCGCGCCGGCCTGGACTCGCTTACCTGGCGCGTGCCCAACGACCCCTCAACCAGGGCGCTGATGCGCGTGACGGCCGCCGGCGTGCGCGACACATCGAACAACACATTCATCATCAACGGACGCGCGCCGGCCGATACGTCGATCTCGTTGCTGTACCCCAACGGAGGCGAACGCCTGCGGCAGGATTCGGTGATCCGGATCCGATGGACGGGTTCCAACCTTGCCGGCGGGGTACGCGTGTACTGGAGCAACAACAACGGCGCCGCGTGGGCGATGATCGACTCGGTGCCGGCACGCGCAGGCGTGGACTCGATCACCTGGAGCGTGCCGCATTTCATCACCGACGCAGCCCGCGTACGCGTGGATGCGCCGCAAAGTGGCGTAAGCGATACGTCGAGCGCGGCGTTCTCGATCGTGGAGACGGTTCCGGCAGGCGTTCGTACGGGCGAGGCCGATGCCGGCGCCGCGCTGATCGGCTGCTTCCCGAATCCGGCAACGGCAACAACGGTGATCCGTTGGCGCCAGGCAACGGCCGGCGCGGCTGACATCCGCGTGTTCGATGCGCGCGGCAGCCTGGTGATGGCACGGAACATCGGCATCGCCGAGGCCGGCGAACACGCGTACACGCTGGGCACAGCAACGCTTGCCTCCGGCGCGTACCGCATCGAGCTGCGTGCCGGCACCGCGTGGCTGCGGGGCTCGGTGGCCGTGGTTCGCTGACGCCGATACACGGGCCGGGCGATGAGGCCGGCGGATAATCACGGGCCGCTCCGATCCACAGTCGGGGGCGGCCCGTTCCATTTGCACCCGTGGCCGCGCATGGGGCCGCATGCACGGCACAACCACGCCGTACGAATTGCGCTTCGCAGGCCGATGTGTATGTTCGTGTCCGCGAGACTTTTACCCCAGGTCCATCTTCTTCTCCATAGCCATGAATCGCATGCGCACCCGTACAACCGCACTTGTTTTGATGGCGTTCAGCGTGCTGGCGTTCGGCATGTTCCTGGCCCGAACCAATCGCGCAACGCCGGCACAACCGGCCGCTGGCCAGCCCGGCACCGATGGCACGACCGATGACCCAAACGCCCGGGCGGCCTGGCAATGGCAACGCCTGCACAATCCGGCAACCGGCACGTTGCCGCCCGATATCCGTCGCCGCGAGCTTGCCTTTGCGCAATCACTGCCAACAATCGAACAGCTTCGCGCGCGCGGGAAGCGGGCGGGCGCATCACCGGCGTCGGTGATGCCAACGGCAACGTGGCAGGCAATTGGCCCGGACAATGTGGGCGGGCGCACACGTGCGCTTGCGGTGGACGCCGCCAACGACAACAACATCCTTGCCGGCGGCGCTTCCGGCGGCATGTGGCGCTCAACCGATGCCGGCGCCACCTGGACCAAAACAACCGCGCCGAACGAGTTGCACGCGGTGTCGTGCATCGCGCAGGACCGCCGTGCCGGCAAACGCCACATCTGGTATTACGCTGCCGGCGGCGAGCTGGAAGGCGCTTCGCCGCAGGGCGGTGGCGGCGCCTATTATCATGGCGACGGCATATATCGCTCAACCGACAGCGGCGCGCACTGGGTGCTGCTGCCCGCCACGCACAGCGGCACACCACAGCAATGGGATGGCCCGTTCGACTATGTATGGAACATCGCGACCGACCCGGCAACAACCGGCGAGAGCCGGGTGTATGCCGCAACACATGGCGCGATTTTCCGCTCCGGCAACGGCGGCGACACGTGGAGCAAGGTGCTGGGCAACGGCGACGCACGGTTTACCGATGTGATCGTTGCGCCCAACGGCGTGGCCTATGCCACGCTCAGCAGCGAAGGCGGCACCAACGGTATCTGGCGCTCGGCCGACGGCATCACATGGGCACGGATCACGCCGGCCGGCTGGCCCACGACATTCGGCCGCATCGTTGCGGCGGCCGCCCCCTCCAACCCGAACGTGGTGTTCTTCTACGGGATCACGCCAGGCGGGGGCACCAACGGGCAATCCATCTGGAAGTATCGATATCTCTCGGGCGACGGCAGCGGTGCGGGCGGTGCCTGGGAGAACCGCTCCGGCGCCATCCCGACGGCGGCCTCGATGGGATCGGACGTTGGTGGCTGGGGCGGCAGCAACTACGATCTGGTGATCGCCGTGCACCCTGCCAGGGAGAACGTGGTGTTTATCGGCGGCGTTAATCTGTACCGCTCAACCGACGGTTTCGCCACGCCGGCGAATGTGGCATGGATTGGCGGCTACACGCCGAACGTGTGGCAGGTGATAGGGCATCATTGCGATCAGCATGCGATGGCGTTTGGCCCCGGCGAACCTGCAAAGCTGTACAGCGGCAACGACGGTGGCGTAAGCGTTGCCGACAACTGCGAGGCGGCAACGGTAACGTGGCGCTCGTTGAACAACGGTTACCGCACGTCGCAATTCTATACCATCACGGTTGCCCCGCGCGCAACCGACCAGATACAGGTGGCCGGCGGCATGCAGGATAACGCCGCGTGGTTCGGCACCGGCGGCAGCAAACGCTGGCGCTCGTACTGGGGCGGCTATGGCTCGTATGCCGGCGACGGCGGCCCATGCGCCATCGTGAACGATTCCACGGTGTATTACTCCGGCGCAGGCGGCGATATCCATCGTACAAACCCGCGCGACAGCGGCACCTTCGGCACAGCCGTTACGCCCGCCAACGCAACCAACCGCGCGTTTGTTACGCCGTACATTCTGGACCCCACGAACCCGACGGTGATGTACCTGGCCGCGGGCAACCGGGTGTGGCGCAACAGCAACCTGGCCACCAACGCGCCCGCCACGAACAACTGGGCCGAGATGACAAACACGGCTGTCAGCGGCAGCGTAACCACGCTGGCTGGCTCAACCGCGCCCGCCGGACGCCTGTATTTCGGTTCGTCGCAAGGCAAGGTGTACCGCGTGGACGATGCGCTGCACGCGGAGCCGAACAACCCTGCGGCCGTACGTGATATATCCGGCGCCAACTTCCCGGCGAATGCCTATGTGTCGTGCATCGCGGTGGACCCCACCAACGCCGACCGCATGCTGGTGGTGTTCTCCAACTACGAGATCCGCAGCCTGTTCCATACGGATAACGGCGGCCAAAGCTGGCGCGACGTAAGCGGTTCGCTTGAGGAACGGGCCGACGGCTCCGGCGCAGGCCCCTCCTGCCGGTGGGCGGAAATCCTGCCCGTGCAGGGCGGCGTGGTATACCTGGTGGCGACAAGCGCGGGGCTGTATTCAACGCTTGATATCGAGGCGGCACAGCCGCAGTGGGGCCTGGAGGGGGCAACAACCATCGGCAACGTGGTTGTGGACATGATCGACGCGCGCGTTGCCGACGGGTTCGTGGCGATCGGCACACACGGCGCCGGCGCGTTCGCGACCACCTACGGCGCACAACCGCCGCCCAAACCGGCCGCCGCTTTTGTTGCCGACCGTACAACGGGCGATACCGCCACGGTGATCCACCTTGCCGACCAAAGCACCAACACGCCCACAAGCTGGCAATGGGCATTCCAGCCCCCCACGGTACGGTTCCTGCAGGGCACCACGGCGCGTTCGCAACATCCGGTTGTGCAGGTCCCGGCCGCCGGCCAGTACAGCGTAACGCTTACCGCTGCCAACGCGGGCGGCGCCGACTCCGCAACCAGGCAGGCGTATATCACGATCGGCCTTTCGGCGGTGCCGGGCACGGCCGTCGTCACCGGCGATGTGCTTGGGCTGGCAACGCCCAACCCGGCCCGCGAGTCGGCAAGCATCGGATTCCGGCTGGCTGCCGCCGGGCCGGTGCGGTTGGTGCTGATCGGCAACACCGGCGCCGAGATTGCCACGCTGCTGAACCAGACGATGGAGCCCGGCGAGCACACCTGCCGGCTGAACACGGCGCGGATTCCGGCAGGGTTGTACTTCTATCGGCTGGAGCACGGTGGTGGTAGCAGCACACGCACGCTTGTCGTGATGCGGTAATCGCGGCGGTGCGGGGCACTGCGCGCAATGGATTTGCCGGTACGGGTGATGCCGCGCCGGCTACGCTCGTGATAACGCAGCGGAACATATGTTCCGTACGCGAGCTGTATGAACGCGTGGAGAGAATGCGGGAAGCGGGTTCGGAACAATCACCACCGGACCGGTGGCCGATAACACGTGACGGCAATACCGGCATGTGCGTGCTCGCACGGCATACAGGGCGAGAGGCAGGGAACAGCGCCGGCTACAGCAGTGTTGGCCAGACACTTCCATCGTCAGCATCGCACCGGCCGGCGCGGGCCGTCATCACTACTGCGTGAACACCTGCCACGCCCCGTTGCGGCGCACGAAGAGTGTTTCGGACATCGGGTACGGGGCGTTGGCCACCACCTCGGCAACGTGCTCGCGCATCCGTTTCAGATTGCGTGCATCGTCGCTGCCGGTAACGTACAACTCGCCACGCGCGGGGATGGCCACCACGAACTGCCCCCGCACCTTGAAGTTGTCGCGTGTCCACAACGAATCAAGCAACAGCAGACTGGATTCGTAATTCCCATCGGCATGCACCGAATACAGGCCATCGGCCTCGGAATACTCAAGCGGCGGCAGGATCCGCTTCAGGTTGGCACAGGCCAACGGGCGCAGGCGCGCGGCGGCTACGCCAGCGGCGTTCAGCTTCTCGCTCGACAGCATCGAAATCGAAGCCGAATCATCCTCGGCGTAGACAATCACCAACGCGCTGTTCAGATCCTCGGTCGCGAACTCCCAGACACGCGTTCCGGACTTCACCATCACTTGGTGCATATCCTGCTTCCAATGCTGATCCTTCACCACCGGAACAATCCGCATGGAATCGACGGGCGTATCGCTGCGATATCTGCTGGAACGAATGAACTGCGCAACGTACCGGCCGATAATTTCGGCGCGGGCCGCGGTGTCCTGGCGGTACACCGCGTAGGCATTGTCCAGAAACACCGTGAACGAGGAATCCCCCGCGCGTGATATCGTGTACCGCATCGGCCCAACCCGCTCCACACGAAGCTCCGGCGCGGCGGCATGCAACGAGTCCAGAAGTTCGGCGGCGAAATGATCGCTGTCGGATATCCCGTGCCCGCCACAACCGGCGTGGAACAGGGCAATCAGGGCTGCGATACAGGCACGTACAGGACGCATGTCGTTCCGCGATACGATAAATATGCTCACCGGCACGGGCGCGGGCCGTGCCGCCGTACCGGATACCGTGCAAACATACAATGCTGTTGCAACCGATTGGGCCATTGTGCACCGCACGCCCACGCTACGGTCGCACAACCACCACGCGCCCCGTGGCCTGCTGCACGCGCCCATCGTGGCCGGCGGCGGTCATCCTGCTGAAATACGTGCCGGCGGGCACCGGCACGTCACCCATACCCTGCCACACGCGCATCTGTATATCCAGGTATACAGGTTGCGATCGTTGCCTGGCAGTGGCATCGCCGTTTACCGCGTCGCATGATTAACTCGCTGAATTGCGCATGCGATGCGTTGTACGGCTATGTCGTTACCATTTACCGCGTCGCATGGTTCACCCGTCGGGTTACGCGGATCGCTACCCTGTGGCCACGACGTCCCGCTGCCTGCATCCGGCCTGGCAGGGCGCGGGCCTAAGGAGTTCACCGCAAAGGACGCAAAGGCGCGCAAAGGGCATTCCGAGTTCCTTCTCGCCTGTATATCCAGGTATACAGGATGCGTTATGTGTTCTGAGTGATGCGTTATGCCACGTCCGGATTCCGCATCCCTCATTTCTAATTTTCAATTTCTAATTTCTCATTCCACGCCGTGCCGGCATATCCAGGTATACAGGATGTGATCGTTGCCTGGCCGTGTCACGGCCGTTTATCGCAGCTCATGATTAACTCGCTGCGTTGCGCATGCAATGCGTTGTACGGCAGTGCCTTGCCGTTTGCCGCGTCGCATGGTTCACCCGTCGGGTTACGCGGATCGCTACCCTGTGGCCACGACGTCCCGCTGCCTGCATCCGGCCTGGCAGGGCGCGGGCCTAAGGAGTTCACCGCAAAGGACGCAAAGGCGCGCAAAGGGCATTCCGAGTTCCTTCTCGCCTGTATATCCAGGTATACAGGATGCGTTATGTGTTCTGAGTGATGCGTTATGTCCCGGCCTGCCCCCTCATTCTTCATTCTTACCTCGTCCTTCCCGCCCCTCCCCCCCCTCGCCACTCAACATTCTTCGTGGCATATTGCGCCCCGGATTGTCCACAATCCCTGTCCGCACAAACGCACGCTGGTCACCCCCTCCCGGTCCGGTGAGCGCGCCGATGGCGATACGCCAGGTATCCCTTCTCTCTCTCTCTCTGTCCGTCTGGCCAGACCATGACAACCGACTCCACAACCACGCCTCGCGAGGAGCTGCTTCACGCAACGCACATTCGCGAGCTGATCCGCGACGCGGCCGGCGGTTTCGCGCCGGATCACGTTGCGCGAGCGCTCCGTAGCAGGTTTTTCGAGCCCACCGACAGCCAGGCCGCCGAGGTGGCCGAACTGCTGGAAGGGCTTGTTGCCACCGCGCGCGCGCGGCTGCACGAGGCGGGCATCGCTGCCGATGCCGCCACCGCAAGCCCCGCGCCCAGGCTCTCGAAGCGCGAGCGCGAAAGCGCCGACAATTGCGCGATGCTGCTGGCCGCGCTGTGCATGGCACGGCAGGTATGCGGCGACGATGACGCCGCCACCCATGCGGGCCACGAATCGCTTGCCTGGGCGGAGCTGGCGGCCAGCCCGGCGCGCCAGGCGATTGCGTGGTGCGCCATCGGCATAACACACGAGCGCGCCGGCCGGATTGCCGAGCACGAGGACGCGTTGGCACACGAGCTGGCGGCCGCGCGGACCAGCGGCTCAACGCTGCTTGTTGTGGAGGCATTGCACCGCTCCGTTGGTCTGCTGGTTGCGACCAACCGGCACGATGACGCCGAGCGGGTTGACCAGGAGATGCTGGCATTGCTTCCCGGCAGCGATATACCGGAGGACCGACAGATGCAGATTCGCGCCGGCAGTTGCGGGCATATGGCCCGGACGCTTCTGGTGCGCAACCGCATCCCGGAAGCAATCCGAAGCCTGCGCGAGGCATTGCGCACGATCGACGGCGCTGCGTTCCCGCTTACGCGCAGCATACTGCTTACGCAGCTCGGGCTTATGTACACCGAGGTTTCCCAGCATCAGCAGGCCATCGAGTGCCAGTTGGAAGTGGTGAAGATGGCCGGGATACTGGGCTCGGATCTGGTGCGCTCGTACGGATATCTGCGGCTTGCCGAGGCACACTCCAGGCTGAAGGAATACGATCGCGCCGCCGAGCTGCTTGGCCAGGCCGCCGAATGCGCGCCACCGCGGCAGATCAGCCTGCGGCTGAACCTCAGCAACAGCCGGGCAACCGTCCTGATGAAAACCAATGATCTGGACGCCGCCGCCGCGCTCAGCCAATCCGTGCTGGACACCATCGGCGAACGCCCGATGGCGCTTGTCACGGCACAGGCGCTGATGATCCGCGGCGAGGTGGAACAACGGCGCGGCCGGCCGGCGCTTGCCGAGGCCTATTATCGCCAGGCGCTGGCCCGTGCCGACGAGCTGTACTCCAAGCGCACGTGGCGCCCCCGGGTACAGCTTGCCGAAGTGCTTATCCAGCAGGAGCGCCACACCGACGCCCTTGCCCTGCTGGACCAATGCGTCGGCGGGGTTGATATCCAGCCGGAACTGGAGGCGCGAACCTACCGCCTGCGCGCCGCGATTGCCGAGGCACGCAATGACCTGCGCGCTGTTGTGGCGTACGAGCGCGAGGCGTTTGCAATCGAGCGCGGCATGCTTGAGCAACAGGCCGAGCAATCGTTGCGCAACGCGCGTGTGATGGCCCAGGTGGACCTGCTGGAACGCGAGGCGGAGCTGGAGCGCGAACGCCGGCGCCGCGCCGAACGCGAGCTGGCCGACGCGGTTGTTGCGCTTGGTGACCGCAAACGCCTGGTGCGCGAGGTGGAGAACCGGCTGCGCACGGTGCTTGCGCATACGGGCACCACCACCGAACGCGCGGTGAATCGTGCCCTTACCGAGGCCGTAACGGCGCTGCGCACGGGCACCGGCGCGCAGGAAACCCCGCTGCATTATCTGGCCGGCGTCGACGAGGATTTCTATCAACGCCTGCGCGAACGTTTTCCCGGGCTTACACGCAAACAGGAACGGCTGTGTGGATTGCTGCGCGCGGGGCTGGCCTCAAAGGAAATCACCACGCTGATGGAGCTGGGCGCCGACGGGCTGAAGGCGCTGCGGAAACGCCTGCGTAAGAGCATGGGCATAACACAGGATGTACGGCTGGAGGACGTTGTGCGCGAGATCTGAGCGCCCAGGATTTCCGCTCCCCAGCATGCGCAACACGCGTGCATCATTGCACATTCAGTGCGTTGTTTTGGGCAGGGATATACCGGGCAATGTTCCATGGTGCCGCTATGGCTGCAACCGCACAACGGACTCCCTTCCATTCACGCAGCCGGTACGACAACCGTTGAAGCACGGTGAACTATTCGTCTGATATCGAAAAGACAACGCTTTTCCTCGTCTCGGATACCACCTTGCCACCCCCATCGCAATCATAGGAGCGTTCGATATGTTCCGCGGTTACCTTCAGATCCGAATCGACGGTTGCGGTCTGGATATTTGCAAAGCCGCAATCCGCATGAACACGTGCAATCGTGGCAACAGAGCGCACCATGAATGTCGAATCAAGTGTTGCGCCACAGATATCCGAATATCTGCCCCCGATTCCGCACGAGGAAAGAATCAATACGAAATATCCGCCCGATGCCAATCTCACTATTCCCAATGGATACGACCTGCACACCCCTGCAAGGATATTATCCTTTCCACTGCAGGACACGGCTTCCGCAAGCACCGAATCGATAGGTTCCTCTTCGAAATGGGAATCATTCCACAACACATCTTCACTCAGAACCATTGGCAAGCTGATAGGTGGAAATCGCTGTAAAGCTGCTTCCATTCGTGCCGATACAATATCACGGTCGGCACCGTTCGTAGTCGCGCTGGCGGTGTCCTCGGTCGTCGCCAGTTTCGGCATCGCACCCGGCGAACATCCAAACGGGAGCCCGCATACGAACAGCACCACCACTGCCCCGCCCAGCACTGCACACCATTGCCTGATCTGTGATTGGCGGCAAGTCCAATCAGCCATGCAGGAATACCTCTGTTGATGGGATCATGTGTTCACCACGAATTGGTTCAGTGAATTACCTCGACGTATTCTCGCGAAGTTCGCACCCATGGTCTTCATCTGAAACTGATAACGGGCAGACCCTCAGCCCTTGCGCATATCGGCATCTCGGAGACTATTCGGCCAACAACCGCCCCCGACCACGGCGCCCGGCGGCAGGCAATAACCGGCCGGGCGTAACTTTCATCACCGCGGTGTGTTCCGCCCGAAACCAGACGGCGTTCCACAGCGCCGCGATCGCGGTCCCGACCCTGCAGCTCACCGAGAGTCAGCCATGATACAGAACACACCGTTTGCCTGCGTTTACCGCATTGCCCCGATGCTGATGGCCTGGATGGTGATTGCCGCTGACGTATCCATGGCACACGCCTCCGTGCCGGACTCCGTGCCGGACACGGTTCGCCTGCTTGCGCCGGCGATGGACGACTCGTTGGCCCCGACGTCGGTAGTGCTGCAATGGGAAGCGGCGCCCGGAGCATTGCGCTACGATGTGCAGCTTTCGCCTACCACCGCATTTACGCAGCGGCTGGATTCCAACGGTATCACCGCAACACGGATGAACGTTCGCAGCCTGCCCGCCGCGCAGGTGATCTATTGGCGGGTGCGCGCCGTTGACGCGCAGGGCGCCGGCCCGTGGTGCCAACCATGGCGGTTCAACACGTACGGCGGCGGCAGTGGCGGCGCCGGCGTCCCGGACTCGGTGAAGCCGCTTACCGAACTGGCAACGGGCACATACAATGGATATCAGGGCGGGCTGTATCCCAACGGCGCCAATACGCCGCCGGCCGGGCACCTGGCCGCAGGCCTTTCGCTGGCCCAACAGGTCGTGCCTCTGGATACCAACGGCCGCCCGCATCCCGCGGGCTCCATCGTGCTGCTGTCGATCGGGATGTCGAACTGCACGCAGGAGTATTCGCGGTTCAAGGCGATCGCCGATACCTTCGCCGGCAAAAATCCGCGCGTAATAATTGTGGATGGCGCGCAGGGCGGGCAAACCGCTTCGGTGATCGCGGTGCCCACCGCCGGATTCTGGACGGAGATCGAGAACCGGCTGCGCACAGCCGGCGTGCGCGCGCAACAGGTGCAGGCCGTGTGGCTGAAGGAGGCCAACGGCGGCCCAACCACGGGCTTCCCGGGGTACGCGCAGGATTTGCGCGACGACCTGCGGACAATCGTTCGCTCGTTGCCGGCCCGATACCCGAACCTGAAGATGGTCTATCTCTCCAGCCGGATTTACGCGGGCTACGCCACCACGACGCTGAATCCGGAGATGTACGCCTACGAAAGCGGATTTTCGGTGAAGTGGCTGATCGAGCAGCAGATTGCGGGCGATACGGGGCTTGCCTACGCACCGCCGGCCCGCCGCGCCCCGTGGCTGGCGTGGGGACCGTATCTGTGGGCAAACGGCACACACCCGCGCGCCGACGGCCTGATTTGGGAGAAGGGTGATCTTGGAGGCGACGGAACACATCCCTCATCCGCCGGCCAAACCAAGGTGGCAATGATGCTGCTGAATTTCATGGCGACCGATACCACAACCAGGGGCTGGTTTCTGCGGCCCGCGCCAAGCGGCGTTGAACACCCTGCCGCCGCGGCCGCTGCGATGCGGGTTGCGTGCCAGCCCAACCCGGCGCATCAGGAGATGGATATCACGGTTGATGGCGCAACCGGGCCGGCGATCGTGCAGATCTTCGATGTCGTGGGGCGTCTTCGGCTGACCCTGCCAGCGCAGCCCCCGGCCGCAGTGCCGGGCGCCGTGCCCGGCCGCACGGTGTTGCACTGTGGCCCTGCAACGATAGGCGATCTGCCGACCGGGATATACCTCGTGCGTGCCTCGTCGGCCGGCGGCACGGCAACCACATTGTTGCGCATCGTGCGCTGACTTCCTGATTGCCCATCGGAGCGCGCACGCAAACGTGCCAGGGTTGAGGTCCTGAAGCGGGCGCGGAGATATCGGCGTACCATGCCGGCAGCACACCATGAATAACGCAGAGCGCATGCCCCCGCGGGCTTGCGCTAACACCTGTTTGCGCGTTGCGATATCACGGCACCGCACGGGCAGCCAGTTGGCGCGGGCGCGGGATCGCAATACATCCGGCGAATCACACCCTTCCCCGATACCACCGCAACGTTGAATACATCAGCACTGCGCCCGCAACAGCAATCCGGAAGAAGTTTGCAGGATATTGGCGCATTATTATTGCAGTGCGAGTTTTCAATTAATCTCGCCCACGTTCTATCCCCTTTCCCCGGTACATAATTCGTATCCACGGCCGCAATCGATGTGTCCGCCGCGCCGTGATGTTCGCCTGCACGGCATTGGCAGGCGAGGGCATCGTATTACCGTCTCCGATCGCAGGCACCAGGCTCCCGGCCAATCGATGGCTCTTCGGGCAGCAGAAATGCATTGAATATTACTGGATTGCAGCTCCGGCATCAAACGGCACTACGGCACGACCCCATCCCCCGGTACATCGTACTGCCACGTACTTCACACTCATTTCCAATACTGTTGGAAAAGGATACGCTACCATGACGCATCGCAATATTCGTACCCGTTTCGCGGTCGCCGCAAGCGCGATTGCCTCGGCGTTTCTGTTGACGCTTTCGATGGGAAGCACAACCGCAAACGCACAATGCGCCGAGTGCCCAACCGTTGGGCAAATCATCTGCTGCCCCGGCTCGTCGCTAGCCGACTTCACGCGCCTTGGCTATAGCATCACGGTAACGGCAACCACGAACGGTTGTTTCCGTGTAACCAGTTGCACGCCGCCGCCGCCGGCATCGCCGTGCCCGTGGCAGGCCGATCTGGAGCTCCAGAGCTTCACCGGAACCGCCATCGATCCGATCTTCGGCAACGTCCATTGGGCAAACGACCCCACGAAGACCTCGTCGCTGGCAACGTTCCGCGGCTTGGCGGTCGCAACGCAGTTCCCCGCCGAAGGCACCATCAGCTTCTATGCGCAGGCAACAATCGACTGCATCCCCGGCGTGTATCGCAGCCAGACCCAGGTGGTGATCCACAACCGTCAGGTGATGTCGTTCAACCCGTTTGTGAACGAGACATTCACCCGCGACGCAAACGAGCCGCCGATCCTTTTTGTGAACGACGTCACCGGCGACGTGCTCACGCTGACGAATCTTTCGTCGACGCTGAACTAAATAATTCCGGGGCATCAACCGGTTTGGAATTCGACTATTACCGAGCAGGGTGTACGGCAACGTATTCCCTGCTCGCGTTGTTTTGCGTGGATTATTCACAATGCTAAAAAGCCAGGCCCTGAAAACGCCTCTATTTGCGATAACAAAACCGGAACCGTGCATCAGCACACGCCAACGGTGGTAACAGCGCAATCCGGAAGAAGTTTACTGCCACGAGAACCACGATTATTGCCAACACAGAAAAATTCTCGGTGAGGTGATGCACTTGAACAGTATCAACTCGCGGGACTGAGAAGTTGCTCGGGATAATATCCGCGCCAACTGCACCTGTACTCCGGCTCTGGTGGCACGTGTTCACCAGCCCCTGGCACCACACGATGCCACATTTCGTACATCATTATTTCCAAACGTATTTGGAAAAGGATCATCCACATGTCACGCCTCAACATTTTTGCCCGAATTGCCTCGGCAATCTCCCTCAGCGCCACCGTGTTCGCCATTGCCGCAACGGTTGGCACAACAACGGCCTCGGCGCAATGCTCCGAGTGCCCAACCGTGGGCCAGGTTATCTGCTGCCCGGGTTCGTCGCTTGCGGACTTCCAGAGCCTTGGGTATAACATCACGGTAACGGCAACCACAAACGGCTGCTTCATCGTCACAAGCTGCACCCCGCCGCCGCCGCTGGTTCCCTGCAACTGGCAGGCTGATCTGGATATCCAGAGCTTCACGGGTACGGCCACCGATCCAATCCTGGGCACCATTCACTGGGCAAACGACCCCACGAAGACATCCTCGCCCGCAACGTTCCGCGGCTTGACGGCCGCATCGCAGTTCCCAGCCGAAGGCACCATCAGCTTCTATGCGCAGGCCGAGATCGACGGAATCCCCGGCGTGTATCGCTCGACCGAGGAAGTTGTGCTGCACAATCGCCAGGTGATGTCGTTCAACCCGTTCCGCAACGAGACCTTCACCCGCGACGCCAACGCAGCGCCCATCGATTTCGTGAACGATGTCACGGGCGACGTGATCACGCTGCAGAATCTTTCGTCGACGCTGAACTAACCATCGGCAGCCGTGCGCGGCAGCAATGCGCGCACGAACCAAACCCGGCAGACAGGCCCTGCGCACCCTCGGTGCGTGGGGCCTGCGCGTTTACCGGCCCGGCGTGCTGCCAATTCCATGGTCAGCACGCACCGTAGCAGCCCCCCCTGCTAACAATCCGCCGGTTTGTGGGTTGGGTTTACGATGCCAAACGTAAAGCCCATGTCCCACGCTGCCCCTGCAACGGCAGCCTTGGTTGCGTACACATTGCTGCTGATGGTGCGCGCGGCCGTGCCCGCCAATGCCCAGAGTGAGTTCCGGCTGTCAACACATGGCGGGCCGGCGTCGGTCCTGCCAGTTGATATCCGCATTCAATCGGCCGCTTCCATCGGCTCTGTCACCATGGTTGCCTGGGGCAATGCGCGCCTGGCGCCGTCGGGCATGCTGGTGCCCACACTGGTGTACGCCATGATTCGGGACACACACCAGGTTGGGCCCATCACCGAGCTGCACTCACCCGAAGCCCGGCCGTTTGGAACCGTGTTTGTCAGCACTATCGGCAACGGCTTCATGGTGTTCTGGAACGATCGACGCCTGGCCGCGCCGGGAATCTATTCTCGGCGATTCGATACCTCGGGCACGCCGCTCGGCAACGAGGAGCGTATCTCTCGCGGCGTCGTAACCCCATCGGCGGAGCTTACAATGGGTGCGCTTGGCACGCGCGAATACGGGCGCCTGGTGGTATGGAACGATTCGCGCGAAGAGCGCCCAGGCGTGTACGCGGTGCATGTGGCGCCGGATGGGCGGGTGGACATCCCGGAACAGCATCTAGGTTCGACTTTCACATCTGTACAGGTCTCCAACGTAGGCTACTACTCATTTCGCCGATTCGACGATAATGCCGTCCACATGATCGACAATGCTGGATTGATCGACCCTCGCGTTGTTCCAAATCGTTTCCTCGCCAATACAATCTTCATCGACAATGACCTCTCACTGGCAACGATCACGAAGGAGTATTTGGACTTGTACCCATCATTGTGGGATTCCGTTCCACAACGCAGAATCAAGCTAAAAGCCACACCAACGTGGGATGTGGCAATCATAAAGTTGCCTAATCAGCGCTATATAGTTGCCGATGTGCTAACGGACTACATTGTCCGCGGCTATCGAATATCTCTTCAGCAACAACTCGTGGATTCGAACGGAACGATCCGCACCGACACACTTTATCCTGCGGAATATACTGCCCCGACACTACCAAGAGGCGGAACTCCATACATCAGCATAACTAGTTACAAACGAGTAGCCGGGTGCAGCGGCGATTGGATGTTTGATATTGAAATTACGTCGGGTTGGTCGAGCGCGACGTACGGCGATCACGAGTCTAAGACACACTGGACAACTGCAATATATGGCGACGGGAGCACCAAAAGCCTATGGGATGGCGGGACCCCTGATTTGGATCTGGGTTGCAAAATTCAACTGCCAACGGTAACACGGGCTTCCCATAGCGATACCAGCACCACCAAAGTGACACTAGGGGGCCAAACGGTAACGGTTTCGATCGCAATTCCTCAGGGCACACCCCACACCCAGCATGGTCGCCCAAGCATATCGTGGAGCACCGATGCCCCAGTAGTTGGCTGGACAGAATTGACAATTGATTCAGCATCCTCAGCCGTAAACCTTCTGAGCAACCGGCCGCTCAGGCAAGTTCGAACTCCCGGCGGCTTTACTCCGCGTTACGCCGACCGAACAAACGGCGTAATCGATGCATCGTGGCCAACCTTCCGAACCACGCCCAAAGGACCACCACCGTACAAAGCGTGGGAGACGAATCCCATCTTCATTTCACAAAACTATTTGTCCGACTCATGGAGATCCAAGGAAGCAAAGATCATATTCTTCGACACGAACATTCCAATGACGGAACGGGCGTTTGCATACGATGCCAATACCGGCAACAGGCTCATTGTTATGCAGCAACGCAGATATTCAAATAACACGAACACACTGACATTCCTTATTGATACAAGCAGCAAAATCATTGCTGTTGATAGCATGGACTTTCACACAACATCGGGAATGTCTGCAATTCTATTCGGTTATCGCGATTTTGTGTTAGCTGATGCCCAACATGGCGTTCATTATCGGTCCGGGATCATCATCGATACTATTAAATTCAGCCCAATCGATGGCATTGCATACTATCAGCAACTGGCCAACGGTATATTCGCACGCCTTATACTCGATCGCAATGACAACGACGTGCGAGGGGCACGCCTGACCATACAACTATTCAATGAGCGATTGCAGCAGACAGCTGAGACATCACTATATCTACCAGGTGACAGACATGACCCAACGATTGTGGAAGACAAGGAGCATTCCACGTTGACTCTTCTTACAGCGGGCAACGGGATATTCGCCCAACAGTTCACGTACGACCTGCGCCCCGCCGGCAACGATCGCCAGATTTCGACCGGCAAGGAGGCAGCTACCTCGCCGGTTGGCACAGTTCGGAGTGGTCAGATGCTGGTGGTTTGGCGCATGCTGGACAACGATGACGAGCAGATTCGTGGCAAATACGTACCTGTATCGGCATTGTCCGACGTTGTTGAACGGGAAGGTATCCGTGCTTCGCCTACGAATGACCTGCGCGCCACCCCCAATCCAGCCAACGGCGTTGCGCGGATCTGGTTCACCGAGCCCGTTGCAGAGCCGGCACGGCTGGACCTGACAACCATGCTCGGCGACGTCGTTCGCTCCGTGGAGTTGCCAACAGTGGCGGGCAGCGGTCGGCAACGCTCGCTCGATCTCGACGTCTCCGGCCTGCCGCGCGGGCTGTACTTCGTACGGCTTCGCAGCGGCAACCAGGTATCGGCGATGAAGCTCGAGATCCAACCCTGACAATCAACACAGCAACCGCGGCAGCACGGAAAACACAAGGCCCGGGGCGATACACTGTTGCGTGTGCCGAACCGGGCCTCTTCATGTTTGGTGGCCTTTTCAATGCCGCTCGCGTTTGCGCTCGGTTTGTTGTGCCACCCCACATTTGCGGGATTTGCGTCTACTGGCCGCCGCCACCGCCCTGGGAACCACCGCCGCCGCCACTGCCGCCCTTCGTTTCGGTCTTATCCTTCTCATGGCGTTCCATGCGCGGTATCGTGCCGAAGTTGAAGGTGATGTCCAGCCCGATGCTCCTGGATGACCACGTGTTCTTCGAGGTCGAATAGAAATCGGCACTGCTGTACGTGTTCTCCCATTTCTGCATCGCGAACGGATCGTTCACGCGCAGGGAGATGCTCAATTTCTTATCCAGCAGATACTGGCGCAGCGAAAAGTTCATGAATACCGAGCCGCTGTTTTTGTTGCCGCCCACCGATGCGGGATTGCGCGCGAACATCATGGCGTTGGCGCTCAGCGTCGAGGTGACGTCGGCGTTCAGCCACAACGAACCGCTGTAGCCGGTTGCCTGGCTGT
>CBHYLN010000001.1:0-122421 GCA_966128725.1 uncultured bacterium | reverse complement strand
AACGGCCTCGGTAACCTTCTGCCCGAGATAGTCCTCGGCGGTCTGCTTCATCTTCTGAAGAATCATCGCCGAAATCTCGGGCGGCGAATACAAGCGGTCGTCGATACGAACACGAACGGAATTATTCTCACCCGCGACCACTTCGTACGGTACCATCCGCTCTTCCTCGCGCACCTCGCTTTCGGTACGTCCCATGAAGCGCTTGATCGAAAAGACCGTGTTCTTCGGGTTCGTTACCGCCTGGCGCTTCGCTGCCTGGCCTACCAAACGATCGCCCGACTTCGTAAAGCCGACGACCGAGGGCGTAGTACGTGCTCCTTCACTATTCGGGATAACTGTTGGAGTGGTGCCCTCCATCACAGCCACAACAGAGTTTGTTGTTCCCAAATCAATGCCAATAATCTTACCCATTCGCGTACACTCCTAAGGGTTGTATCTCTGATAGTTGTTCTATGGTCGGCATGTCCTGATCGGCTGCAGTGTTAGCTGATCGGGATCGTTGTACCCTGCACCTTTGATGCCCGCGCAAGCGTAATACGGAGAACCCCGTTCTCGAAGTTCGCCGTTGTGTTTGCCATATCAACATCGGCATCAGCCGGAAGCACAATGCGCTTGCTGAACGTACCATACCGGCGACCGCCCACAAGAACGCGGGCACCTTGCGGACGGCTGGAGCGCTTCTGGCCACTGATCTCGACAACCGAGTTGGAGACCGTGATCCGAATGTCTTCCTTTACCGTTCCCGGCAAATCCACATCGATGCGGTAAACATCACCATCCTCATATGCATCAGCCGGCGGCGAAAAGCTGCTACTCGCGGAACCCGGTTGTTGAACGTTCTCGAAGTAGCTCTTCAATCGCGTGGAGAATTCCTGTATCTCCTTAGCCCAGTCCAAATCGTTTCTCATCATGTCCTCAGTTCCATTAGGTTGGATGCAACGAAAGGAATAGCAAGCTCCGTGCCAGGACAGAAACAAACGAAAAAGGGGCCAAAACAGAGGAGTGTGGCCTGGATTTACGCATAGAACTGACATTCTGTCAATTACGTGCGTCAATGGTATGAGTTCTTTCCAGTAACGATGTCACATAGGGAACGACCATTGCTGACGAGAATGACATGGATTACCATCCAACTTGAGAACTATATCAGATATTGATTTTGATGAATGATGATGGAGGTGTGGACTAGTGGATAATTCGTGGTAACACCCAACTATAGGGCCGCAAAACCTGCAAAAAAAGCGGGATTTGAGATGTTGCTCCTTGTTGATGAAATGTGGATAACTCCACACATGTCCACATCACTGTGGGTAACATGCACGGGTGTCGGTTGGGTGCGATTACTGTACACAGGCACTCCACGTGTTATCCCGACCAGCAGGTGGATACGTGGATTACGCTGTGGATAACTTCCGTGCAACAAACATCGTTTTCTTGCAATTTTGGCAGAACTCCAGGACGTCAAGTTCGAATCTGTATCACCACCAGCCTACTGAAACGCCATGTTATGGAGATACAATCCCGTCAAAACGTCTGAAGGCAGCCTATTGAGGCTGCCTTCAGTTATAGAATCATCTGTTGTTGGCTACATCGCGCATGCGACGGCTCGATTACCAGTGGCGGAGCAGATCCACCAGAAGACGAACACCCGCGCCAGTGCCGCCCTTGTTCAGGTAGCCGCTTCCCTTGGAGAGCATGCCGGTACCAGCAATGTCGATGTGTGCCCAGTTGTACCCGTCAACGAAGTGTTGGAGGAACAGGCCCGCGGTGATAGTGCCTGCTGCACGACCGCCTGAATTCTTCACATCGGCGATATCGCTCTTGATCAACTCCTCGTATTCTTCCCAAAGCGGGAGCTCCCATACGCGATCGTAGCTGCGATTGCCAGCCTCGGTCAGCTTGCGGTTCAGCTCCGGAGAGTTGCCCATAAGGCCCGAAGCAGTATTTCCGAGGGCTATGACGCAAGCACCTGTCAGCGTTGCAAGATCGATCACGGCCTGTGGCTTATAACGAGCGGCATAACAAAGCGCATCCGCCAGAATCAGGCGTCCTTCTGCGTCCGTGTTGTCGATTTCGGCGGTCTTGCCGTTCATGAACGTGACAACATCGCCCGGAACATAGGCGCTGCCGGATGGCATGTTCTCCGTGGTAGGTACCAGGCCAATCACGGTACGAGGTAGCTTCAGCTCGGCCACCGAGCGCATGGCGCCGATAACAGCCGCGGCGCCGCCCATATCCATCTTCATCTCGGCCATTCCAGCCCCAGGCTTGATCGAGATACCGCCGGTGTCAAACGTGATTCCCTTGCCTACGAGCACAATCGGGCTATCACCCTTCTTGCCACCATTCCACTCCATTACAACGAAGAACGGAGGGCGCGTGCTTCCCTGATTCACCGCAAGCAATCCACCCATTCCAAGGCGTTCGATCTGGGCCTTGGTCAGCACCGTTACCTTTACGCCCAGGCTTGCAAGGTTCTTCGCCTGCTTGGCCAGGGTTTCCGGGTAGATTTCGTTGTTCGGTGCATTCGCAAGATCGCGTGCCAGCGTAACACCGTTCACCACGGCTTCACCCACGGCCATGCCGCGCTTCGCGTCGTTAAACGCATCGGCGTGCTCCACCAGGATCGTCAGCTTTTCCAGCTTCTTGGTCGGCTTGTTTTCGGTGAAGTACTTGTCGAACGAGTACACCGCAAGCACCGCGCCTTCAACGATTGCCTGGGCAGCCTCGGCTGCGGGAACGCTGGTTGCGGAAAGGACGATCGCGAGGCTCTGGCACTTCTGTGCCGCCGCACGCTGAGCCGCCGTAGCAGCAGCGCGGCGGATCCGCTCGGTATCCACGTTGCCCGATTCGCCCAGCCCAACAAGGATCACCCTCGGTGACTTCTTGGAGCCGGTATATGCCAGGGCGGCACTATCCTTGCGGCCCGTGAAATCCTGAGCATCGAGCAGATGAGCGGTGTTTTCCCAAAGCGAACGTACCCACGTGGAGCGTTCGGCGAAACCCGCCTCGTCCTGCGGCAGAAAAACTGCCGTCGCATCGGCCGTAAAGCCGTCGGCTTTGAATCGCTGAATCGAGACTTTCATGTGAGCGAATCGGTTATGTATGAACAGTGACGTAGTTAGCGGGTTCTGAGCGCGAGCTGTCGCGCGATGGCCATCGATAGATGGTTATTCCCATTCGATGGTTGCCGGCGGCTTCGAGCTGATGTCGAACACCACGCGATTGATGCCCCGCACTTCGTTGATAATTGCGTTCGAGACTTTGGCGAGAACGTCGTACGGAACACGCGCCCAATCGGCGGTCATGCCGTCGGTACTGGTAACAGCACGAATGGCGCAGACGTTCTCGTAGGTGCGCTCGTCGCCCATGACACCAACCGACGATATTGGCAACAATACCGCGAAGGCCTGCCAGATCTCGTCGTATTGCTTCGATGCATGCAGTTCGTTGATGAAGATCTCATCAGCCTGCCGAAGAATGTCGCATCGTTCCCTGGTGACCTCGCCAAGCACTCGCACGGCAAGGCCGGGTCCTGGGAACGGATGGCGATGGATAAACTCGTTGGGTAGCCCCAGTTCGTGGCCAACCGCCCGAACCTCATCCTTGAACAATTCGCGGAAAGGTTCCACCAGTTTCATGTTCATCCGCTCGGGCAAGCCACCAACATTGTGGTGCGACTTGATTGTTACCGACGGACCCTTGAACGAAACCGATTCGATGACATCGGGGTACAACGTGCCCTGCGCCAGCCATTTGGCGTCGGAGAACTCCTTGGCATGCTCCTCGAATACGTCGATAAAGGTTGCGCCGATCACCTTACGCTTCTGTTCGGGATCGGTTACGCCCGCGAGCCTGCTCAGGAACAATTCGCTAGCATCGACAAAGTGCAGCGGGATATGATACTGCTGGCGGAACATGTCCACCACCTTCTGCGACTCATCCAGTCGCATCAACCCGTTGTCGATATGAATACAGCGCACCTGATCGCCGATGGCCTCGTGAAGCAATACAGCCAGAACGCTGGAATCCACACCGCCGGAGAGCGCGCAGATCACGCGGCCATCGCCGACCTTGTCGCGGATATCCTGCTTTGCTCCCTCGATGAAGGCATGAGCATTCCATCCACCCTGAGCGCCGCAAACCCCGAACACGAAGTTCTTCAGGATTTGGCCGCCGCTGGTGGTGTGATGCACCTCGGGATGGAATTGCACGCCGTAAAACTTGCGGGATGGGTCGGCCGCCACGCAGATCGGCGCATTAGCCGTATGGGCCAGCACCTCAAATCCGCTCGGCGGGACGGTAAGCGAGTCACCGTGGCTCATCCAGACAAGTGATTCCATCGGCACACCTTCAAGCAGGCCTGTTGCCGAATCAACTTCCAGAATGGCCGGGCCAAACTCGCGCTTGGCCGATCGGTCCACCGAACCGCCAAGCTGATATGCCATCAACTGCAATCCATAACAGATGCCGAGCACGGGCAGGCCAAGCTCGAACAGGGCAGCGTCGCTATGCGGAGCGTCGTCACCGTACACCGATGATGGCCCACCCGAGAGGATGATGCCGATCGGCGCAAGCTGCCGGATGGTGTCGATGGAGATGTTGTAGGGGTGGATCTCGGCGTACACACCGATTTCACGCACTTTTCGCGCAATCAACTGCGTGTACTGCGAACCGAAGTCGAGGATGAGAATTCGCTCGGAATGGGTCACGATCTACCGCGGTCAGGGTTGGTTCCGCCTGCGGAATTCGCGCTGTCGCAACGCAGGTGGGCTCCGGTTGGTTCCGGAAATGAAAGTTTCAAAGATACGCATATCCGTTGGAACGAGCTGTGGTGCTAATTGCATCGTTGCGTACCAAAACGGCGAGTGCCGGACCTTGTACAAAAGGCCCGGCACTGCGCGCAATGTCTGCTCGTTCGATTCGGTGTGGACTGTACTGCGCTGAGATCAGTACCGCCCGCCGCCGCCACCGCGTGGGCCGCGATCACGACCGCCACGGTCACCACCACCACGCGGACCACCGCTGCCGCCGCCACGAGGGCCGCGATCACGGTCACCACGAGGCCCGCGGTCGCCGCCACGGTTGAAGCCGTTATCCTCCGACACCGTCATCCCTTCGGGTACCGGCAGCAGGGCCTTGCGGCTCAGACGGAACTTGCCGTCGTCGGAGATTTCCAGGAGCTTCACCTGAACACGTTCGCCGATCGAGACCACATCCTCCACATTCTCAACACGATGATGCTCGAGCTGGGAAATGTGAAGCAAGCCGGTCTTCTTCGGAAGGAACTCGATGATGGCGCCCAATCCCTCGCGGATTTGAACCACGCGGCCCTCGTAGGTCTTGCCAACCTCTGGCTGCTCGGTGATTCGGCCGATAAGCTCCACCGCGCGCGCGGCGGACTCACCGGAAACCGCTGCAATCACGATCGTGCCGTCTTCCTCGATGTTGATTTCAGCACCGGATTCCGCGACAATGCCACGAATGGTCTCGCCACCGCTGCCGATGACCGCACCAATCATCTCAACCGGGATCTGGATCGTGGTAAGGCGCGGAGCGTACGGCGACAGCTCGCCCGACGGCTCGGTGATCGCCTCGGCCATCTTCTCCAGAATATGCAGACGGCCCTGGCGCGCCTGCTCCAGTGCCGACTTCATGATCTCCAGCGAAATTCCCTGGATCTTGATATCCATCTGGCATGCGGTGATGCCGTCGGTGGTACCAACAACCTTGAAATCCATGTCGCCAAGGTGATCCTCGTCGCCCAGAATGTCCGAAAGGATCGCAACACGCTCCGGGGTGTAGATCAGGCCCATCGCGATGCCGGCAACCGGCTTGCGAATGGGAACGCCGCCCTGCATCATCGAAAGCGAGCCGGCGCAGACCGTTGCCATCGACGACGAGCCGTTCGACTCCAGAATATCGGAGACAATGCGGATCGTGTACGGGAACTCGGCTTCGCTGGGGAGGACTTCCTTCAGGCCGCGCTCGGCAAGGTTGCCGTGGCCCGTTTCGCGACGCGACGTGCCGCCGAAGCGGCCGGTTTCGCCGGTGGAGAATGGCGGGAAGTTGTAATGCAACATGAAACGCTTGTCGTGCTTCGGCAGCAGACCGTCGATCAACTGCCGATCGAGCTTCGTGCCAAGCGTCATCGACGTCAGCGACTGGGTTTCGCCGCGCGTGAAGAGCGCCGAGCCGTGCGAGCGAGGAAGAAGGCCGATTTCGCAGGCGATCGGGCGGATCTCCGTGGTGGAGCGGCCGTCGAGCCGTTTGCCTTCCGAAAGGATCATCTCGCGCATCGCCTCCGACTCCAGATCGTGCAGCACCGAACCCACGATCTTGTCGACCTCGAGATCGGCGTGCGTTTCACCGGAGAAATTCGCGGCTACTGCCTGTGCAACCTCGGCGCGCAGAGCCTTGTAGCGCTCCTGACGGCCTTCCTTGCTGGTGGCCTCACGTGCAAACGCTTCAATCTTCCCTGAGGAATGGTTGCGAATGTATTCGGTGACATCGGAGAATGTGTTCTTCTCCGGCATCGAAAGCTGCGATACTTCGCACATGGCAACCAACTGGCGCTGCAGGTCGTTCAGCTGTCGGATATGCTCGTGGCCGAACTCCAGGGCTGCCAGGAACAACTCCTCGCTGATCTCCTTGGACTCGCCCTCGACCATCACGATCGAGGAGTCGGTACCGGAAAGCACGATCTCGAGTGATGACTCGCTCAACTGCTCCGGTGTCGGGTTGATAACGAATTCACCGTCGACGTGGCCAACGCGAACATTCGAGATCGGGCCGTGGAACGGCATGCCCGAAAGCATCAACGCGCACGATGCGCCAACCGCGGCCAGCACGTCGGGCTCGTTGACGACGTCGAACGAATACACCGTGCAGATAATCTGGGTTTCGTACGTCCAGCCCTTTGTGAACATCGGGCGGATCGGGCGATCGATCAGGCGCGACGAGAGGATTTCCTTCTCGGTAGGGCGCGCCTCGCGCTTGAAGAAGCCACCGGGGATCTTGCCGGCAGCAGAATACTTTTCGCGATACTCAACCTGCAGCGGCAGGAAGTCGATCCCCTCGCGCGGGGCACTGGATGCCACCGCAACCGCCAGCACCATTGTGTCGCCGTAGCGAACCATCACCGAGCCATTTGCAAGCTTTGCAAGGCGACCCGTCTCCAATGAGAGCGTGCGGCCGCCAAATTCCATTTGAACAGTCTTCATTCTTTCCTCTGACATTACTGCCCCAGGCCAACTCCTTGGGGCCTAAACAACGACAATTACGGCATGGACACAGAAGCGCCCTCGACGTGGTGCTCAACGCGGGGTCAACTCAACAGTAGGGAGTGCTCGACGAAGAGCCGGCGGCATGCGAAGCTACGTTGCCCCACCAGGCTGGTGCGGGCGCTGATCGAATCGCGAACCGATGGATCTTCGTCGTGACCGACGGTGAACCGTGTGTGCGAGGGTACCTCCGGGCTGGTCATGCCCTCCGCGGCAATACAGTGGCAACGCAACCGCGAAGCCATGCGGCGGATTTGATGAAAGCAGAAAGCGCCGTGATCATGATGTTGACCACGGCGCTATCAGGATTGTTATCGGCGGATGCCGAGCTCGGCAATGATCGTACGATAGCGGCTGATTTCCTTCTTCATCAGATAGTCCAGCAGCGAGCGACGCTTGCCAACCATCTGCATAAGGCCACGCAGCGAGTGCTTGTCCTTCTTGTTCTTTTCGAGATGTGGCGAGAGCATCGCAATGTGCTCTGTCAAAATCGCGATCTGAACTTCAGGCTTACCGGTATCATTGGGATGATCGCCGAACTTTCGCACAAGTTCAGCCTTGCGCTCCTTGGACAATGCCATGGGATATCTCCACGGGTTAGGGTTCGTGACGCCTGATTAGGTGGCCACAGGTCACGAGCTGTGGCCGGTGCGCGACCGAAGGAACAGGCCTTCGTGCCGCTTCCGCCCGTCTGAAAAGGCGGAGATATTCTTCGAAGCGTTATACGATGCTGCCGCGGCAAACGGCGCGATCGCGCTCCAACTGCTCCAGAAACTCGGCAGCCGAGCCGAATTTTTGCTCCGAACGTACAAACTTACGGAATTGAAGCGTTACGACATGATCGTAAATGTCACGATCGAAGTCGAAGAGATTTGCCTCGATTGTGCGGGCTGCACCATCGGTAAATGTGGGCCGAACGCCAAGATTCGCCATGCCGGAGAACGTCTGCCCGTCCACCGTGAGCTGCACGCAGTACACACCGTTGGCGGGGATCAACTTCGATGGATCGTTTGGAACGATATTCGCCGTTGGGATGCCCAGCGTGCGCCCACGTCCGTCACCGCGCACCACCGTCCCCTCGAACGCATACGGTCTGCCCAGATAATGAGTGGCCTTGTCGATATCGCCGGCCAGCAGCGCGCGGCGAATCTTGGTGGAGCTGATAACCTCCTCTCCGGCTAAAAACGGACCGATCTCGCTAAGCCCAAAACCGTGCACCGCGCCGAATTCACGCAGGGCAGCCGCATTTCCCTCGCGATTACGACCGAAGGCGTGATCGTGGCCCACAACAACGTGAACCAGGCCCGCTCGTTCCAGCAACGTTGTGATAAATGCCTGCCATGGGGTGGCCGCAAGCTCCAGCGTAAACGGCAGCACCGCCATCTCGTCAACGCCGATCTCCTCAAGTTCGGCCATCCGCTCGGCCAGCGTTGTAAGGATGGGCACGGATTCGCCGGTACGCCGCAGCACTTCCTGCGGGTGCGGATGAAAGGTGATGACCATGCTGCGCGCCGAGAGCGCTTGGGCCTGGGCAACAAGCGCCTCCAGAATCGTGCGATGGCCGCGATGCACACCGTCAAACGTGCCGATTGTCAGCACGCGAGGCTGGTTGGCTGGAAGTTCGTCGAATGATCTGTAGAGCTTCATCATGCCGGGCTTTCCGATCGCCGTTCGGCAAGCGATCGAAGTGTATCGATCGTAACGGCATCGTCAACACTGAAGGCCCCGTTTCGAACACGTCGCAGGGCCGTGAGATATGCTCCGGATTGGAGCGCGGATCCAAGGTCGCGGGCCAGCGCACGGATGTACGTGCCTTTCGAGCACTCGATATCAAAGTCGACATCGGGAACGGCGACGCGGGTGATATCGAACTTCGTAATCGTGATCGCTCGCGGCGCAACTTCCACCTCAACACCGCGCCGTGCCAGCGCATACATACGTTTGCCGTCCACCTTGCGGGCCGAATAAGCCGGCGGGCGCTGAAGCTGTTCGCCCACCATACCGGCCGCGGCCTGTGCAATCATTTCGCCGGTGAGATGGTCGGTTGGGAACTGTGCGTTCTCCGGGCTTTCGGCGTCGTCGGTTGGCGTAGTGCCGCCAAAATGGATCGTGCCTGTGTACTGCTTTTCCTCTGCCTGGATCTGATCGGCAAGTTTGGTTGCACGGCCCAGGCAGATGATCAACAGGCCGGTTGCCATGGGGTCGAGCGTGCCGGTATGGCCAACCTTGCGTACGCGGAGCAGGTTCCGTGTTTTGGCAACAACATCAAACGATGTCCAGTCGCTGGGTTTGTCCACCAGCAACAGCGCCCCGGATTCCGGAACGTTGCCGGGCTCAAGCCCATCAATCGTGTGCCGCGAGTAGATCGGGACCGAGGAGCGGTCGAGGCTCATTGCAGGCTCCCTGGAGCCTCGCCCGTGTCGGGGGCGCCATCGCCGGTGGCGCCGTCGTCGGACCGGCGCCTTCCATGGGCCTCGTCGTCGCGACGAATCTCGGCGAGCAACTTGTCGATGTGTTCGGCCGCGTCGAGCGTATCATCGCGATAGAAGCGCAGCTCCGGTACAAACCGAAGGCTGATGCGCGAAGCCAGCTCGTGACGGAGTTCCGGTACGTGAGCATTCAGACGTTTCAGCAGGATTGCCGGCTCGGTGGTGCTTCGGAATATGCTGACATACACCTTGGCGATGCGAAGGTCCGGCGACATCTTCACCGATACGATCGTGACCATGCCGTCGAGATACTCCGGCATGGCGCGTTGGAACATCTCGCTGAGAGTCTCTCGGAGCAATGCTCCCACACGTTCGGTTCGGACGGACACAGCGTTTGATATATGATCGGGCGCCCGAACAATGGGCGCCACTGGTTGTTATGAACAGCGAGACCAGGCTCGTACAAAGGAGCCTGGTCCCGGGGAAAATCGCGGCAATTGCGTTGGCGGCCTAGGAGGCCGGTTCCAGCTTCCGCTTCATCTCGATCATCTTGAAGGCTTCTATCACGTCGCCTTCCTTCAGATCGTTCATGTTGTCGAGCGTGATACCGCACTCGAAGCCTTGCTCCACCTCGCGGACATCGTCCTTGAGGCGACGCAGCGAGCCGATGGTGCCACCGAAGATCTCCAGACCATCGCGCAACAGGCGGATCTTGTCGTTACGGGTGATCTTGCCGTCCTGCACATAACAGCCGGCGACCACGCCGATACGGGAAATCTTGAACACCTCGCGAACCTCGACGGTTCCGGTGATGATCTCCTTGAACTCCGGCCGCAACAGGCCTTCAAGTGCCAACCGAATTTCGTTGACCGCATCGTAAATGATCTGATACGAGCGAATATCCACACCCTCGCGTTCGGCCAGCTTGCGGGCCTTCAGGTTCGGGCGGACATGGAAGCCAACGATGATCGCGTTTGATGCCGTTGCCAGCAACACGTCCGACTCGGAAATCTCGCCAACCGACTTCATGATCACCGATACCTGCACCTCGGCAGTCGACAGGCGGAGCAACGAATCGGCCAGTGCTTCCACCGAACCGTCCACGTCGCCCTTGATGATCAGCGGCAGATGCTGGATACCGCCCTGTGCGATCTGCGCCGAGATATCGTCGAGCGTGATATGGCGCACCTGCTTGAACTCCTGCTCGCGCCGAAGCTGCTGGCGCCGTGTTGCGATATCGCGAACGTCGCGCTCATTCTCGAGCACAACCATCACGTCGCCGGCGGTTGGTGTTCCACTGAAACCAAGAACCTGAGCAGGCTCCGATGGGCCGGCCTTCAGAATTCGGTGGCCGCGTTCATCCATAAGCGCGCGGACACGGCCGGCAAACTGCCCGGCCACGAAGTTGTCGCCAACGTTGAGCGTGCCTTTCTGCACCAGCACTGTTGCCACAACACCCTTTCCGCGGTCCAGCTCGGCTTCGATCACCACGCCACGAGCGTGACGTGCGGGGTTCGCCTTCAGGTCCAGAAGCTCGGCTTCCAGGAGGATCTTCTCGAGCAGCTTATCGATGCCCAGGCCCTTCTTTGCCGAAATCTCCACACACTGGTACTTACCACCCCACTCTTCAACCAGCACACCACGGTCGGCAAGCTGCTGGCGGATGCGCTCGGAATTGGAGTCCGGCTTGTCGATCTTGTTGATCGCGATCACCATCGGCACGCCGGCGGCCTGCGCATGCGAGATAGCCTCGACGGTCTGGGGCATTACCGCATCGTCGGCCGCGACAATCAGGATAACGATATCGGTAACCTGAGCACCGCGAGCACGCATTGCCGTGAACGCTTCGTGGCCCGGTGTGTCCAGGAACGTGATCTTCCGGCCGTCGCCAACCTTCACCGAGTAAGCACCAATGTGCTGGGTGATGCCGCCGGC
The DNA here is from genome assembly GCA_966128725.1 of uncultured bacterium. Classification (GTDB taxonomy): domain Bacteria; phylum Bacteroidota; class Ignavibacteria; order OLB7; family OLB7; genus JAFDZV01. Next base: position 110,774 of record CBHYLN010000001.1, on the reverse strand, counting down.
TTCGCCTGCCACAACATTGGCGCTGCGGATATAATCCAGCAGCGACGTCTTGCCGTGGTCCACGTGGCCCATGATCGTAACGATCGGCGCTCGCTGAGTCAGCGTTTCCGGATCGTCCTCGGTATCGGCCAGGAGATCCTCCTCAAGCTCCTGTTGGAACTCGATGCCGTAGCCGAACTCGTCGGCCACAAGCTGGATGGTATCGCGGTCGATACGCTGGTTGATGGACACCATCAGGCCCAGCCCGATACAGGTGCTGATAACTTCGCTGACATCCACGCTCATCAGGTTTGCCAGTTCGGCAACCGTGAGGAACTCCGTCACCTGAAGCATCCGTGACTGTGCGTCCATCTCCTCGCGCAAGCGACTTTCCCGCTCCTCACGCATTTCGCGTTTGGCACGGCTGCGCTTTTGGCGCGACGATCCGGTTGTGTCGTCCATCCGCGACATAGTCTGGCGGATAGCGCGCGAGACATCTTCCTGGCTGACCACGTGTTTGCTGCCACGGGGCCGCATCTTCTTCTTGCCGAGTTTTTCCGCCGCGGCCGAGCGCTGCGCGGCAGTTGTGCCGGCGCCGGCGGCCGTACCGGTTGTGGTCGTCGTGGTTGTTGTTGTCGTGCTTGTGCCACGATTGGTACGCGACTCGGCAGCGATGTCAACCTGCTTGACGCCTTCGCGAATGCGCTTGCGCTTGCCCTTCTCGTCCTTCTTCTCGGGCTCCTTCTTGGCGACGTCAATCTTGCCAAGCACGGTAAGGCCCTGCAGCTTGGGCGGAGTGCGCATGAAGCGAACGCCATCGGCCTCTACGGGTTCCGGCACGGGTTGTACCGGTTCGGGCTCAACCTCCGGTACCTCGACAACCTCTTCGGCGACATCCTCGATCTCTTCGGCAATCGGGCGGCCCTGCTGAGCAATCGCACGCAATTGTTCCATGCGTGCGCGGCGAGCCTCCTCCAGTTGTTCGGCGCGTTGCTCGGTGGTGAGCTGCTCCTCAACAACAAGTGGTGTCTCGGCCACTGCCTCGATTACCGGTTCAGGCTCCTCAACAACAGCAACTGGTGTGGCGGTCTCTGGCTCGGGAATCTCTTCGATCTCAACGGGCGCCACAGGGCTGCTTTCGGGCTCGGCAATAACGGGTTCAACTTCGGCCGTAACAGGCACAAGTTCTTCAACCAGTTCCACGCCTTCCTCGATTGTGCCATCGGCGCCAACAACGGCTGCCTTCTTTGGCTTGCGTTCGTCGGGTTGCGTGACGGTTTCCTCACGAGTGCGAACCCGCTTCTCGTGGTAGGCATCAACCTTCTTGCGCTGCTTTTCGATCTGGCGATGTTCTTTTTCGAACTTGCCCATAACCAGGTCGTACATCTCCTGGTTCAGCGAACTGGTTGGCTTGTCAGGGATGCTAAACCCCTTGGCATGGAGAAATTCAACGATCGTCTCCTTGCCAATGTTCAGTTCGGCAGCGACCTTGAAGAGTCGGTATGATTTCTGAGTAGTTGTCGCAGCCATTCGGTCTCCAGTTGAATACAAACGCGTCTCTGCCTTAGCCACGTGAGACGGAGCCGGCGGCCTTACCGGGCTCAATGAATCAGCCACCGTGAGCGCGCCAGCGTGGTAGCGCGCTCACGAAATATCGTTAAAGTGTCATGGATCAACCTTCCTCATGTGATCCAAGTGGCACGTTGCGAGCCGCGCGAGCCGCGCTCTGCTGCGCATCGTGATACATGCTTCGGAGCTCATCCTCGTCGAACTCGGCCGATATGATCGTGCGGAGTTCCTGGAGCTTTTCGGCGGTCATGCCCTCCAGCGTCAGGAGCACAACCTCGTCGGTGACGAGGAACTCCTTGGCCGTCGTGATGCCGATGTTTGCAAGCAGCGTGAAGAGCCCTTCGCCGATCTCGTCCTTGAACTCGACCAGCTCGATGTCCTCGCCGCCTTCCTTAACCAGATCAATCGTGTATCCGGTCAGCTTCATTGCCAGCCGAACGTTCTGGCCGCTTTTGCCGATTGCCAGAGAGACCTGATCCTCGCCAACCAGTACGGTCGCGGTTTTGGTCTCCTCGTCAATCATGATGTCCTTCACCTTCGCCGGCGACAGGGCGCTGGCGACGTACTTCTTCGGATCCGGCGACCAGTAGACGACGTCGATGTGTTCGTTGGAGAGCTCGCGGACAATCGAATGTACGCGAACCCCCTTCATGCCGATACATGCGCCGGCTGGATCCACGCGCTCATCGTGCGACCAAACGGCCACCTTGGCGCGCTCGCCCGGTTCGCGGGCGATGCCCTTGATTTCGATGATCCCGTCGTAGATCTCGGGGATTTCGATTTCAAACAGACGATGCAGGAACATCGAATCGCTGCGCGAAATGATGATTTCGGGCTGCGATGCCGTTCCCTCGTCCGCGCGTACTTCCTTGAGCAGTGCGCGCAGGGTTTCCCCCTTCTTATAACGCTCGCGCCAGATCTGCTCGTTGCGCGGCATACGGAGCTCAACCTTGTTGTGCATCACGTACACGTCGTTGCGCCGAACCTGATACACCTCGCCGACGATAATTTCGCCAGCCTTCTGGGAATACTCGCCGACAATGTTTTCCTTCTCGACCTCGCGAACGCGTTGGCTGAGCGTCTGGGCAGCCATCGAAACCATACGACGACCAAAGTTCTCCGACAGGTTCTCAAGATTGAGTTCCGTCAGAGCCTCGTCACCGATCTGGTATTCCTCGCCACCCTCGTTTGCCTCTTCGAGGGAAACCTGGGTATTCGGATCTTCAACGAGCTCGACAACTTCGCGAAGGAGATAGATTTCAATATCTCCCTTATCCATGTTCACGATGATGTCGAAGTTGGCTTCAAGCCCGTACTTCTTCCGAACCATCTGCGAAAAGGTATCCTCGATGATACCCTGGAGCAGGTCTCGGTCGATATTCTTCTGGCGCGCCATCTCCGCAAATGCATCGATGATCATCTGCTTGTTGGCGGCCGATTTAGCAGTCGACTTCCGCTTCGCCATAGCTGTAACGATGTATGGAGAACATTGATTTAGTACGCAATTGAGCCGGCACGAGCACGAATCGGTAGACGCTTCGAAGTGCCGAAGATGATAGACGGCCACCCTGGGGCTGGCCGTGTTGCACATGCGTCTGGGAAAATCGCGCGGGGGCGATGCCTAGAACTGCGGTTCGACAACCGCACGAACAACATGCTCCAACCGTACCGAGGTTGGCAGCGGAGTGCTCTTTCCCTTCGCGTTTCTTGGTTGAAGGATGAGCATGTCCCCGTCCAGATCGACCAATTCGAACAATCCGGTTGCCCGGTTGCCGGTCTCGTCATCGTAGGTCAGCTTCAGCAGCCGACCAATATTCTTGCTGTATTGCCACCGATGTTCCAATGGCCGATCAAGGCCGGCCGACGATACTTCAAGCCTGTACCGACCCGGGATCGATTCCTCAGCTTCATCGAGCAAGGCGCCTGTCCAGCGGCTCAGCTCGGTGATCTCGTCCAGCTTGACCCCGGATTCGGAGTCAACGATCACTTCAATCACCGACGTGCCGCGTTCACCACGACGCTTCAGTTCCAGAAGTATCATGCCGCGTCTCGCGATCTCCTCGCGTAAACGAGCGTCGACATCATCCGGCAGAAAACCCATAGGTAGACACGAACGGAAGCAGCGTGGGGAGGTTTCTCACTGCGGCGGAACACCGGACTGCCGGTCATTCATCCGCACCTGCGGCCAAATGGGGCATGGCACGGGGTCAGGATGTACGACGACATACTCTCCCGCTGCAAAAAAAAGTGGGCATGCGTTTCCGCCTAGCCCACTAAAGCAGTACCACAAAAATAACGAGGAGGTTCGGGGGATGCAATCGAAAAGTCTCCAAAGGCCTTGAAAGCCCCTGTAACGTCGCGATACCAGGCGGGGCTAAGGGCGGAAACCGCCGCGGCCATCGGCCATTGCAATCCGCATGATCCTGCCTACATTGCGCCCCAAGCCACGCACCCTCCTCCCAGCATCAACCCCCCAAAGGTTTGATGGCTTTTCATACCCCGCACATGTATGAAATAGCATGGAGGTACCATGAAACGGTTCAACACACCGCTCGTGGCGATGTTCCTGCTGGCCTCGATGGAGGTTGCCGCGCAGGGGCGTATCGCCAACACCTACCCCTACTCCCAAAACTTCACGTGGGTTACCGGTACGACCACCGGTTTTCCAGTGACGAATGTCGACGGCGGCGAGTTTACCGCCGATGCCGGCACCAGCCCACTGTGGACCACTACGCTTGGCGGCCACGGATTGCACAACAACGGTGGCGGCGCGATCCGCATCCAGACAACCGGCTCAGGGGGCGCGGCGGGCTTTGTCTGGTATGGCAGTTTTGTTGCCGCATGCCCGGATTCGCTGATTCTTGACTGGAGCAAGGTTGTCAACCCCGCTGCCGGTACCCGCGTAAATGAACTGCGGGTTGCCACCAACTCCGGAGCCGGAAGCACATTCACGGACGTTCCGGCGGCAAACGTCGCTGGCGGAGCGTGGCCGCGGTTCGACAACCAGAGCACTCCGCAGTCCGGAGCGTTGCGTCAGAAGCTGCCGCATTGCCTGAGTGGGTCGGCCGATGCCCGGATCCGCATATACGCGGTCAACGTAAGCGGCGCCGGAAATCAGCCGCGCGCGCTGGTGGACAATCTCGCCATCACCGTTCTGGCCGCCCCGCTGCCTGGCGCCATCGATTCAATAAGCGGTGTTGGGCGTAGCACGATGACGCTGCACCTGAACCCGGGCGGCGATGCCGACTCGGTTGTCGTGCTGCGTCGCGCCGGTGTTGCCCCGACATCCGTACCGGCCAATGGGGTTCGTTACCGTGCCGGCGATGTGTTGAATGCCACGGACACGGTTGTATTTGTTGGTGCTGGTGGGGTCCGAGCGCTGGTGATGACAGGGTTGGCTCCCGGAACAACGTATCACACCGCGATGTTCGGCATGCGGACGTGCAACGGAGAGTATTCCAAGGTACCGGCCGTGGCCAGCGCCACCACGCTCCCGTGCTCCGGGCCGCCGGGCGCGCTAAGCGTGCCGCTGACCATGCAGCGCTCGCGCGACATGGTTGCCATTGGGTATACGCCCGGCGAAAATGCCGACTCGGTGCTTGTAGTGCGCGGCAATGCCGCCGCGCCGGCATTTGTGCCGGTTGACGGTTCAAGGTATGCCCCGGGCCAGGCTGTTGGCCCACGCGATACGGTGGCCTACTTCGGGCCGGCGGCTTCGGTCGTAACCGTGCGTGGGCTGCAGGCCGACTCGGTCTACGTGTTTGCGCTATACGGATATCAGGCGTGTAATGGTCGATACTCCCTGTTGCCTGCTCTGGATACCGCGCGCACCTATTGTATCGGGAGCGCTCCGATGCCCAGGGGGGTACGGGTCCGGTTCACAACGGCGTACAGCCTTGGGCTTGCCGTGGATGGGATGGGAGATACCGCGGGTGTGGTGGTGTTCAGCGCCGGACCCGACACCGCGCAGCCGCGTCCGGTTGATGGTGTCCCGTATGCCGAAGGCAGCATCCTTGGCGACGATACGGTGCGGTACGTTGGGCCAGGTGCCAATGCGGTACTACGTGGGCTGGTGCCGGGCACATCGTATCGCCTTGTTGTTCGGCTGTTCCGCCGATGCAACTACGCGTATTCACCGGGGAGCGTAACGTTGAACGCTACAACGTATGGCCCGTGCATCAATGGTGTACCAAGTGGGCTTGATTCGATCCGCATTGTCAAGAACGTGCGCGACACGCTGCGGCTGGCCTGGCGTTCCGCGCAGCTGGCTGACGGCTACCTGCTTGTGGCTCGAACGGACTCCACGCCAATGCGGGCTCCCCTCAACGGTGAATTCTATGTGCCGGGTGATTCGTTGGGGGCCGGATGCCACATCCTTGGGTCGGTGCGGGATACTGCCATCACCGCGGTGCGGCTGCCCGCCAATACCGCGTACTTCGTGCGGCTGTACCCGTACCGTGCATGCGATCTGGCCTACGGGCCGCCCTCGGCAACGCTTGCGGTTGCCACAGTGGGCGATTCATTGGCCCAGCGGTTTGCCATGAGGGCGAACTTGCCAACCTCGATCGCCTTCGCCGGAGCCAACATCCGTTTCCGAACAGGGGCGCCGGCCGATGGCTCACTGCTGATAACACGGCCGGCAACGGCGGCTGGCACCGCCGGAATTCCGATGATGCGCAACGGTCGCGATCCGATAAACGTTACGATCGGCGGGCATTGGTGGCGTATACGCACAACGGGCTTGGGGGCGGCGCGGGCGGATCTGGCGTTCAGCTTCGCGGGCATTGCGGGTATCCGCGACACCACGGATCTGGAAGTGCTGTATCGTCTGCCGGGAGAGCAGGCCTGGGAGGATTTCATCACCACGGAGCGTGTGCACGTTCCAGCGCTTCTTGTTGCCGCCGGGCGTCCGTCGGTAGCCGGCGACTACGCAATTGGCGCAAGTGTGGACCTTACCACGTTGCCGGTGAAACTGGAAATGTTGGATGGTTATGCAGCCAATGATGGAAACGTACTGTACTGGCGAACGCTATCCGAGGTGAACACCGTGGGATTCCGGCTGTATCGTGCTCCGCTGGGCGCCGATACGGTATTCAGGCCCGTTGCGGACTATCGGCAGGATGCGCGGTTGCTTGGCGCCGGGACCCGCAACGGCCCGACCGACTATTCATACGTGGATACTGCCACGGGGCGAACAAGCGCCCATCGGAACCTCTATCGCCTTGAAGAGGTGTCCACCGATGGTTCAATCGCCAATGTTGGGCAGGTCGTGATCGATTCCGACCGGCCCACATCCGTGCTTGCAGCGCGCCTCTGGGTAGTGCCGAATCCTGCCTCCAACTGGGCCACAGCGTATTGTGCCGGGGGGTACGATGAAACGGTTGAGTTGGTTGATCAATATGGTCGGATAGTTCCGGCACGTGTTACGCAGACCGGCGTTGTTGCCGGGCCACGGACGTTTCGGATTGATTTCACCGGCCTGGCGGTCGGCCTTTACTTTGTTCGGACTGCAGGGTGCGCCGGGGTTGCCGTGGCGCCGGTGCTGGTAGCTGGGCGGTAACGCCAATCTCGAATCCTTGCCGGCCAACCGTGCAGGCCCTGTGCCATGCGGTTGGCCGGCGTGGGGTGCCGTGACGAAACGTCATGGTCGTGCGTGAAAAACAAGTAGTGCCGCATCCTGTGTTGCGTTGCAGTATTGTGCGCGGGATCGTTTCAGTTGCGAATGCGGGTAGAACGAAGAATCTCAACGTTTTGCATTGCATCACTAACTAATACCCTAATCCGGGGTTCTGCTTTCAAGTGGCAGTATCAACGATCCGGCGTTTGTTGTTGCCGGTACCGGCCGGGGGCCGGGTTCGCCGATGGCATCGGGTTCCAAAAGGCTCTAACATTTCGAACGATTATGCGCGCAATACTACGAATCGCAGTCTGCCAACTTGTTCTTCTGGGAGTTCTCGTAAGCTGCCGCATGGGCCTGTTCGCACAGCAATCGATGCCGCCGCTGCATGGGCCAAGCAGCTCCGGGCGTGAGTTCTGGTTGGCCTTCCCGGCCAACTGGGATAATCCCACAGCCGCGGAGTACTTTATCCGGCTGTACGCTACTTCCGAAGTTCGTGCGCTGGTTCGTGTGTGGGTTGGGGCTACTCTGAAAAAGACGTTCTACACTAAACCGCACGACGTTGTATCGGTGGATCTCTCCCCGATCGAGGCGCAGATGTTCACTCGTTCCGACCAGGCACCTGTCCCGAGCGATCAGGTGTACCGGCGTCGCGCCGTACATGTGGAGGCCGACGCGCCCATTACCGTGTACGGTATGAATCGCACCAGTTTTACCAGCGACGGGATGTTGGCTCTCCCCGCAAATGCGCTTGGCCGCACGTATGTGATTACCTCGTATCCGGCGGTGATTGGGGGGACACAGGAGCTTCCATCGCAATACATGGTGATTGCGCCCTACAACAACACAACGGTGACCATCGAACACACCGGTGCTACTCCCAACCACGCCGCTGGCGAACGTTTCACGGTAAAGCTCGACAGCGCCGATGTATGGTCGGCAATGACAATAGGTACAGGCGGGGATCTTACAGGAACGATAATCAGGGCCGACAAGCCGATAGCCGTTACCGCGGGGCAGGCTTGCGCGTACATTCCGGCCCAGATCAGCTTTTGCTGCTGTGATCACCTTACCGAGATGTTGCTCCCGGTGGAGTCGTGGGGTTCGGCGTATCGCGAAATACCGCTGCAGACCCGTGTGAAAGGCGATATCTGGCGAGTGTTCGCCGGTGCCAATAACACAACCGTGTCGGTTAACGGCCAGCAGTATGCAACGCTGGCCCGGGTGGGCGGCCAAGAAGGCTCCGGGTGGTTCGAATATCGTGCGCCCGACAAGGACGCCGTGGAGTTCACGGCCAACAATCCAATCTACGTGGTGCAGTACAATGCCTCGCAGGCGTACGACGGCGTGCCCTCCGATCCGTTCATGATGGCGTTGACACCGTATGAGCAATACCAGACGTCGTTGGCTGTCTCGACACCCCTGGCCGACTTCCCACTGAACTATCTCAACCTTATCAGCGATTCGGCAACGTTTCGGCAGATAGAGATATCCGAGGGCAACAGCGGCACGTGGCAGGCGCTGCGCACCTATACGGGCGTCGGATCGCCGAAATCCTTTCCAACCCTGGTGAACGGGCGGCGGTACGAGGGGCGTACGCTTGACCTGAAGCCGGGAACCTACCGGCTGCGCGGGCCATATCCGATGGCGGGGTATCTCTACGGATACAGTGCCTACGATTCCTATGGTTACGCGGCATCCACCGGATCGTGGAACCTGAACGGACGCGATACGGTTGCGCCTGTAATAGTGGGCAAGAATGGCTGTGGCGGGGTTGTCGACGGGCAGGTTTCCGATCTCCCGAACGATACATTGATTCGGGCTAATCTTGCTGCTGTGGAGCTGGACCCGGATACGGCCACCACCTATAACTACGAGCTGGTTGGCGGCCCCATTGCACCGGGCATCACAGCCAGCACCGGGTTTACCCTCCGTGTGGTTGACCCTGCCCAACCGGCTCGCGCAACCCTGTATGTGTCGGATATGTCCGGCAACACATCAACCGAAACGTACAGCTACACGCCGTGGCCGCAACTGCCCAACCGCGCCACCGTCGATTTCGGCTCGCTGATTCCAGGCTCATCGCGACGGGATTCCGTTTCGCTCGGCAATCCCACGGCCGCACCGGTTGGCGTGCGTTCCGTTGCGCTGCGGTCCGGCAGTCGCGGGTTCTCGCTTGTTGCGCCCACCGGGGCGTTTGTGCTTGGCCCACTCGGGACACCGTCGGCGAGCATACAGGCCATCGTTGTGTTCAACGCCACGATCACCGGATCGTATTCCGATACATTGGAAGTGCATGATACCTGTGGCGTCCGGAACATGGTGGTGCTGCGCGCTACTGTCGGATCGCCATCCATAGCGGTCTCCGATATCGATTTCTCAACCACACTGGTTGGCAGCTCGAAAACTCGAAGCTTCAGTATCCAGAACGTTGGTGACCAGGGCTCCACGCTTACCGTGCTTGGTGCCGATGGCCCGGCCGATGTAGTGTTTACATTGCCCGACGGGATGCCGGCATTCCCGTTGCAAATCGCCGCCGGTCAGGTTCGCCAGGTGCGGGTTGCCTTTGGCCCGACCGCAGCCAAGGCCTACACCGACCAGATTGTTATTCACAGCGATGCGCAGGCCGCGGCCGCCAACGACAGCGTCTGCCTGTTGAATGGTGTTGGCGGCCAGGTTGGTGCTGCCCGAACCGAATCGCGAACGGACGATCCCAGCGTGACCCCAAATCCCGCGCGCGGTGGCAACGTTGAGATTGCCTTCACCGCCACGGGCGGTGAGCCGGTTACCATCGTTATTGTGGACGCTGCCGGACGAGTGGTGCTTCGACATCGGGTCCGTGAAACCGTACCTGGTTCGCAGAGCGTGTTGTTGGATGTGCAGGGTCTGCCCTCGGGTCGGTACACCTGCGAGGTTTCCATCCGCCAGAAACGCTCGCGCATTCCGTTGGTGATCGTGGAATGAGGTTGATGCAGCGCGGCGCACGGAGCAGCAGCGCCCGCAAGCGGATAGCCGCGAAATAACATGCCCGCGCCGGATCTTGCCGGCGCGGGCATGTGTATTATTCCGTGGTGCAAAGGTGGCCCTTTGCCGCCGATGCTATCGGTAGCGCAGTGTGGCGCCAACAACCACGTTGCGCGGCATGCCGGGCTCGAAGTACTGATTCTTCTCGCCGTTGATAAATGCCGAGCCGGCGTAGCGCACGTCGGCGATGTTGTTGATACCTGCAAACAGATCAACATCTAGCGGACCCACCTCGCCCTTCCATCCTGCTGTCAGGTTCAGCAACGAATACGCATCAACCTTCGAGTCAACGGTTGGGTCGGGCGTACCGTCGGCCTTCATATCGTTCCGGTCGTCGGCGAAGTACGAGCCAACATGCTCCACGCCCGCTTCGATGAACGCGCCGAACGAGGCATCGTACCTGACGCGGACGTTGCCGAACGTGGTTGGCAGGCCAGCCGTGCTGTTGCCGTCGAATGTGCCGAGCTCGTTTTCGTAGTGTACGTACTCGCTGTTGCCGATCGTGAAGGCGCCCTGCAACGAAACGCCGAACGTTGTAGCCAACGTGGCCGCAAGCTCAACACCTGTACGGCGCGACTCGCCGGCGGTGAAGTAATACCGGCCGCCGCTCCATGGGATGATATCGTTCTTGATGGAGATCAGGTACGCGGCCACATCGTAGTTCAGATAGGCAAATGCGCCATCCAGCGCAACAAAGCCGCGCGTGCCAAGCTCGAAGCTGGCCGACGTGGTTGGGTCGAGCAGCGGATTAAAATCCTTGTTCACCGTATCGGGTGTGCCGCCGCGAGCGATGATGAGCGAGTCGGACGGTGGGTCCACCTCGTTATATGCCGCCGCTTCCACGCCGCCGCCCACACCAGCATAGATCATGTGACCGTTGGCGAACCGCCACGAAAGCGAGGCCTTGGGTGTGAGATGGTTGAACGTCTTGTTCTGCGCTCCGGTTGCCGGTTCAAGTACGGTGAAGTTGCGGAACCGGTACGTCACCTCGTCGAATCGTGCCCCAAGGCGCAGCATCCACACGTCGTTGAGCGTCAGCGAATTCTCCGCGTAGCCGCCAACGGTGTTTGCTGCCTCCTGCTTGTTCTGTTGCAGTACATCGCCGCGCGAGCCACTGGGCGTAAGGCTGTAGAACAGGATCGTACCATCCTGATACTGCTCGTCGAATCCAACGGTAAGCCGGTTGGAAAGCGACGGCGAGATCTTGGTCGACCACTGGTACCGTGCCTGCGCGCCAATACCGTAGCGGTTGAAATCGCGGTAGGTGTTCCGCTCGGAACGTTCCAGCACCTTGGGCTGCAGGAAGATGGTGCCGGATACCTCGTGCTCGGCGCCGATCTGGTGGCTCAGCACCACCGCAAGCCGGCCCTGACGATTCCACCGGCGCTCATCTCGTTTCACGAAGTCGGCGTTGGCCTGTGTGTAATCCGAATCCATCTGCGCGCGTGTCAGCGGGCCGGGGAAGCGGAACAGGTTCGACGTCGCCGAAGCAAACACGCCAAGGTTGGTGGCCGCGTCCAACTGCGATTGAATGCCAAACGTCGCCAGCATCTGCGAGCTGCCGGAGTGTTCACGAAAAGCGCGATTGGTTTTATCGCCGTATGTAGTGTTTGTGAACGACGCAAAGATGGTTGATTTGCCGGTGAGCGTGCCGGCCGATATCGTATTGCGCAGGAAGTTGAAGCTGCCGAACGTATTGCGGGTTTCCACGAATGGCGTGGTGAAATCCGATCGGGTGCTCAGGTTGATGACGCCGCCGGAAGCCGATCCGTATAGCGTTGATGCGTTGCTGCGCAGAACCTCCACGTGGTCGGTAGCATCCAGATTGACGAGATCCAGGGATGTTCGTCCGTCCGGCTCGGTTTCCGGGATGCCGTCGATCAGCACACGTATGCCGCGCATGTTGCCGGCGTTGGAGCGGTTGGCCGCACCGCGCGCACCGAAACCACGGATCGTGATGCGCAGATCGGTATGCCCGGAGCGTGCCTGGGCGAACACGCCGGGTGTGAACCTGAGGGCGTCCTTCAATTCAAAGCCGCGTCCGGTTGCATAGTCGCGTGCCGGTACCGAGCTGACGGCCATCGGCACATCAATCAATGCCTCGTGGCTTCGGGCAGTGGTAACAATCACCGAGTCGGCACGGATGACCTTTACCGAATCCGGTTTGTTCGGCTGGGCAACAACGCATGCCGGTATCGCGAACAGGCCGAGCATGATAGTGGAAACACGTATGCGCACGATGGAATCTCCTCGCAGTGAATGAGTGGGTGATCGAATCCGTGATTCGACCGCAGGCGACGCAAGGGGAACGCCACGATGAAGCAACGACACCAAAGCGCACCGGAATGTCGCGTAGCACTCCGGGTTGCAGTAAACTTCGCTGGTTGCCGATAATATAGAGATTCGACGTGGCGTTCCTGCTGCCGGCGTGCGCCATCGCTGCCGGGGGCTGGCGTGGTGCCGCCGCCCGAAGGGGCGAGGCATCGCGGGCGCTCAGCGTACAACGATTGCCTGGCGCGTGCAACGTATCCGGCAGAGCACGCCCCTTGCTCGTTCGGCGCGGTATCCCACCACGGTTCGCTATCTTCGCGGGCTATGATCCAAACCCCTGCTGATGCCGGCATACCGCTGGTGCGTTTGCGCGATGTAACCAAAACCTACGAGCTCGAGGGGCGGCCGCTGAACGTTCTGCGGGGGATTACGCTGTCGGTGAACCCCGGCGAGATTGTCGCGATCATCGGCAGTTCCGGTGCGGGGAAAAGCACGCTGCTGCACATCCTTGGCGGGCTCGATCGCGCGACGTCCGGCAGTGTGGAGGTTGCCAACCGCACGCTGAGTACGATGCGTTCGGCCGAACTTGCCGACTTCCGCAACCGCCACATCGGCTTCGTGTTTCAGTTCCATCATTTGCTGCCGGAGTTCACAGCGGCCGAAAACGTGGCGATGCCGTTGTTGATACGCGGCGAGCCCATGCGTCAGGCACTGGCCAAGGCCGCGAAGTACCTGGAACTGGTGGGGCTGCAGCAGCGAGCGTCGCACAAGCCCGCGGAGCTGTCGGGTGGCGAACAGCAACGTGTTGCCGTGGCCAGGGCGTTGATACCGCAGCCCGATCTGGTGCTTGCCGATGAGCCCTCGGGCAATCTCGACTCCGAAAGCGGCGAACGCCTGCATGAGATGTTGTGGGGGATCAGCCGGAGCGAGCTCCGAACCTTCGTGATCGTGACGCACAATCATGACCTTGCTGCCCGTGCCGACCGGGTTCTGCACATGCGTGATGGCACCCTGGTCGAAGTGTAGTATGCAGCCGAATCGGCCCTGATGGGCCTGAATCGCCGATTCCTGTCATGTGACGGTTAACGGGCACCTTCCCACCACTTGCACAATCTGTGTTATCCGCAGCATACCGGAAACTTTTTGCGTGCCGGAACGGTCTGTATCTCTACGCGGGGAAGTGCCGACGCACGCGTCCGGGGCGCGAATTGCTTCTCGGATGCCGCTGATTAGTCATAAAAAGGCCGTACATTCCGTTACGTTCAAGTCAGGAATTCGTTGCAACGGATTCCGCTTGCACACATTGGAAGCGCACCCCCCAGCTCTTTCGAATTCAGCATCTGTTGTTCGCGTTCGAACAGGCGGATAGATTCCCCCATATCCGTGTTCCGTGCCAGCCAGTGATGGGCATCGTTGGCCGCGCACCACGCATCCGACTACGGCGAGTGCGTTCCTTCGAACACAATGTTGTCATAGATATAAACCTACACGCCTAATCCAAGGAGATGGGAATATGAGGCGAGTTGTTTACTATGTACTATTGCCGCTACTGGCTATCCTGATTCTGGGTTCGGATGCCCTGGCTCAGGGTGCGGGGAAGTACAAGAATTTTCCGGTGCCATTCGGCCCCACCAATGCGGGCCGTGAGTTCTGGCTGGCCTTCCCGGCCAACTGGGACAATCCCGCAGCCGCGCAATACTACATTCGGCTGTATATCACATCGGGTGTGCGCACTCAGGTTCGTGTGTGGGCCGGCGCCGGCATCAAGAAGGTGCTGAGCACGAAGCCATACGATATCGTTACGGTCGATCTCAGCCCGATCGAGGCGCAGATGTTCACCCGTAACGACCGCGCGCCAATCCCGAACGACCAGATCTATCGGCGCCGCGCCGTGCATATCGATGCCGACGCACCGATTGTGGTGTACGGCATGAACCGCACCAGCTTCACCAGCGACGGCCTGCTTGCCCTGCCGGTGAATGCTCTGGGCCGCGAGTATGTGATCTCCTCCTATGCCGCTGTCATCGGCGGCGCACAGGAACTGCCCTCACAGTACATGGTGGTGGCTCCGTACAACAACACCACGCTCACCGTTGAACAGACCTCGTCCACGCCAAACCATGCAGCCGGCGAACGGATTACGATGCAGCTTGATAGCGGCGACGTATGGTCGGCGATGACCGTTGGGTTCGGCGGCGACATGTCCGGCACAACCATCCGTGCAAGCAAGCCTGTTGCGGTTACCGCCGGGCAGGCCTGTACGTACATCCCCAACCAGATCAACTTCTGCTGCTGCGATCACCTTACCGAAATGCTTCTGCCGCTGGAATCGTGGGGTAAGCTGTATCAGGGCGTACCGTTCCAGACCCGGTTGAAGGGAGATTTCTGGCGTGTGTTCGCCGGGGCCAACAACACAACCGTGTCGATCAACGGCTCGAAGTACGCAACGCTTGCGCAGGTTGGCGGTGATGAAGGAAGCGGCTGGTTCGAATACCGCGCGCTGGGCAAGGAAATGGTGGAGTTCACCGCCGACAAGCCCATCCAGGTGACGCAGTTCAACCCGTCGCAGGCGTACGACGGTGTGCCGTCGGATCCATTCTTTCTGACGCTGACGCCGCACGAGCAGTTCCAGACGGCCCTGACGTTCTGCACGCCCTCGGCGGACTTCGCGCAGAACTATGTGAACCTCGTGTGTGACTCGCTCACTTATCGCCAGGTGGAGATTGCCGATGGCGGCACCAACAACTGGACGCCGCTGTACAAGTACGCTGGTGTGGGGCCGCAGAAGCCCTTCCCGACGCTTCTTAACGGGCGCCGGTACGTTGGCTTGATCATCGACCTGAAGCCCGGTGTGTACCGCATGCGTGCTCCGCAACCATTTGGTGGCTACATCTACGGGTTTACCTCGTACGATTCCTACGGCTATCCGCTCTCGGTTGCGGTGGGCGATCTGAGCACCGGCGATTCCGTTGCTCCTGTGATCCTCACCAAGCAGACGTGTGATGGATCGGTGGACGGGCAGACGTACGACCTTCCGGATGATTCCAAGATTCGCACGAATCTTGCAACGATCGAGATGGATCCGGATGTCAGCTACAACTACAATCTGATCGTCGATCGCTTCGAGGCGGGTGTCTCCCCCAGCACGAAGTTCTATCTGCGCGTGATCGACCAGACCAAGCCGGCGGCGGCGTATTACGTGGTAACCGACAAGGCCGGCAATGCCACGTACGACAGCGCCATCTACCGGCCGTTCACCGTTGCGCTTGATCCGCTGATCGTGGATTTCGGCAACCTGAATCAGGGCGATTCCAAGCGCATGACGGTGACCATCCGCAACCTTGGCAGCACCATCGTCGACGTTTCGGAGATGCTGTTGAAGCTCAAGAATCAAGGCTTCACGCTGCTGAGCCCGATTGGTGGCTTCCAGCTAGGGCCGGCCGGGTCGGCCGCCGACAGCTACGAGGCCGAACTTGAGTTCACGGCCACGGCCGAGGGTGACTTTACCGACTCGCTGGGTGTGCGTGATACCTGCGGTTTGCGCTTCATCTCGTTGCTGAAGGCAAGCGTCGGCAAGCCGATCATCACCGTCAGCGATATCGTGTTTGACCCGCAGCTTGTAGGTACAACATCGGCGCCGAAGCTGATGGAAGTGGAGAACATCGGCACGGGCAACCTGCACGTGACGGCGGCGAGCGGGCCTACGAACGGTGTGGTGTTCAAGCTTCCAAATGGCTTGCCGCTGTTCCCGTTTGACTTGAAGGCCAAGCAGCGGGTACAGTTCCAGGTGACGTTCACGCCGGACAAGATCAGCCCGCCGGATTTCACCGATCAGATTGTGTTCAATCACAATGCGCCGGCCGATCCGCGCAACGACAGCATCGGGTTGATTACCGGGCCGGGAATCCTTCCAAGCCTGATCGCTACCTCCTACAAGTGGGATCGTATTCGCGTAGGCCGCAATGGCCCGCCTGCGAAGGTGATGCTCATCAACCTGGGCAATGCCCCGGTGCAGGTCAACGGCGTATCATATGCCGGCGACCAGGCGGATTTCACGTTGAACCAGACGCAGATTGTAGGCCGGACGATCGCGGCCGCCGAGACGGTGTTTGTTGACGTGAACTTCCGGCCAACAGTCGAGGGGCCACGCCTTGTACGGGTTACGTACGATGCCAACCCGCCGCAGCCCAACCCCGTGGTCTCCACGCTCGAAGGTGTTGGTGTGGTTCCGATGCTGGCGACCACCGACTACAACTTCGGTTCGATGAACCTGGGCGATCCGGAAGTAAGCCAGCCCGTGGAATTCTGGATTCCGCTGGGCGCGTCGCAATACCTGGATTCGGTGCAGATCACCGGATTCCAGTGGCGCAGCGATCAGTTCGGTGGTAAGGAGGATTTCCGCCGTCTGCCACTCGATCAGCCGGTGACGTTGATCCCCGGTCAAACCGATCGTATCAGCTTCACAGGGTTCTTCCAGGCGCAGGCCGCCGGTGCGCGTATCGCCGAGTTGAAGGCGATCACCAACGACGGTGTGGATACCACGTCGCATTGGAACGGCTTTGGTGTGGCGCAGTTTGCCGCGATCGACGGAACCGGTGGTTCGGTTGGTGGGCTCTGTGTTGGCGATACGGGCTTGATTACCGCTACCATTCAGAACAACGGGGCAATCCCTCTGGATGTGGACAGTCTGGTGATCGACAATTCCGCCTTCGAGATTGTCTCGCCCGATCCCAAGACCAAGTTCACGCTTGGCCCAACGCAGCAGGCGACGATCATTATCCGCTTCATCGGCACATCCACCGGCACGCAGCTTGGTGTGCTCTCGGTGTACAACACCACGAACACGCCCAAGCTGGATCTTGCGCTGAGCGGCACATCGCGCTCGGATGTTATCAACAGCATCGTGAAGCTTGTTGGTACAAAGGGTTCCAACGTGGAGCTGGGCAGGGACATGATGGGTGAGGTGTGGATCGATCCGCTGCCGCCAGGCTCGCGCATCACCGGCTATCGCGTTACGATACCGTACGACACCAACCAGTTGTGGGCGCGTACCGGACCAGCCGATATCCAGCTTGGTGAGGCCAATACGCCGGGTGCGGTGGCAACATTGAACACGACGCTCTCCACAAAGGGGCTTATTGTGATCGATGTTACGCTTACCACGCCGATCACGGCTGGCGGTGGTCGTCTGGTGATTGTGCCGTTCGGTGTGATGTTCACGCTGGAAACACAGCGCTTCCTGTCGGCCACGGTGGATATCCCGACGGGTGGGTGCCTTGCGATCAACGGGTCGCGCGACACGATCGAAGTTGAGCCGGTGTGCGGCCTCACCTATCGATTGATCGATATGACCAACGGCAGCTATTCGCTGGATCAGAACAAGCCGAATCCGTTCAACCCTGTTACGAAGATTCGGTACTCGCTTGGCCTTGACGGCCAGACGCAGCTTGTCCTGATCGACGCCAGCGGCAAGCTGGTGCAGAAGTTGATCAATGAGTACCAGAAGCCGGGCGTCTACGAAGTAACGCTCGACGTAACGAACCTGCCAACCGGCAACTACTACTACAAGCTGATCTCCGGTGCGTGGTCACAGACACGCATGCTGACGGTTGTGAAGTAGTTAGGGCGGCCAACACGGCCAATACGTTCAACGCCCGGTGGCACAATGGTGCCGCCGGGCGTTGTTGTATTACAGCCGATGTTTGCCCTGCAATCAGTTTGTGAGCTAGGCCACCAGCTCCAACACCGTGTACACAAAGGCCTGCATGCCTCCCGATGGCGTGATATGTTCCTCCGGTTCGGCCGAGCGCAGGCGAAACCATGGCCCAAATGTGTGCACGAGCTCTTGTGCGCTGTAGCGGGTCACCGGCAGGCCACTGCATGTTGCGGGACCATTCTCGGCGAACGTGGCGATGATTGCGACGCCGCCTGGCCGTAACGAGCGGCGCACTATTTCAACATAACGGTCACGGTCGGTTGTGCTGGTCAGGAAGTGGAATGCCGCGCGATCGTGCCATACATCGAATGCCGCCGCGGGAAGATCGGCCGTCAGAACGTCGGCCTGCAGCCAGGTAACGTGCTCGGCACTGTGGCCCATGCGTGCATGCGCAACCGCCAGCGCACGGGCCGA
This sequence comes from uncultured bacterium, assembly GCA_966128725.1. Lineage (GTDB taxonomy): Bacteria > Bacteroidota > Ignavibacteria > OLB7 > OLB7 > JAFDZV01. Next base: position 92,184 of record CBHYLN010000001.1, on the reverse strand, counting down.
GATGTCCAGTGCAGTAAGGTTGTGATATCCCGCCGCGTACAACTCGTCCACCAACGTGGAAGCGCCGGCGCCGACATCGATGATGGCGGCTTCCGTATCGGGCACCATTGCGGTGATAAGGTCCAGCGAGTGCTGCGGTGTTTGTTGGTACCAGCTCACCTGATTGGGCTGCTTTGTTTCGTACACCGCCTCCCAGTGCTCTTTGTTGCTCATGTTCATGAACGTGGGAATCGTTTCCGGGTTGTTGGTTCCGCAGAGTGCCGAACCGGACAAGGGAGACGTATGCGTGATGAACCAATTGCGTCGCTTCCGTACGAAGCCCTATGCCGCTGCAACGGGTTGCGAGCGAAGTGCCTGCCAAGTCGGGCCGGGCAACATCCGCGGTGGCAAATTTTTGCACCACCCTGCAATGCTTTGGGAATTGCCCTCCGCCTACTCTGCGCTTATGATTGCAGCTCCCGAACACGGTACGCCATTCGTGTTGAATATTCCAACCAGGCCTGAAAACGCACAACGCCGAACCTCGTACTTCCCGGCAATCATGTTGCCGGGGTTCCTGAAACTCATGGAGAATAAAATGAACGAACCTCGCTGTGCATGGGGTGATTGGCGGCCGATGCCGTGGGCGGCAATGGCGACGTTGGTGGCAGTAATTGCCATGACGTCTGCAGGCACTGTAGCTGCCGGGCCGAACCCTCCGGAACGGATCGCTGCGAGCGTTGAGCTGGTGTGGGCCACGCCGGGCGACTCGGCCGAGCGCGTGACGTTTCAATACCGATGGGACGAAATAAGCATACGGACCGGCCCCGATACGTCTGTTACGGGCACGGTCGCATTCGAGGTTGATCGTCACGTTGACGGTGCATTCCGGTTGACTACTACACCGATTGCCGTGCCGCTTTCCGGAGCCACGCTGCAATTCATGCGCGTTGCTTCCATGCATGTCGGCGGCGGCAAACAATCGGTGCTACCCGCCGCCGCGACATACCGTGCCGGCTTCCATCAGAACGTGGAGTTGATCGATGCGGTCACGGGCGAAATTCTGATACGATCGGTTGATTGCAGCAGCAAACGTGCCGAGCAGCCCAATCGCCTTCCTGATCTCATGGACCGTCAGGGCAATGTTGTTGATCTCTCGCGGTTTGCCGGGCGTCGTGTGATTCTGCGCGTGGACGTCTATACGGCCTGCTCGGGCGCGGCGCCATTGCGGCCGGCAACACCAACGCTCACCGTTCGCCGGACTCGTGGTGGGCGGATTGTGCTACCGGACCCGCAGTTGCATTAACGCGTATGGCCGGGTGATGGCGCATCCCCTCCCCATCTCCCGAGGATCGGCATCGCGTGCTACGCCTTCCTGTTTGGAGGTAGGAACGCAACGGGGAGCAGGCCTCAACGCCGTGCTCCCCGTTGGATTTACAGGCACCGTCCTGGAAGGACGTGTTATCGCGTAACCGTCAGCTTTGTTGTGGCGGTTCCGCTTGCCGTGCGCAGTTGAACGAAATACACGCCGGCCGGCAGAGCCGATGTTGGCAGCTCGAATCGATCATTGGCGTGCGCGCGTGCATCCGGCGAGCGCCAAACTTCGTTGCCCAGCATATCGGTCAGCACGATATGCAGCATCTCCCCCTCGGCGGCCCGATACGTGACAATGGCATGTGTGCTGGCCGGATTGGGCATCGCGGCTACCGCGAGACGCCCGACCGTGTTGCTTGTTTCCACCGCACCGGCCGTCGCTACCGTGAAGCACCAGTGTGCGGTGTCGTTGCCGCGCACAACATCCCCGGCCACTGCGATGCTTACAGTAACGCAGTGCTGGCCGGCGGAACCCGGGGTAAATCCGTTGACAGTAACCTGAGCCGATCCACCGCTTGGGACATCGGTCACGGTTTCTGTCTTCGTGAACACCTCGGCGCCGGATGCATCCGTTACCGAAATATGTACCGGGATGCTTCGTAGCAGGGCTGGCCCATTGTTCAGCACCGTGGCCATCAGCGGCAGCTCAACACCGCGCGTGCCGCCACCTGGGCTGGGGGCAAACGGTTCGTTGCCCTGCCCGCCACTGACCGCCGCATCGATATCGTAGTACACGTCGAATGGGATGCCCGGGTTGGGAGCCGCTGGCAACGAATCATCCTGAGGTGTTGCATCGGGCTGACCAACGATGTACGTCCGGAAGTAGTATCTGCCCGGTTTGTTCGGCACCCACTGTGTGGTAAAGAGCTGCGTTGCCGAGTCGGCCGCGCCGATCGACGATATCGTTGCCGAGCCGGAGTCCACGCGATCAAGGCGACTGTCGAGAACGGTATAACCAACGGTGACATTGCGTACGGCCTGATATCCCGTGTTGATGTAACGCGCAACAAAGGGTATTGCCTCACCAACGCGGTACGTTGTGAAGTCCGGAGCGGTGTTGGGCCGGGGCGCAACCACTTCGCGCGGAAGCAGATCAACCGTGCCACGAACGATGAACAGGCCGCTGATGGTATCGTTGTACGGGTTACGATCGCCTTGCTGGCTGACCCGAACAACGATCTTGTACAGGCCCGGCGTTTGGATGAAGTAGCCTCGTTTGTCATAGCCCGGGAGGCGCAGATCCTGCCCGCCGCCGGCGATCGAATCGATGATCCCGCTGTAATGCTCAACCGGATTGGGGTCCACTCCCGAAATGAGGATGCGATAGATATCCAACGTAAACGGAACCAGGCGGGCGCTGTATGCGCCAAGGTTCTTGAATCCCAGCAATGGCGCTACTTCCGACCCGGCATCCACCGAGTTGGGCACGCTGGCGTCCAGGCCATTCAGGGTGATGGCGCTGGCGCCCATATCGATGATGACGGGCTTCATGCGGTAGGCGGGGCGCTGCGGGCCGCCACCGGACGGGAAGGAATAGTGGAAATACGGCGACGACCATTGGATGCCCACCGGCACGTAATACCGCGAGTAGTACGCCCACCACTCCGGTTTGTACGGTGTCATCACGTCGAGATCGTTCGGAACCTCCATCGTGCGCAGCCGTGTAATGCCGCGGCGATCGAGACCCGGAAGCTGGTTCGGGTGACCGATGATCAGCATCTTCTCGCGATCCAATCCGGCCGGATCGCCGGTGATCGCCGGGTTGCCGCCGATGTTGCCGAAGTTCTTCACGCCAACCTGGGCGCCATAGTTGAACTCCGAGGCGGTTGCCTGCGGCAGATCGATCGAAGGGCCGGCGAAATGCCACTCGATCATCGAGTTCAGCCCAAGGCCCGTGCGCTCGAACAGGCGTACTTGAAATCGGCTTGCCGTGGTGCCGGTATGATTGGCTCTTGCAACCCATTCGATGATCAGGCATCGGCGTGAATCGGTTACGCCATCCACCGTTACATTGACCGACGTGCTCTTCCAATAGATGCCTCCGTTGGTCACATCATCGGTACGCAGATTGCACCAATATGCCATAAGCACCTTGTTGTCGTACGGGCGAGCCGTGGACGTGGTATACCACAACTGCGGTATCGGTGCCGAACTGGTGCCGGCCGATCCGTTGAACGATACCCAGCCGTGGGTGCTGACCTTCATCGCCACCGGTACCGCATATACCTGCTGCAGAAACCCGATCGGAAAATCGTTGAACGAGAGCGTGAACACCTTGCCATCTGGCCCGGCGCTCTGGCTTCCCTCGATACGTGTTCCGGTTGGAACGATCGACACGAAGTTTCCAGCGATCACCTGAACGGAGTCGTACCCATTCCACGGCATCATCGTGGCCACATCGCTTTGTGCCCGCGCCGCCACGGTAATGGTGCACAGCAGAAGCCACACAGTGAGTATACGTTGTCGCATGCGGATTGTCCGGTTGAAAGAAATGGAGCAGGATAGTTGAACACGTGTTTTCATGGCCGATCGTTGGTTATCCATGATTCCGACGCCGGAGCGGGGTTCCACACCGGGTACAATGAAATGCGATGCGGTCACGGATTGCGCTACCGCAGTTCGGGCATGTATCGGGCGGCGGAGCTGCCACGGTGCGGGCAAGCAGATGTCCGCAACTGGCACAATAGTCGTCGTCCGGGTGGGCAATTGCCGCGCAGAACGCACATTGCCGCAATCCCGCCGGGACTGACGACCCGTGCGACGCTTCAAGCGATGGGGCTTTTGTATGCATGGTACTTTCCCAAGAGTCTGGTTCGATATCGTATCGTGTTCCTGATGGAACGCACTGATGGGATTAAAAGTACCGGCGGGTGACCACAGATTTCGGCGTGGGCGGCTACAGAAAACATCCGATTGAAAATTCGTGAGTCACTGGCCTGGATTTGCCCGAAATCGTGGTTTTGGATACGGCGATCAGTCCAGATCCTGTGCGGTGCGGGCCTGCATGCGCACGCGTTCGGCCTCGGTTCGTTTTCCCAGCGTGTCGAGCGCGCCGCACAGCAGATCGGCAAGATCCTCGTCTTCGGGCATGGCCTCGAACGCCTTGCGCAGAACACGCTCGGCCGTCACGGCGTCGTCCTCGCGCAGGAGACCGCGCGCCACACCGATCACCGCCTCGCGCAATCTGGCCTCGAAGTCGCCTCGGATAGCTTCAAAGAAATCATCGTACAGGCCGGGGAATGTCACCTCGCCCGCGGCGATATCCAATGCGCGCAGCAATGCGGGTACCGCCCGCATAAGCGCGCGGTCCCGTTCGGCGCTGGCGGCCTCGTTCAGCAGGCGGTTGGCTTCAAGCAGGTCAACCGTAACCGAGTTGATGTTCAACTCGTGTGTTTCCTCGCCGGTGATGACGGCATCCGGGGCCAGGGCCTCGCGCAAACGCACGATAGCCTGGTTCGTGGTTTTCCGTGCCAGCTCCGTATCCATCTCGCCGCCCGAAGCCAGCCGGCAGAAGTCGCGATGGTCGAGCGGTTGATCCAGCATCCTGTTGGCTACCAGCAGGCCCAGCACCGTGCACAGGCGGTTACCGCGCATTCGCTCCGGTTCGCCGCCGGGGACCTGGGTTGTGATGGTCCCAAGCATCGAAACCTGAAGTTTCCCCTGATCGACGCGCCATTGCCGGTGTGCGGCTCGTTCCCGCTCGATTGTTGCCGCGCGTGCACGCCAGGCCTCGCCTTCACGTTTTGTCAGATACCGTTCGTACCGCCGCAACAGAGGTCGCATATAGGCGGCCAGCGAACGTTCGGCCAGCCAGCCAAGGGCTTCCGACAGTCGGGCCCGCACCGTCTGGGAAAGCGCTTCAACAACCTCCGCGGAATGCTCGCGTGCCATCTCCAGCAGGGCCAGGCTGGCATGCAGCGTCACCAGATCTTCAAGGCGCAGCAACGGCTTGCCCAGCAGCATACGCCACGCATGCTCGGCGGATGTTGCATTGGCTTCCTCCAATCCGCAGGCCAACAGCAGCGCCGCGCGCAGGTGTTCACCAATCGGGTCGCCGGGATATAACGCCGCCACTGCCTTTTCGGGTGTGCCGGCCGCCACCGCCAGCAATACCTGTTTCTCGGGCCAAAGCGACTCGGCCCCGCCCATGAATTGGTTGGCCATTGCGGTGGTCCACTCCGGCTCGCCACGCAACAGCCCAACCGTTGAGAGATAGATGGCGATGGTTTCGCGAAGGGCGGCGTTGGAAGCTTCCGCCGCCGTTGAGCACAGCGCCAGTGCGGACTCCATCACATCGGCCAGATCCATCCCGAACGCCGCATAGGCGCACAAACGCACCAGTTTACTGTGCAGGGTGTTCCTGGCCAGGCCCAGCCGTTGCGACTGCCCATGCAGATCGTCGCACAGCGCCAATGCTTCATCCAGGCGGCCGATGCTCTCCAGAAGCGTGAGCTTCCACATCTTGAAGTCGGTGTCGTCGCGGGCGACGGACCTGCCTAACTCGTCGAGCATCGCGAGGCGCTGGGTGAGCTCTTCCTGGGTATCGAACAGTGGCAGCAGGTGTGGCACCACGCGCCGCCATGCGTACGCACGTTGCTCGTCATCCAATTCCGTCGAGGCCAGCACATCGTGAAGGGTGGTCTCAACCAGGCGGAGCATTTCCTCGTCGGGGGTGGCGGCGGCGGCCTGCGCCACGTCGCGAAGGTATTCGATATGTTCTCCGGAAGTCAGCAGCTCCGGCGTGTGCGCCAGCAGGGCCTGAACCTGGTCCCACACGGCGCGGCATTGGCTGAAATCCTCGCGGAACAATCGCCAATGCAGCAGGCGAAGCGCCGAAAGGCGATGGCGAAGCAGTCCAACGCTTCCCTGGCTCATCATCGCCTCGGTGGCGGCCAGAAGCTCGTTGACCATTCCTTCGTATTCGGATGTCATATCGTGCCGCCGATGCAGGGCTATCTTCTGCACAAGCAGGAGCGCGCGCAGATCGGCTAGATCCGTTGCGGACCAGGTAGCACTGGTGCGTTCCACCAGGGTGGCGGCCACATCCCACACATTCATCGCCAGCTTCCAATCAGGCCCCCGGTCAAGCGAGGCCGATACCGCAACAGCGCGTTCAACCGTGCGTCGCAGGGCCGAGCAATCGACGACCTCGTTATCGTTGATCAATGCGGCAATCATCTGAAACGGCAACACCGAATACAGCGGATGATTATCGGCGATGATGGCCAGAAGGCTGTTGGCGGTGGCTGTTGCGCCGGCAACAAGATGCTGGTGCAGGAGTGTATGCGTGAACGCAAACAGCGGGTACTCGCTCGCGTTGGCATCAAGCGGCGGCGCCGACACGCGGGCGGTAACAACAATCCCTTTGAACGTAAGTTGGTCCAGCTGCGCTGCCTCGGCGGCGAACACTTCGCCCAGTGTGGCAAGGCGCTCGGCGGCAAGTTTTTCCTCGGGGCTCAGGTGGGCGGCCATTCCGTCGGCAAGGAAGCCCACGCTTCGCTGAAGGCTACGTACAAACGCGCCCGCGGGAATCTTGAGCCGCCATTGGCCGGTTGGATCGTCGCGCACTAATGCGTCGCCTCGCAGTGCCCCGCGCAATGCCGAGCGAAGCGCCAGCGGATTGCCGCGCGTTACCTGTGCCAGCGGCGCAACAACGTCGGGGTTGCTCTCGGTTTGAAACACGCGCCGCCACAACTCGGAGATTTCGGCGGTGGGCAGGCCTTCAAGTTCGATCTCCTCGGTGAGATAGCGTTCCAGTATGCCCCGGGCCTCCAGTTCCACCGGCCGCGCGGCGCACAGCACCGATAGAATTTCGTCGGCAAGGGATTCCAGCAGATGGGCGAACTCCGCCAGAGCGTCGCCGTTCAGGATATGTATGTCCTCGATCACCAGCAGCGTTGGTCGCAATCTCGAGATGCGGCGCAACGCTGCTGCAACGGCGCTCAAGCTGGGTTCGGGTTCGCCTTTCAGCAGTCGTCTGGTTCCCTCGGCGTACCACAGTGCCTGGGCCAGTACCGGCGCAACGGACGTAGCCGACTCCGGGTACAGCTTCGCATGAATCACAACGCCCCCGGCCGCGGCGATTGTGGGTGTTACCTCCTCGATCAATCGGCTTTTGCCGGAACCGGCCTCGCCAACCAGCAGTGCGGCGCGCATCCACTGCGCTTCAACCGTCGAATTCCAGAACGCAAATATCCGTTGGCACTCGGCCGTGCGGCCGGTGAATGGTAGTACGCCGTGATTGAGGAAGTCGACGAGTGCCTGCATGGTGTGCTGGCCGAAAGCGGCAACGGACGGTTCCGTGCGCGGTGAGGGAAACGAACGAGGAATAACCGGCGGTGAATTTACGGCGTGCGTGATGCACCTGAAAGGATGTTGCCGCGTGAATGCGCGTTGCGGAATAACAACACGTTGCCGTGCCATACGTCCCATGGCGGGCTTTGGCATGGGGCCGCCGATGGAACATGCGCAGCCCTCCGGCGTCTGGACGTGGTCGCAACTGCGGCGCAGGCGCTGGCTGCGATGTGGTTGTCGGCGTTGATCACGGCATGCCGGGATCCCGAGCCTGCGGGGCGTACTCACACCCGAATGTGTATCTTCATAAGCATTTCGAAACACTAGAATCCAATTGCCATGTGTGGAATCGTGGGATATATCGGCCCGGGCCAGGCGCTGCCTGTGTTGCTCAACGGGCTGAAGCGACTTGAGTATCGCGGGTACGACTCGGCTGGTGTTGCCACCATCGACGGCGGCCTTACCATACGGAAGAAAGCCGGCAAGGTGGCCGAGCTGGAGCTGCTGATAGGCGCCTCGGCGCCTGCGGGCACGGTGGGTATCGGGCATACACGTTGGGCCACGCACGGTGAGCCGAACGACGTGAACGCACATCCGCACACCGACGAACGCCAGGAGATCGCGTTGATCCACAATGGGATCATCGAGAACTACGCGACCATCAAGAAGACGTTGGAGTCCGAGGGGTACAGCTTCAAGACTCAGACCGACACCGAGGTGCTGGTTCAGTTGGTGCGTGCCGTGTACGACAAGGGGCATGACCTGGAGACCGCATTCCGGCTGGCGCTGAAGCAGGTGGTTGGCACCTACGGCGTGGCGATGGTGAGCACGCTTGAGCCGGGCCGCATTTATGCCGCACGCAACGGTTCGCCGTTGGCGATCGGTATCGGCGATGGTGAATACATCCTTGCATCCGATGCCTCGGCAATCGTGCAGCACACGCGGCAGGTGATCTATCTCACCGATGGCGAGATGGCAATACTGGAGCGGGAGACGTATACCACCAAAACCATCGACGATGTGCCGGTGACCAAGGAGGTCGAGGAGATTACCATCGACATCGAGGAGCTGGAGAAAGGCGGCTACGAGCACTTCATGCTGAAGGAGATCTTCGAGCAGCCTGATACCATCCGCAATGCGATGCGCGGGCGGCTTCAACTGGACGAGAGCACCGTGCGCCTTGGCGGCCTGCGAACCGTGGTGGACAAGCTGCGTGATGCACGGCGCATCATCATTGTGGCCTGCGGTACATCGTGGCATGCGGCGCTGGTTGGCGAATACATGTTCGAGCAGTATGCCGGTATCCCAACCGAGGTTGAATACGCCAGCGAGTTTCGCTATCGCGACCCGATCATCTACAAGGATGATCTGGTGATCGCCATATCGCAGTCCGGCGAAACGGCCGACACCCTGGCCGCGCTGCGCGAGGCAAAGCGGCGTGGCGCAACCACGATCGGCATTGTCAATGTGGTTGGTTCCACCATCGCGCGCGAAACCGATGCCGGTGTGTATTCGCATGCCGGGCCGGAGATCGGCGTGGCCTCCACGAAGGCCTTTACGTCGCAGCTTACGGTGCTTGCATTGATGACCGTGAAGCTGGCCCGGATGCGCCGGATGGGCGCCGCCGAAGGGGCCCAGATACTGCGCTCGCTGCAGGAACTACCGGCCAAGGTGGAAGAAGCATTCAAGAGCGCCGAGCAAATCAGGGCGATCGCGCACCAGTTCGCGGGCGCGCGGAACTTCCTGTACCTGGGGCGTGGATACAACTTCCCCGTTGCGCTGGAGGGGGCGTTGAAGCTGAAGGAGATCAGCTACATCCATGCCGAAGGATATCCGGCTGCTGAAATGAAGCATGGCCCGATTGCATTGATCGACGAGAACATGCCGGTGGTGTTCATCGCTCCGGACGACGATATCTACGAGAAGATCATCTCCAACATCCAGGAAGTGCGGGCGCGCAGCGGCCGGGTGATTGCGATTGCCAACGAGGGCGATACACGCATCGAGTCGCTGGCGGAGCACACCGTGTACGTGCCGCGAACGCTTCCCTTCCTTGCGCCCATCCTCAACGTGATCCCGTTGCAGTTGTTGAGTTACTACATCGCTGTTGATCGTGGATGCAACGTTGATCAACCTCGGAACCTTGCCAAGTCGGTCACGGTGGAGTAAATGGTTGCGGGTTTCGGACCGTTGAACCTGCCAGCATCATGATAAACGCTCGCCGCGCGGTTGTTCGCAACCTGCCCGGCGAGCGTTTGTGCGTAAGGGGTGGCCGTATCGCTCGGTGTGGCAATACGTTGCCTCTGGGTTGCCGGAGTGCGGTGCTACTTCTGGCTTACCATCCACACGTTGAACTTGGTGTCCAGCGGAATTGTCGCGCCGTTTTCATAGTGGATCTGCCACCGGCTGCGGAATACGTCATAGTACACGCCGATCGGCGCGTTATGAGAGCTGGGGCGGCCGCCGCCTGCCGGAACGGTAATCTGATGCGTGACGATGATCACCGCGTTGGCATTGCCGTTCAGCAACGGATAGTTCAGTTCGGTGATGTTCGAATCCACGCGGTTCGCGGCCGAGCAAACGTGCACGAAGCCAGGCCGGTTGGTGCCGCTTACCGCAACCGCGCCGTTGGTGATCGAAAGCGCCGTGCCCGGTTCGGGGCCGGAAAACACCGCGCTTACGCCCACGGCGTTGTTGGCAATGGCTTCGCCACGCACGCCCACGGCATTCATTGCCTGCACGTATCCGTACACACCGATCCCATGGTCATGCACCTCGCCGTACACCCCCCATCCACTTCCCGATTGGTATCCTACCACACCGGCACCATCCCCGGTTAACGAGTGATTCACACCGCGGATACCCGCTGCATACGCCCCGCCTGCGGCCGCGTTTACGCGACCAAGCACACCGGTTACGCCATTGTACGGAAGGCCGCCGGCATCACGCTGGCTGGTGGCGATGCCCTCCAACGCAGCATCAACGCTCGATGGGCCATGCACGGCGAACAACCCGGCGCGCCCGGGGCCGGTGCTGATGATGGTGAATGCCGATTCGGCGGCATCAACGCTGTCGGCATACGGGAGCTTCAGGCGCAGGTTCTCGGCGCCCACAGTGATGGCGTTCCCTTCCTCGCTCACCGTGATCCCATCGCGCCCACGCAGAACCACGCTGCCGTCAAGACCGTTCAGGCGCGTTGTGTTCAGTGCATAGGGCGCCGCGCTCAGCTGTACGCGTGGCGACATCTCCAGTCCGTCATCCACACTTATCCCCAGCCAGTAGGGCTCGTTGAATGTCAGCGATGGCGGGAACGGGTTTGCCGATCCGATTTGCAGGTTGAACAGCCCGTCGGCGCCAAGCACCACGCTATGCGACTCGGTGAACACCGGATCGCCGTTGGCGTTGTACAGCCGTACGGAGATGGAATGCGCACCGGAAATAGGCCCTGATGTGTTACGCAACACGCCCTGATAGCCGATGACACGCGGCGTCTGGGCCAGGGCATCATTCCGTAGTACTGACGTGGCAAGAAACGCAAGGGTGATAAGGAGAAGGTATCGACGTAGGCTCATGCTGTGTACGATGCCGTGAAGGGTTTGCCGAGGTTATAAGCTGGTAATATAGGAAGTCGGTGCCGGTTGTGTGGGCGTCAGTATGGTGACTATCATGGCGACGGCGGTGATTTGTCTGCCACGTTCCATTGTGGACGGTTGGTCGCATGCCCTAAACATGCGACAGGGCCCGATGCATTGCATCAGGCCCCCGTCCTCGCGTTTCGGTTGTTGGTGCGGAAACTTACTGCTTGAAGACAAGCACGTTCCACTTCGTGTTTGCCGCGATCGCCGTAAGGTCGTCGTGGTAAATTCGCCACTTGTTGATGCTGGAGTCGTACCAGATGCTTGCGACCTTGGTGTCGTAGATGGCACTGGCGCCGGGACCATACACGTGGGTAATGATCACCATCGCATTCGGGTCGCCGTTGATCAGCGCATTGTCGATGGTGGTTATGTGACCGGTCGTATTGGCAGGCGTGGCAATATGCGCGAAGATCGGCTTGGTGGAGCCGCTTACCTTGATGGCCCCGTTTTCGATGTTGAGCGCCGTGCCCGTACCCGCGCCGCTATATACAGCGTTGACACCGTAGCTGGAAGCTCCGCCGGCCTCGCCGCGCACGCCTTCCGCGTTGGTGCCGGGGGCGTATCCGTATACGCCGCGTCCGGTGGTGCCGCTCTCGCCATACACACCCCATCCGCCGTTCTGATGATAGCCGACCACACCGATGCCGGTGGAGCCAGTGCCCGTCACGACACCGCGGATTGCGGCCGAGTATCCGCCTGCAGTGCCCGCCGTCAGACGCCCGACGATGGCGCTTGGGCCTGCGGCGGGGCCACTTCCGCTCTGCGTGCTGGCGTTTGTGGCTTCGAGGGCGATGGCCGTGTTGCCTGTGTTTGTCTGCGTGAACAGGCCAGCGCGGCCCGTGCCGGATGTTGTTGCCTCGATGCCCGCGGCTGCGTTGGTGGCGTTCGTAAGGCTTACGAACAGGCCGCGTCCGGTGCCGATCTGGGTTGCTTCAAGGGCGTTCTTGGTATTGGCCGGGTTAGTTGTCTGGAACGATCCCGGGGTGCCCAGGTTCGAGGCGGAATGCAGGCCAAACGTTCCTGCGCCAGTGCTGAAGGCCTCGATGCCCGAGCCCGTGGCTCCGGTCACGTTGCCGAACACGCCGACGCCCGTTGGCGTTTCACCGTAGACACCCCAGCCGCTGCCGGCCTGATAGCCCGCGACGCCGATACCGTTGCCGCCGGTGCCGTTGTTGATACCGCGTACACCGGCCGAATATGTGCCCGGTGCTGTCGGCGTGATGCGACCAAGCAGGCCGCTTGCCCCAACCAAGGCGCCGCCCCCGTTGGCAGTGCTGTTGTTGGTGCCTTCAAGGGCTCCCGACAGGCTGGCGGCGTTGTTGACCGTGTACGCACCAGCGCGTCCGGTGCCGGTGGTTGTCACGGCGAAGGCATCGCTTGCCCCTGCGTAGTTGCCAGCGTATGGCAATGTCAAGCCGCCGCCGGCGGAAGCCCACACCACGTTGGTACCGTCATAACTGAGCACCTGCCCGGCCGAAGCGCCCGTGCCAGATATCTTCGCACTGGTCACCGCGCCATTGGCGAGTTTGTCGTTGGTTACGGCACCCGAGGCAATCTTGCCGCTGGTGACCGCGTTTGCCGCCAGCTTGGAGGAGCTGATGGCGCCATCGGCGATGCCGATATCGGCGGTCGGACCATTCGGGTTGGCAACAACCAGCGAACCGTCGGAGCTTTGTACGCCCTGAATACCGGTCCCGCCGCCGCCGCCGGCCGAGGAAATGGTGATTGTGTTGCCCACGCGGTTGATGGTGGTGCCACCACCGCCCTGCAGCGTAACTGCGCCGGATGCGCCGTTGATGGTGGTTCCGTTCAGTGCGTACGGCACCGATGCCATCGGCGTGCGCGGCGACATCTCGCTGCCACCATCAACCGTGATCCCGAGGAAGTATGGCTCGTTGAAAGTAAGCGCGCCGGGCAACGGGGTCACCGAACCGATCAGGATGTTGAACAGCCCCTTGACGGTTGTGGTATTGTGTGTTTCGCTGAAAAGCTCGGTGCCGCCGCCATTGTAGATTTTCAGCACCACCGTGTGATTGCCGTCGGCAACGGGCGAGCCGCCCACCGTGCTGATAACCCCCTGATAGCTGATCTGACGTGGCGCCTGTGCCGTCATCGTGGTTGTGGCCATTGTGCCGGCCAAGGCGATCGCGAGTGCGAGCGAGCGAATGCGTGAAGTTGTCATTGTCTTGTGTTGTTGTATTAAGTGTGTAAGGAACGTTTTCGTTTGATCGAAGCCGTGGTTGACGCGGCTACTTCACCACCATTACCCGTATGGCATGGCTGGCGTCTGGGGCCTCGAGCCGCGCAACGTAGTTGCCGCTCTGCAGTTCGGAGGTTGACACCGGAACGTTGTGCGAGCCGGCTTCGTATTCGCCATTGGCAAGCGTGCGCACATGGCGGCCAAGGGCGTCGAACAGCGACAGGCGGACGCTGCCGCCGCGCGTCAGATGTATGCGGAAGGTTGTCTGCGCGGCGCACGGGTTGGGCGAGCACAGAAGTGCGGCCGTGGCATCGTTCGTCGCGGCGTTGTCTTCAAGGCCGGCGATTGGGGCTGTGTCGATCGTGTACCAGAATCCCTGCCATGCCGTAGTACCCAGGCCAGTTGTTGGCCCAATCAATGCCTGGCCAACCGTGCCGGCCACAACGGTGGTGCCGGCAACGGCGGCCGTGCCGCCCGCGCCGATTAGGCCCCGCACCTGCAACTGTGCCGTTGCCGCCAGGGTAGTACATGCAAATGCACATAATGCCGTGCCCAGTATTCGTGTTCGATGTGTCATTGTCATTTCCTTGAACGAGTACGCTTCGTCAGCGATTTGTGGTCATCCCCGGGCCGGCAACAACCGAGTTGGCGGTTTGGGTTGATTGCGTTGCTTATGCTATTCAAGGTAGCGGGGGGTGACCACAAAGGCGGCGGGGAGCGATCACAACCGAAATCGATGAAAAAAAAGTGCTTAACAGGCGGCGATCACGTTGATGAGCGGGATGTTCTGAGGCCAATTGCTGGGTGTGGCGGCCTTGGATTGAGCCACGGTTACCGTGGGCGGGCGCGAGCAATGCGGGGGTGATGCACGGGAATCCCGGAGTTGGGCGCTGTAAGTGCCGTGGTGGCTTGTGACTGTGGCTTTGTGAGAACGTGATACTGCGCAGGGTGTGGCGCTTCCGCGGGGCCATAAACGGAGCACGGGTTGCATGTTATGCATGCAACCCGTGCCGATCTCAATGCTGGCTCGGTTTCCGAGCCACGCAACCAGCTCTTACTGCTTGATCACAAGCACGTTGAACTGTGCGTTGTTGGGGATGGCAACGTTGTTCTCGTTGAAAATCTCCCACTTGCTGCGGACCGTGTTGTAGTACACACCGATCGGGCTGTTGTTGTACACGATGCCCGACGGGTTCAGCTTCTGCGTCACGATCAGGATGGCGTTTGCGTCGCCATTGCACATCGGGTTGTCGACATCCGTGCCGTTGGCGCTCAGCTTGTTGGCCGGGGTTGCCGTGTGAACAAACGCTGCCTTGTTGACGCCGGCCACACGGATGGCGCCGTTATCAAGCTCGAGAGCCACGCCGACGCCTGTGCCGGAGTACTTTGCCTCGACAGCGATGCCGTTCGTGGAGAAGGTCTCACCGCGCACACCGACGCTGGCCGCCGAGTTGTTGGTGGACAGGCCGTACACGCCGAAGCCGCTCGGGGTTTCGCCGTAAACGCCCCAGCCGGAGCCGCCCTGGTAGCCGATCACACCGATGCCCGTGCCGCTGGTGCCATTGTTGATACCGCGTACACCGGCCGAATAACCGCCGGGCGTCGTGGGGGTAACACGACCCACCACACCGCTTACACCGCCGGTGGCGCCGATGCCGTGCGACGTGGAAGTTGCTTCGCCCAACACGCCGGTGGTGGAGCCGGTGGTAGCACTGTTGATACCGCGGACGCCGGCGCCGGCGCCGTTGGTTGCGCCTTCCAGAGCGTTGTTGGTGTTGGCGGCGGTTGTGATCTCAAAGAAGCCCGCCCCGCCGGCCGTGCTGGTGCCTCGGACACCGTATCCGGTGCCGGTCGCCGAGCCGTAGATGCCGCTGGAAGTGGCATGATAGGTGACACCGGCCACGCCGTGGCCGTTATCGCTGAAGCCGCTAACGCCCGTGCCGGCATAGAACGCGCCTGCGGTTGGGCCAGTGATCACCCGGCCGAAGATGCCCGAGCTGGCAGCACCGCCATTTCCGATCACACCAAAGCCATTCGTGCTCTTGCCCTCAACGCCTGCAACGGTTGTTGACGGCGAGGAGTGGTTGCTTTCGCCGTACAGAGCGCTGGCCGTGGCCGCGGTGTTCGAGTTGCGGAAGTAACCGGCGCGGGCCGTGCCGCTGTTGGTTACCGCGAATGCGTCGGTAGCGCTGTTGATCGTTCCCGAGTACGGGAGCGAGAAGGCTGCCGGCGTGCTCCATACCACATTGGCGCCGTCATATGTAAGCACCTGGCCCGACGAGGCGCCGGAGCTGTTGATCTTTGCCGGGGTCACCGAACCGTTGGCGATCTTCGAGTTGACCACCGAGCCGTCGAGAATCTTGGTAGGCGTGACCGAGTTGTCGGCCAGCTTGCTGTTGGTGATCGCCCCGTCGGCAATGCCGATGTTGGCTACCGGACCGTTCGGGTTGGCGACGATGAGCGAGCCATCGGAGCTCTGCACACCCTGAATGCCAGTGCCGCCACCGCCGGTGGAGCTGATCGTGAACGTGTTGCCGCTGCGATTGATCGTGGTTCCACCATCGCCCTGCAGGGTGATGGCGCCGCTCACTCCGTTAATAGTTGTGGCGTTCAGTGCGTAGGGTACCGAGGCCATCGGCGTGCGCGGCGTGAGCTCGGCGCCACCGTCAACGGAGATTCCCAGGAAGTATGGCTGATCGAACGTGAGCGTGCCCGGAATCGGGTTCACCGAGCCGATCATGATATTGAACAGGCCCTTCAGCGTGTTCACGGTCTGGTTTTCGGTATACAGAACGCTGCCGCCGCCGTTGTAGATGCGGAGCGTGATCTGATGCGAGCCATCGGCAACCGGCGATCCGCCAGTGGTTGTGAGGATGCCCTGATAGCTGATCTGACGCGGAATCTGAGCGTAGGCGTTTGTTGCGGTCAGCCCAAAGCTGACGCACAGCGCGAACAGAAGCGTGCGAAGACGATTCGTAGCCATGGTGCGTAGTGTCCTTTTGAGTATGGTTTTCAGTCTGGATAGTCGTCGTTACCGGGGAATGTCGAGTTGTTCCCGCGCTTGTTACTTCACCACGGACAGGCGGATTGCCTGGTGGGTGTTGCCGGATCGGAGCTGTACGGTGTAACTGCCCGACGCCAGATCCTCCGCGCCCAATTGCACGGCGATGGTACCTGCTTCGCGATCACCGTCGATCAGTGTTTCAACGAGGCGTCCGGCCGCGTCGAACAGTGAGAGAACCACATGCCCGCGCGACGGGATCGTCATGCGGATTTCCGTTTGCGTCGAGAACGGATTCGGCGAGCAGCGAAGCGAGGCGGCTGCGCTGGCCCCATCCAGGCGCTCCTCGCGAACGGCACCCGGCTCGGGCGCGCTGATCGAATACCAGAATCCGAAACCACCTGCGGTTGTGCCCGCGGATGCCGCACCGATCAGCGTCTGGCCGATCGTGCCTACCAGAGCAACATTGGTGCCGATCGCGGCTGTTGGGCCGCTTGCGATCACGTCGCGCACCACCAGTTGTGCCGATGCGGCCGCCGTCATCACCAACCACAGCACCAGCAGCGCCGGGATGCGCATTGCGTAGTGTTGTTTCATTAGTCGTACTCCTCTATTGAATGAGGTGAGATACAGTTGTTGTTCGATTTCGATCTCGGAACCTGTAGATGGCACAACGTTGCCATCAATGGTTCTGTTATAAGGTAACGGGGAGCGACCACAAAAGCCGTTCAAACCGATTACGCCCGCCTCGCCCCCTCATTTTTCACCACCAGGCAGCGTGTGGCCGCTTGGTGGCGAGATATGCTACCAAGGTAACCGAAGCGGTTATCTCAGTTGGGCGGATCAATTATCACCGCGCATAACTCCGAACTTTTCTCGAATCGGGATGATACCGGGGGGATGATTAGGGATATAGCGAAAGAAACGGGCCGAATCGTGTGCGGTTAGTTGGTGAGCGCGTACACGATGATGTTGGTGCCGATTCGCAGTGCCGCCTCGCGCCGTTCGGGCGGATCGTTGTGGGCATCCGGATCGGCCCAGCCATCCGACGGGTTGGTTTCGTATGTATAAAACACGCACAGGCGATGGGATTCGGTAAACAGGCCAAATCCTCTGGGTGCCTTGTTGTCGTGTTCGTGGATCTTCGGCAGGCCGTTCGGGAACTGGTAATAACAATGATAGATGGGGTGTGAGAACGGCAGCTCCTGAAGCTCCTGGCCCGGCAACACCTTCCGAAGCTCGCGTCGGATGGAGGTGTCCAGCCCGTAATCGTCGTCGACGTAGAGAAAGCCGCCGCTTTGCAGGTAGGCGCGAAGCCGCTGCACTTCCGACTCGGAGAAGCTGACGTTGCCGTGACCGGTCAGGAACAACATGGGGTAGCCGAATACCGCATCGGTCCCCAGATCAACAAATTCAAACGTGGGGCGAACGTTGATCCCGGTGGTGCGGCGAAGATACTCCAGCATGTTGACTTCGGCCGAAGGGTCGTTATACCAATCTCCGCCGCCAGAGTACTTCACGCGTGCTATGACAAACGCGCTGGAGTTTCCCTTGCGGGACATAATGGTAACACCGGTCTGTGCCTCCGGCTCCTGCCCGTGCAGAACGCCAACGCAACAAACAAGCGCTATCAGTATTGCCGAAAGTCGAGAAGCCATGCCGGAACCCATTACATCGTCGGTGGAATCTTACCGACATTGCCCGACATAGAAAAGCGAAACTTTTGCGCGGCTGTATCTTCCTGGAGTATCAGCGACGGTGGATTCCGAACGTCGGCACGTGTTTGCCAGACACCGTTGTCCGCCGTGCAGCGCTCTTGCAGGCCAAACCAGCCCACGATCGGCACCACAACCATGTCCGGAACATTACGCGAATAAAATCGTGTTCCGATCAAACAGCGGCTTGCTCTTGTCAACCAAAGCAATATATTGCGAATCTGTATCAACGTTCGAGCTCGCCAATATTCCCCCTCCTCAGTGGCTGAACTCCGCTGATACTTTTCCGCTCTCATCGACATCATGTTCGATGTTCCGTTGGGTTGCCTGGGTTCGATTCCCTATCAGGCGACATTCAGTTCTTCTATCCCTTTAGCCGACGCATAGACGGAACCATGCCCAGGATCCGTTGCGTGGCGTAATCCCAAAGATGGTAGTCCTTTCTGCAAGCGGCAGTACCCGCCGTCAGCAGGCTATTACATAATCACAGACAATCCTTGCAGCGCGGAGAGGGGACGCTTTTCGTTGCAGGGACAACCCGGAGGATTTCTTTCATGGTCCAAAAGCCCAGGCGGACGTGGCAACACGTGCGCCGCTACCTGCTATTGTCGTCGCTGATCATGGCGGCCGGCATAAGCGTCATCACGTCGACCGCATACTCACAGGCGTACACCTGCTTCCCGACATGTGATACCACTGATGGTCGATTCCTCTCGATCGCAGGCGCCGGTATCAATACTCTATCGGGGCAGGATATCACCATGACGGTGGTTTCGCCGGCAAATGCGTCGACAGTGCAGATCGGTATCTTCGACGGCGAAACGGGGGGGAAGTTCGACATCGGCACGGTTCCGCTTGAATACACACTGTATGCTGATCCCAACGGAGATGGTACCGGCTCGGTACAGGTTGGGCAGTGGCTTGGAACCTCGATGCCGGACTTCGCGTGGTACAACGTAACGGTCAACAACACATCGAGCGCGCTTACACCGAGCGGCAACTACTACTACGTGTTGCGGATCCGTACCACCGATTTCTCGGTGACGCATTGGAGCAACTTCAAGCTCCGGACCAACGGCGTTATCTATCTCCGTCCGGGCCAGGCCTTCTCGATTTCGGCGCCGCTGCCGAATCTCCCGAGCGCCCAGGTCATTTACCCCAACTATCCAACACTTACCCCGACCACATACGACGGTAACTGGACCTTCTACATCAACGTTCCGACCTCGCTCAACGAGTTCTTCGTATGGGACGGCGACTTCGACTACGGCGATTATCAGTGTCTGAATGTGGACGAGGACGACGTTGACACGCCCGGCGGCATCCCATCGTGGGCGCCGGCAGGTACGTCCGTTGTGACCGAGGGTGTTGCCCACAGTGCCATCATCTGTGCCAACGGTGATACCGCCACGGCGAATCCAACCGATGACAGCCCGACCCCGGCGCTGCGTCGTTCGCCGAACATCTACATGGAGCTGATCGACCCGAACGGCATCTCCTATGTCGACGGCAACCCGTCGGGCAATCTGGAGTGGGAGCAGTTCCGCATCTCCACCGAGCCGTTCGATCGCGACATGATGGATTATCATGCCGACACGCTTCCTGCAGGCATCTATACGCTGAACATCTACGGCATGGACCTGCAGAATCTGGACGCCATGCGCTTTGGCCCTGGCCCGGCGCAGATCACGCCGTACCTGATGGGTGTTGACAGCACCGGCACGCCGGTGCAGGCTCCGCCCCCCGTTGCGCCGGATACGGCTTCGATTACCGGCACGCTGTACTTCGACGGCAATAACGATGGTGTGCTCAACAACAACGAGCTTGGCATTCCCGGTATTCCGTTGTTCCTGTATGTGGATGTCGACAACAACAACACGGTTGATCACACCTACAATACAACCACCGATGCCAACGGCACCTATACGTTCGGAGCGCTTGGTAACGGGCATTGCACCGTTGTTGTGGATTCCACGGCCATCAACGTAAACGCCGTGCCCACGGGTGACTACGACGGTGTTGCCACGCGCCATCGCGCCGTGCTCAACATCGACGCACAGCATCAGGCGGTGACGGCGAATTTTGGCTATCGCCAGGTGTTGTCGGCCGCAATTGTTGGTCGCGATACCGTGATGGCCAGCATGACGACGACGTACACCTCGCAGGTGTCGGAATCGGGTGTGACGTACACGTGGTCGATCACTGGCGCAGCCTCGATCGACGGCTCCACGCACAATCCGACGGTTGATGTGCTCACCGGACCCTTCGGTACCTTCACGCTGAAGCTGACGATCACGAAGAACGGAAGCTCGTACACCACCACGAAGAATGTGCTGGTTGCCGGCGTGGACTTCGTGCTGTTTGCGTACTACAAGCTTGAGTACGATGGGCGCTGCGGTACCGATACCACGCGCGGCATCATTGATGGCAATGTGGGCGTGAACTACCCGGTTACCGGCTGCAACGTGCGTCCGAACCTCATAATGGGCAATTGCACGTATGGTGGTTTTGTTGGGGATGGAACTCGTGTCATGGGCGACTATGTGGATCTTGCGTCGCGCATGAGCGTTTGGGATCTGTATGCAAATCGCAGCACGGGCTCCACCAGCAGCGCTACCAAGCGCCATGGCGGTCCGTCGCCGTTCACCGCTCCGGTGATCGCCCCAACCAATCTGCCGAAGATTCCAAGCTTCGACTACAACGGCACGAATATCTGTGTGAACACCAATCAGACACGGAGCTTGGCACCGGGCCGCTACGGTACCATTACCATCAACAATGGTGGTACGCTCAATCTCTCGAACGGTATTTACAACATCAAGTCGATCCGCGCCGCCTGCAACGTGACAATCAACACGATGGCCGGCACGAAGGTGCGCATCGCGCGCGACTTGCTGATCGGCACCAACGGTTACGTTGGTCCGCAGAACGGTGCATTGTTCATCGTTCGCTCCGACGGTATCTGCAGCGGTGGCAACACCGTGGATTTTGGCTCGTCGACCGAGTTCCATGGCCAGGTTCTTGCACCGAACGGCATGATCGACCTCGGCAGCTCCAACGATCTGGTTGGCCGCTTCTGGGGTAAGTGGATCTCGGGCGGATGCAACACCAACCTTACGTACTGGGGACCGGTTGCCAACCTGAACAATCAGAACAACGACGGCTTCCAGAAGAAGCTGCTTGGCAATGCCATTGCCGGTGCCGCCGCTAACACGATGCTGAAGCAGGGGTATCCAAATCCGTTCAGCAGCAGCACTACGGTGACGCTGTCGTTGCAGGAGGATGCTACCGTTACGGCTCGTGTGGTGGATGCCGCTGGCCATGAGGTCCGCACCTTGCTGGATGCCGTTACGGTGAGCAAGGGCGACACGAAGATCTCGTGGGATGGTCGTGGCTATCTTGGTGAGGATGTTCCAAGCGGAACCTACTTCATCTACGTTCAGAACGGTAACCGGACCGAAGCCCAGCCTGTGGTTCTGGCGCGCTAACGCGTTCAGGTATAACGGGCCGATAGCTTCGGCGTCGCTACGTCAATGCACGCGCCCCCGACCGATTTGGTCGGGGGCGCGTTTTGATCTTCGGGTTGCTCGGTATGTGATGCCCCTTGTTGATGCTGGGTTATAGCTGATACGATCGACGGGGTTGCATGCCTGCATGTCGGACGCCGATCGATTGGCATCGTGGCGAACATAAACCGGGATCGAAATGGCAGATTAGTGGGCAGGTTCCTATCAAAAATTGTCGGGAATCGGCCCAAGCCCTAACGATTTAGTCTTGTCAAGATGTCAATTGTTCCGTAGTATTACACTTCCAAAGAACCGACTGTGAGCTCGTGTTCGGTGCGCGCCCCATCGTCTCTGGCCTCGCCCGCCCTGATGGCTCACCCTAATTACTCTCACCGGGACAGTGCTGTCACCGGTCATTGTTTCGATCAGGTTCTGTACACCCTCAAAACCATCGAGGAGAGTTTGCCATGAGGCAATGCCTATCACTACTTGCATGCCTGGCCGTGTTAGCCCTTGTGGCTACCTCGCATGCCAGTGCGCAGCTAACGAACTATGTCTTTAGTTCCGGAACTGGCATCCAGTTCGACGTCAGCAACGGGACAAGCGTGTATACCGGGCGGTCTGGTTCAGGTGGAATCACCTATCAGAGCACCGGCACGTTCCCCATTGGTTTCACGTTCAACTTCGCAGGTACCAACTACACGCAGTTCTCGATAAGCGTGAGCGGTATCATGGGCCTGGGGCCATCGGTTGTCACGAGCAGCCCATACAACGGCCTGCAAAGCTCCTCCTATCCCGCCATTGCACCGTTCTGGGACAATCTTCGCGCCTCCGGCGGTGTGCAGGGCTGCGGAAAGCCCAACGTTCGCTATATCACGACGGGTGTTGCCCCGGGCCGCATTCTGATCGTTGAGTGGACCGACATGGACATGCAGTGGTACACGCCGGCGTTCGGCACGTTCCAGGCTCGTTTGTACGAGTCCGGCCGTATCGAATTCTGGTATGGTCGCATGTCGTCGTGCGACGTCTGCAATCAGTTCCGTGGCTGCGTATCAACCTCCGCCACCATCGGCATTGCCAACAGCTCGTCCGATTACATGAGCGTCACGCCAAACGGCGGTGGTGCAACGATGAGCCGCGTGTCGGTGAACGACTACTTCAACCTGAATGGTACGGCGATCGCAATTGGCGAGATGTACTCGTTCATCCCGTGCACGGCGAAGCTCACGGGCCGTTTTGGCCCGGGCAATGGCGGCACGGTAACGATGGCCAACGGCGACACCTTCTTCAGCGGCTTCCTTACACAGGTCGGCAGCCAGTCGGTATACAAGCCGTTCGACTCGCGCATGAGCGATGGCGCCTGCGCCGGCTCCCTGACAATGACCATCAGTGGCGCCGCTTCGTCCGACTATTACTTCGGTACTCCGGGAACGCTGTCCAAGGTCGTGAATCTGGGTTCCGGCTTTGTTGATACAGCGGATATTACCTTCAAGCCCACGGTTGGCGGTCTTCGCCCGGCGGTGCTTACGGTAACTGGCCCGGGCCTTACCCGCACGTTCAACCTCGCTGGCCGTGCCCCGCTGGTGAACTATACCGGCAATGTGCCGCAGGGTGGCACAACGGGCATGAATACCGGGGATACCCTGTTCAAGGGCATTCCGGTTCCGCGCCATGGCTCGCAGTGCTTCACGCCGTTCATGTTGACCGACGTAAGCGGTGCATCGCAGTTCATCGACTATACTCTGGTTGATCCCACGGGGCAGTACTCGATCAGCCCCGACACGACAATCGGACCGTACGGCGTAACCACGCCGCGCATCTGCTTCAACCCGACCCGGTTCGGTCCGCAGAGCGCAACGTTGACCGTGAACGCCGGCGGTGAGCCCCGCACGTTTACGCTGCTTGCGATCTCGGCTGCGCCCGGTGGCGACCTCCGTGTTGACGGAGTACCGCTGGATACAGCCTCGCAAATGTTCCGCAACGTGTTCAGCTGTGCCGGCGAGCAGGCCATCACGATTCCCGTGAACATGGTCAACACTGGATACAACGACTTCCAGATCAATAAGATCGAGTTCTATCGTATCGACTCGGTCTACGGCCAGGGCACCCCGCGGTATCCGTATCTGCGTGACAGCCGTGGCGCGTTGATTCCGTCGGAAGATTACGTTCTCACCACGCAGCCTGGTGTTGCGCCGCTGAAGAAGAATGTGGTCACGCTTCCGATCGTCGTACCTCAGGGTACGTCGCGCACGATTTACATGACGTTTGTTGGGCATGAGGCCGGCAAGCGTTTCGCCCGTGCGGTAATCCGTACCAACGGGCAGTCCAGCTCGGGTTACGACACCACAGGCCTGTTGATCGAGGGCATTCTGAGCTTCGACCTCTACGGTCGCGGAAGCTCCAGTCGCCTCTCCGATCGTGTTGACGGTGGTCTGCCGCAGGCGATCACCTTTGGTGACATCAAGCTGAAGAACTCGGTTGATGCAACATTGCCAATCGTCAACAACGGTGTGTGCCCGCTGCGCATCAACCTTGATCAAATGGCAATCGTGGCCGGCGATGTCGAGGAGTTCGAGGTCGTCACCAAGCCGTCGAGCAATGTTGATCCGGTGACACATGACCTGCTGTTGGCGCCAGGTGCATCCGACAACATCACGCTGCGCTTCCATCCTATTCAGGTTGGATCGCGCCGAGCAGGGCTGCGCCTTGTGACGAACGACTCCACGATCGAAATCCCCGGTGTCACCGAGCGTGGTGTGTACTACGTGGATCTGTACGGCACCGGTAAGGCCGACCTGTACGGTGAAGGAACGGACATCTCGCCGGCATTGATCGGCGGCGGTGCTCCGGAACACACGTTCGGCACGGTCCGATTCAAGAACACGCGATCCAACCCGGTGCAGATCGACAGTCTGTACATCGAGGGCGCCGACGCAGCGGACTTCACGCCGTCGAGCCTGAAGGGCTGGCCGACGTTCCCGCACATGCTGGATCCGGGCGAGAACTTCGAGCTTGAGGTGGAGTTTGCGCCTCAGTCGACGGGTCAGCCAGGCAATCGCGAGATCTGGGTGGTGATGATCACGTCGAGCGGAGACACGGTACGAGCGAAGGTCCGTTCGGTAGCGGGAACGCGCACGATTCTGGTGAGCCCGTTGTTCCTGAACTTCGGGACGTTGACATCGGGGAAGGAAGCGCGGCAGACGGTAACGATCAAGAACGACGGCACCCTGCCGTTGAAGATCACTGGCCTGAACCTGGCTTCCGGGGTGGACTTCCGATACACCAATCTGACGCGCATGGAGCTTGCTCCGGGCCAGTCCGAGTTCCTGGAAGTCACCTACGAGCCAAGTGGACCTGGTGCGGCTTCAACCACGCTGGATATCCAGAGCAACGGAACCAACGGTACGCAGTCGGTGCAGTTGAGCGGCACGGCGGTGCGTACACGTGGCCGGATCGACGATCCGAGCGTTACGCTCGGTGGTGGTACCCCGGGCCTGCAGGAAGAGGTCGTGGGTATGGCCGAGAATCTGAGCGTCAGCGGTGTTGTTGGTGTTCGTTCGTCGGAGGGGATCATGCTCTTCCAGAACAAGCCGAATCCTGGCCGTGGTCTGGTTGAGATCTCGTATATCCTTCCGCAGCGTGCCGATGCCACGCTCTCGTTGTACGACAATCAGGGCCGTCTGGTACGTGTAATCGATGCTGGAATTCGCCCGGCCGGTACCACCAGCGTTCAGGTTGACGTCACCGGGCTTGCGGCTGGTGTCTATCACTACCGTTTGATAACGGGCGGCACGGTGCTTGCTCGCCAGTTGAACGTGGTGCACTAACCTGACCCAACCGCCGCGTTGTCGGATGACTACACGGCGGTTTGACAATCGATGATGATGCTCTGGGCAGTTCGCATTGCGGACTGCCCAGGGTTGTATCTGGCCAGTCCCAATCCGGTTGTGGCAATCTTAGCGCTTGCAAAACCGTGGCAGGATCGGCATTTTCGAAGCGCGCTTGACATCACGTCAATCGTTGCTTCAACGAGCGCAAACACCCCAACGCTCTCGGTTATCAAACAGATCGCTTGCTGCATGGTACGTGTACCATGGCAGGATGCTTTGTCCGTTCTTGGATAACATGCCAAGCGGCAACGCATGTTATGTGTACGCCAGTTGTTGGCGCACGCTCTTGAGCCTTGAAAACAAACGACGATATCGGCATAGAAGACATATTCATGGAGGTAGTATGGTACGTGGACACCGTGTGCTCTACGTGCTGCTTCTGCTGCTGCTAGTAAGCACCAGGGCGCAGGCAACTCTTTCGAGTTATACGTTCACAGCCGGAACAGGTACGGCCGCCAACATTACAGGTGCCACAACTCTGTGGCAGACCAGTGCTGGCGGGCGGAATCTTGGTCTGAGCTCGTTGGTGAACATTGGCTTTTCGTTCAGCTTCGACGGGACAACCTACACACAGGCAACTGTCAGCACGAGTGGTGTGATAGGCCTCGGAGCTACTGCCGTCAGCAGTAACACCTCCAACCGCATTTCGTCGGCCAATGTACCGGTCATTGCTCCGTTATGGGACGGATTCTGGATATCCGGCGGTGCTGGCGGTTGCTCAAAGCCCTCGGTTGTGTATGTCACAACGGGTGCGGCACCAAACCGAATCTTTGTTGTGCGTTGGAAGGATATCGAAATGGCGAACTTCTTCGATGGTTCCTGGGGGACCTTCGAAGTGCGTCTGTACGAAGGTTCGAACAAGATCGAGTTCTTCTACGAGCGCGTCAGTGCCTGCGATGTCTGTGGCCGAGGCCGAGGATGCGGTAACACGTCCGCATCGATTGGTCTTGCGGTGAGCTCGAGCAACTATCTCGCCGTTCAGAACAGCGCCGGCCTGTTCTCCACAAGTTCCGCTACTCCGTACGACAACACCGATATCCGCACCAACACGATCGGCAACAATACCCTTCTCTCGTTTGTCCCGTGCACGCTCACGCTGTTCGGACGTACCGGGCCAAATGATGGTGGTACGGCGGCCTTGAACAATGGTGATACCTTCTTCAGCACGTTCCAGACGCAGATCGGAAGCCAGTCGGTATATCGTCCAATCGAGGAGAGGATGTCGAGCAGCCTTTGCGGCGGCACCTGCAACCTCTCGATCACCGGTCCTGCCGCGTCGGACTACTTCTTCGGTACTCCCGGTACAACCAACCGTACAGTTACGTTGAATGCGGGGGGCGCGCCCGATACCGCGGCAATCACGTTCAAGCCAACGGCCACCGGAATCCGGAATGCCGTGCTGACCGTTACCGGCCCAGGTCTAACACGTACGTTCAATCTTGCGGCACGAGCCCCGCTGGTGAACTACACGGGTATTGTACCTCAGGGGGGAACAACGGGCATGAACAGTGGCGACACCCTGCTAAAGGGAATCGCGGTGCAGCGTCGCACAACACAGTGCTTCACGCCGTTCATGCTGACCAACGTAAGCCTGGCCTCGCAGTTCATTGACTTTACCCTTACCGATCCAACCGGTCAGTATTCCATAAGCGCGGATACCACCCTTGGCGCAGGCGGCTCCGGAACACCGGTGATATGCTTCAGCCCAACCGGATTTGGTCCGCAGCGTGCCACGTTGACCGTGAACGCCGGCGGTGAAGTTCGGACGTTTACGATTCTTGCGATTTCGGCAGCACCAGGCGGCGATCTTCGCGTTGAAAACGTTCCGATCGACACGGCCTCGCAGCTTTTCCGGAATACCTTTGGTTGTACGGGCGAGCAAGCGGTAACCATCCCAATGACGATGGTGAACACCGGGTACGGGAACTATCAGATCGATGCCGTGGAATTTTATCGCATCGATTCGATGTACATGCAGGGCACGCCACGGTATCCGTACCTGCGCAACCGCAATGGTGCGTTGGTTCCGTCGCGCGATTACGTCGTGACTACACAGCCGGGCGTAGCGCCGATCAAGGCGAATCAGGTTTCACTGCCGATTGTTGTACCACAGGGTGGTTCGCGAACGTTGTACATCACCTTTGTAAGCCAGGAGGCCGGCAAGCGTTTTGCCCGTGCGGTAATCCGTACCAACGGCCAGTCCAGCTCGGGTTACGACACCACAGGTCTGTTGGTCGAGGGTATTCTGAGCTTCGATCTCTACGGTCGGGGCAATTCCAGCAGGCTTTCGGATCGCATTGGCGGCGGACTGCCATCGGCCATTACGTTCAGCGAAACAAAGCTGAAAAACAATGCCGATACCAGTATTGCAATCGTCAACAACGGCGTATGCCCGCTGCGCATCAGCCTCAATCGGATGGAGTTGGTGGTTGGTGATGTGGATGAATTCTTCATCCTGTCCAAACCATCGAGCAACATCGATCCGGTAACAAACGATCTGCTTCTGGCGCCAGGGGCTTCCGACACGATTCGTGTGCGCTTCCGCCCAACAGAAGTTGGATCACGCCGAGCAGGGCTGCGCCTTGTGACGAACGACTCCACGATCGAGATCCCAGGTGTCACCGAGCGTGGCGTGTACTACGTGGATCTGTACGGCA
The DNA here is from genome assembly GCA_966128725.1 of uncultured bacterium. Classification (GTDB taxonomy): domain Bacteria; phylum Bacteroidota; class Ignavibacteria; order OLB7; family OLB7; genus JAFDZV01. The sequence goes on along the minus strand of CBHYLN010000001.1, from coordinate 63,930 downwards.
CCGGTAAGGCCGATCTGTACGGTGAAGGAACGGACATCTCGCCGGCATTGATCGGCGGTGGCGCTCCGGAACACACGTTCGGCACGGTCCGATTCAAGAACACGCGATCCAACCCGGTGCAGATCGACAGTCTGTACATCGAGGGCGCCGACGCAGCGGACTTCACGCCGTCGAGCCTGAAGGGCTGGCCGACGTTCCCGCACATGCTGGATCCGGGCGAGAACTTCGAGCTTGAGGTGGAGTTTGCGCCTCAGTCGACGGGTCAGCCAGGCAATCGCGAGATCTGGGTGGTGATGATCACGTCGAGCGGAGACACGGTACGAGCGAAGGTCCGTTCGGTAGCGGGAACGCGCACGATTCTGGTGAGCCCGTTGTTCCTGAACTTCGGGACGTTGACATCGGGGAAGGAAGCGCGCCAGACGGTAACGATCAAGAACGACGGCACCCTGCCGTTGAAGATCACTGGCCTCACTCTCCCTGCAGCGACGGATTTCCGCTATACGGATCTGACACGCATGGAGCTTGTTCCAGGCCAGTCGGAGTATCTCGAGGTTACCTACGAGCCAACCAGTGCCGGCGCGTCAACGGCAACACTTGACATTCAGAGCAATGGGACCAACGGTACGCAGTCGGTGCAGCTGAGCGGCACGGCGGTGCGTACACGTGGCCGGATCGACGATCCGAGCGTCACACTCGGCGGCCGCGATCAGGGCCTGCAGGAGCAGATCGTTGGGGTTGCCGAGGATCTGAGCGTCAGTGGTGTATCGGGGGTGCGTACGGTGGATGGCATGACGCTCTTCCAGAACAAGCCAAATCCGGCCCGCGACGTGGTTGAGATTGTGTACAATCTTACTGAGGCCCGCCAGGTACAGCTTGCGCTTTACGACAACAACGGTCGTTTGCTCAACACGCTTGAATCCACATTCGCCACAGCCGGTGAGCATCGTGTGCGTGTGGACGTAAGCGGATTGGCTAGCGGACTGTATCACTACAGGCTTACCAGCGGTGGGCATGGGCTCAGCCGGGTCCTGTCAATTGCTCGATAACAGTTGCGACGAGACTAATCAGGGGCGGTGCACCATGCGGTGTGCCGCCCTGTTCATCAGTAGTTCGCTGTCCTGGCCGTATCGGTCCCGAGATGCGGCATGCTAACCAAATGTGGGGAAATTTCGTACTAGGCTATCATTGCGGCGGAACATAATTTCACCGCAATGTTGAGCTCCCCCATTTGCGAATAGCGGCTATTGTGCTCAACTTTGCATGTTGAGCTGGCATATCGACACCATCGGCATTAACTCACTCCGGCCCGTATGGTATTCAGCCGTTTTCAATTTTCCATTTCCCATATACCGCAGGAGTAGACAATGCGAGCACATGAACACTGTGCGCAGCGGACACGCATTCGAGCTTTGCTGTTGGCGCTTGTAGCGCTGATTGCGGTGGGGGCAACGCCAGCGATGGCGCTTCTCTCATCGGACTACCAATTCTCGACAACCAACGCGACCTATACGCCGCTAGGCGCCCCGACAACGGTCATAGCGGGTACGAATACGACAGTAGTCGGGGGCGGCCAGTTCAATGATACGGCCTCGGCCGGCCCATTCAACATCGGGTTCTCCTTCCAGTTCGACTGTCTGGCGTATACTCAGTTCGGTGTGTCGACCAGCGGTACCCTTTTTCTGGGGTCGCTGAAGGCGGGCACACCCAACAACGATCTTGCCGCCGCGCCGCGATATCCGATCATCGCGCCGTGGTGGGATCACCAGCATCTGTACAACAACGGCGGTGCGGCCAACGGCTGCTCCTTCACGCCGTTGGCGGGTATACACTATGCGCTGAGCGGCACGGCGCCGAACCGTGTGTTGACCGTGGAGTTCAACACGCAGGTCGCCGACATTGCCAACTCGTTCTGGTGGGCCGGTTGTGGCCTCACGATGAATCGTTATCAGGTGCGCCTGTACGAGGGAACCAACAAGATCGAGTTCCATTACGGTTCGCTCTGGGCATCCTCGGGCCAGGCGACGGCCGCGACGATTGGCATCGCCAACGGCACCACGAACTTCCTCAGCGTAACGCCATCCGGCGGAACGGCAACGGTCAGCTCGGTGACGTCGAACAACGCCATCGCACAGCACGTCGCGCTCATTCCCGCCGGCACGGTGTATGCGTTCACGCCCTGCTATATCCGTCGCATCGGCAATGCTCCGCTGGCGACGCCATCGATGGCGCCTGGCGACAGCCTTCTGGTTGGGCAGAACGTGAAACTCGGCGACGAAACGTCGAATGCGGCATTCTCGCTCAACTTCCCTGCGGGAAGCTGCCCAAGCCACAACTACACGATGACGATCAGCGGTCCGGCGGCTACCGACTACCGCTTCCTGTCCACGGGCAATCAAACCGATGCAGGCGCGATCGTCGCCGGTGGGACGGTTAACAGCACCATCATCTTCCGACCAAGCGCTATTGGCGCGCGGCAGGCGTTCCTGACTGTTACCGACAACACCATCGGGTGTTCGGTCATCTTTACCATCGCAGGTACCGGCACGGCGCGATTCCAGATCACTGGCAATCCGGCGCAGGGTGGTACCCCGGCAATGACCAATCTGGACACATTGCTGAAGGGCAAGTTCGGAATCCGGGGATCGACGGCGAACTTCCAGCCGTTCACAACCTCGAATACAAGCACGATGAACCTTTCCTCGATGAACGTGACCTACACGATCACAGGAGGAAGCGGGCAGTACACGATCATTCCGAACGCAACGCTCGGCTCGGGACAATCCAATACGCCAACCATCGCGTTCACGCCACTTCCGTCGTCGTTGGGGCCGCAGTCGGCACAGCTTACTGTTGCTGCCGACGGTCAGAGCCGCACATACGTTCTGTATGCCGCAGCGGCATTCCCTGAGCTGAACGTCTTCACGGGCAGTACGCGTATTGACTCCAGCAGTCTGCTGTACGTCAATACCTATTCCTGCAGCGGTGAGCAGTATGTAACCTATCCGCTGGACCTCAGCAATCCGAACTTCGTTGCCGATACCATCTGGGGTGTCAGCGTTTATCAGCTCGATACCGTGTTCCGTCAGGGAGCGCCGCGCTACCCGTTTGCACGGTCATCGGGTAATCTCGTGTTGTCGAAGGATTACCGATTCAGCCCGACGCCAGGTGCCGCACCGATCAACGCAAACGCACCGGCAACGTTCCCGATCGTGATCCAGCCGGGACAGACCGTCCGTTATTATCTGACGTTTGTGGCGCAGCGTCCGAACCGCAGATTTGCCCGCTTGATCATGCGGACGAACGCCTACAACCAGGTATCGCCCGACACAAGCGGATTGAATACGATTGGCGTGCTTCGTGTTGACCTGTTCGGTCGTGGTGTTGGCGGGCATCTTGCAGGCACCAGCAATGGTGGTCCTGTGCAGCCTATCACCTTCCCGGTCACGCCGATTGGTGAAACCCGTGATACCACATTCCAGTTGTGGAATACCGGGCAGTGCGATCTGCGTATCTCGCTGGCGCGTTTCGAGATTACCTCGGGCGACGTGAACGAGTTCTCGATCGTAAGCCCGCCAAACGGAACAAGGACCGATCCCGCTACCGGCGATCTGCTTCTTGCACCTGGCACGTCAACCAGCATCACGGTTCGGTTCAAGCCGGTACAGATCGATTCGCGTCGCGCAAGCATTCGCGTGCGGACCAACGACTCGACCAGCGAGATTGCCGGTGTGGTGGAGCGTGGCGTGTATTACGTTGATCTGTACGGCACGGGCAAGCAGGATCTGTATCCTGAAGGCGCGGATCTGGGCACGGCCCTCATTGGCGGCGATGCAAGCGAGCATACCCATGGTGTTGTGCGCCTGCGTAACACACAGAACGGTCCGGTGTTGATCACTCAGATCAAGCTTGTCGGAGTTGATTCGCTTGAATTCAACGCCGATCCGTTGAAGCCATGGCCCGTAAAGTATCCGTACGTGATTCAGGGCGGCCAGATTCTGCAACTCGGTATCGAGTTCGCACCTCGCACCGGTGGTTTGCCTGGCCCGCGTACGGCGGCCGTCAGGTTCACCACGGTAAATGGCGACACGATCTACGCTCCGCTTACTGGTGTAGCCGGCACGCGTACCATCGAAGTGACGCCGCTGTCGCTTACGTTTGGTCCGCTCTCGGTGGGCAAGCAGTCGCGCCAGAGTGTGAAGATCAAGAACACGGGAACGATGCCCATGAAGATCAAGGGCGTCTCCACTCCGCCGGCCGACTTCGCGGTTTCGGCTCTGGCCCGTATGGACCTGATCCCTGGTCAGGAAGAGGTGCTCGAGTTCACGTACGAACCATCAGGCGCCGGTACGTCGAACGGTACTGTGGACATTACCAGCAATGCGACAAACGGAACGCAGCAGATTTCGGTGAATGGTACCGCCGTTCGTACGCGTGGCCGTTTCGATGATCCATCGATCGCGGTTCGTGGTAATGGCGGCCCGGTCGGCAACGGAATCGAAGCCTTCAGCGCTGCCGGTGTCAGCGGTGTACGCGATGCAAATGGCATGGCCCTGATGCAGAGCGTGCCGAATCCGGCGCACGATGTTGTTGAAATCGGATTTGTGCTCCCGGTTCGTTCACAGATGCAGCTTGGCCTGTACGATGCGCAGGGACGCCTTGTGCGCGTGCTGCAAAGCGGCGTGCATGATCGGGGCGAAGGCAGCGTGCGTGTGGATGTAAGCGGGCTTGCCAGCGGTGTGTACCACTACCGTCTGACAGCCGGCGGTAGCGTTCTGGACCGCACATTGACAGTTGTAAAGTAACGTCGGAATCCGGTTGCGGCCGGGGCGAGGCTTTACAAAGACGATGCCACGAAGGCGATCCGAGTATCTCGGATCGCCTTCGTTCGTTTGTTCCTTCCCACACTTCGTTTCAGACTGGATCGGATTACGTTATTGGATTCGGCCCGATACTTTGTTATAATGGCAACGGAAATCACCCTGATACACACCCTAACTCCACGTACCGGTATCGTGCGAGACGGATGCACACTGTGCGGTGTCTCGTCCATCGGACGGGTCTGAAACGATTACATGTTGGTGATGTAATCGCTCTGCGACCCCTGTAAAACCTGCAACGTCGGCGGCTGCCGCAATTCGGTTGCGGAGTATGCCGTGCATGAAATGTCCGTGCTCCAAAACCTAGGAGGAGGACGGCCTCAGAGCACGGCAGCTATTGCTGTCTTTGCCCGTTTGGGAACAAACGAGGTGCTGGTGTTGTACACCAACGCGGGCTGCTCGTGCTTGACAGCACAGAACCAAGTTCTGCATTGGTGATAGCTCCGCGATTCGTTGGCTGCTTCGCCGAGACCTGGTGTAGCCGCCATTGGCGGAAAGATCGAACGTGATGAGGCGGAGTGGGAAGAGATAATGAACCGGCACGCCGAGGAGCTTTGGAGTGCGACTGGTTCGAAATACGTATGCCGAACTAGATAGAAACCAAGAAGGGCCCGACTCGGTACTGCCGGATCGGCGCGGTGCATCTATACAGTTTGTATCCAGGAGATACCCACATGAGATTCTTTCGCGACGGAGTACAACGGGCGCGGCCCGTACTCGCGCTCGTAGCGGCTGCCCTCCTATTGCTCGGAGCACAAGTTGCGCATGCGCAGGCACTCTCCACATACTCCTTCTCTGCCGGCACGGGCACGCAGAATAGTATGGCCGGAGCTTCGACGATTTACGGTACGGGCGTTGACGACGGCGTATCGGGCGCCTATAGCATAGGCTTCACCTTTGTCTTTAACGGAACAAATTATACTCAGTTCTGGGCATCGTCGAACGGTTACATTGGGCTTGGGTCCGGCAGCCCGGGCTCATACCTCAGCGGCTCGTTCCAGAGCGCGTCGTTTGCGGCACCAGTTATTGCAGCTCTTTGGCGCGACCTGCATACCGGCAACGACGGGTACGTGCAGTACCTTACCACCGGTTCGATCGGCAGCCGAGTGCTCACCGTTGAGTGGAAGGTGCGAGACTATCCGGGCTCGGGCCAGCCGACGAACACGACGTTCCAGATTCGCCTGTACGAAGGATCGAATCGCTTCGACATCTGGTACGGCAACGTGACCACTGCCGGCGGCACGGTTGGTGCCTGGATCAGCAACTCCAACTTCGCCAGCATCTCGCCCGCTACCAATACGGTGAGCTATGTGACGTCGAACGGCTCGGCCGTTCCGCCGTCGGGCATCAATCGCATGTTTGCGTTCGATCTCTGCACCATCAGCATCAGCGGCAATGTCGCTCAGGGTGGCACCGCCGCGATGGCCAGCTTCGATTCGCTGATGACTGGTATCTCCGTGATGCGTGGCTCCAGCGGCAACTACACACCGTACACGATCACACCGTCCGGCTGCGCCCCGTCGGCAAACCTGACGTATACGATATCGGGTGCGGCTGCTGCCGACTACTCGATCTCGCCAACCAATCCCTCGGTGACTCCCGGCAATACGTCGGTGCCGACAATTACGTTCTCGCCGTCGGCTACAGGCAAGCGTGTTGCGGTACTCACAGTCTCCGGGCCTAGCAGCTTCCTTCGCACCTATTATCTGGCTGCGACAGGCGCTCCGCGTCTTGCCTATACTGGCAACGTTCCTCAGGGCGGTACCTCCACAATGAAGAACGGTGACACGCTGCTTGGAAACATCTCCATCAAGCGATATGCAACGGTGAACCTGACACCGTTCATGCTGACGAACATCAGCCCGAACGTAGAAGCACCGGCCGCACCGGTGACGTACTCCATCCGCGGCTTCAGCGGTGGCCAGTATTCCATCTCGCCGTCCAATGCAGCGCTTACTGCCGGGCAATCGAATACGCCCGTACTGACATTCCATCCAACCTCGATCGGCACCGTCCTTGATACGTTGGTGGTGAATGCCGACGGCGAGATCCGTGTGTTCCCGTTGCGCGCGTTCAGCGAGGCGCCGGGCATCCAGGCCGTGATCAATGGCCGGATCCTCGACAGCAACTCGCAGTTGTTCCGCAACGAGTACAGCTGCATGGGCGGCTCGTTCGTCACCTACGCGATGCAGGTGACCAACGTGGGCGCCGATACCCTGCGCCTGTACGGCTACGATGTCTTCGCTACCGATACAACCTACCAGCAGGGCACGCCGCGGTATCCGCTGCTGCGTGATCAGTACAACGAAGGCTTCCTGGAGCGTGAGGATTACGTGCTGACACTGGCTCCGCCGGTGTTGCCGACAACCTCACCGAAGAACGCGATCACCTGGCCGGTGGAGATCCAGCGGAACCAGACGCGGACGGTGTACCTGTCGTTCAACGCCCAGCGCCGCGACAAGCGATTCGCGCGGTTGTATCTGCATACCAACGGACAGAACATCGCGAACTTCGATCCCTATCAGAACGTGGTCGAAGGCCTGTTGTGGTTCGACATGTTCGGTCGCGGCAACGGCGGTCGGTTGTCGGATGTTGGTGGCACAGCCGCGCCGAAGGGCGTGTTGTTCCCGAACACCCGGATCGACGGCAGCTCGACGGCGACGTACACGCTGTACAACTCGGGAGAGTGTGATCTGCGTGTGTCGTTGCGCGACATGCGCTTCACATCGGGCGATGTGGAGGAGTTCACGATCGAGACGATGCCGACTGGCACGGTGGATGCAGCGACCGGAGACTTGATCATCACGCCTGGCGCAAGTGTTCCGATGACGGTACGGTTCCAGCCTCATCAGCAGGGATCGCGTCGTGCATCGCTGCGTGTTCAGACGAACGACTCGATGCAGGTGGTAGAAGGGATCGTGGACCGAGGCCTGTACTACGTGGACTTCTACGGTATGGGTGAGCCAGGGTTGTACATGCAGGGCCACGACTTCGGTCAGGTACTGATCGGGGGTGACGCAAGCGAGCAGCACCGTGGGACGGTGGAACTGGAGAACATCCGGGAGACGCCGTTGGAGATCGTGAAGCTGGAGATCGATGGAGTGGACAAGGGCGAGTACGCCCAGGATGCAAGCGCACCGTGGCCAACGTTGCCGGACACACTGGAGCCAGGCGAGAAGCTGACGCTGTCGGTGGTGTTCGCGCCGGTAGCGGGCGGCAGCACGGGCAACCGTACGGGCATCGTGCGTGCGACGACGGGGAGCGGCGACATCGTGATCGGGAACCTGACGGGCCGAGCGGGGACGCGAACGATCGCGGTCGGTCCGCCGTCGTTGAACTTCGGGACGGTGACATCGGGGAAGGTTGTCCGTCAGATGGCGATGATCACGAACACGGGCACGATGCCGTTGACGCTGGGCACGCCGAGCGTGTCGGTAGCGACGGACTTCTATCTTGGCAGCCTTCCGCGAGTGGAGTTGATCCCGGGGCAGACGGAGTACCTGGAGGTATCGTACGCACCAACGAGCGCAGGAGTGATCAGCGGGACGCTGGATGTGCCGAGCAACGCGACCAACGGCACGCAGCAGGTTCAGCTTGCCGGTACGGCCGTTCGCACCCGTGGCCGTAACGACGATCCAGCAGTCGCGATCCGTGGAAACGGAAGCGTTGGCAACGGTCTGGAGGTGTTCAGTGTTGCCGGCGTAAGCGGGGTTCGTGATGCCAGCGGCATGGCGCTTATGCAGAGCGTGCCGAACCCGGCTCGTGACCTGGTGGAAATCGCCTACACGCTGCCGGTGCGCGGCGCCATGACATTGGCACTGTACGACGGCAACGGGCGCCTGGTTCGGATGCTCGACGAGGGCACGCGCGAAGCAGGCCAGACAACGCTGCGCGTGAACGTTAGCGGCCTTGCCAACGGTGTGTACCACTACCGACTGATGTCGAATGGGCACGCGTTGGATCGGACGTTGACGGTAGCACGATGACCCATGGTCGCTGAAGCCGCCTGCTGAGCAGGCCCTTTCAGCGAACAATCCTAGGGAGCTGTTGAACGAGCGGCTCGGAGCAATCCGAGCCGCTCGTGTTTTTTGGGGGAGGCGGCACACGCCTGGGACAAAATGCCGATATCAAACTTGTACAAATGTCGTATCTTTGTGCTGGCACCATATCCGTACTCTCTGCGGGGTTGGATGGCGCACCTCTCCATTGTATACGTATGCACATGTACGAATGGAGACCTATGGGGCGTGCACTGTGTTTGCAGTGGCACGCGGTTGTACCATGCATTCATTCGGGGACAGACCCATGCAGAGAGACGATTTCAGAAGGTGGTGGGCCTATCACGCCCGCCATGGTGTTGCCGTGGTGATTCTTCTAACGGCGAGTGTTATCGCGGCAGCGTTGCCGCTTCGGGGGCAGCCCCTTTCCACCTATGTCTTTTCTTCATCCACGGGCAGCGCGGCCGACATGACAGGCGCCAGCACGGCACTGCTTGCCGGCGTCGACGATGCCATCGGCGGCCCGTTCAGCATCGGTTTTGCATTCCGATTTAACGGGATCGATTACACGCAGTTCTGGACATGCACGAACGGGTTCATCGGTCTGGGCGCAACCCCGGGCAGAACGCCTCGCGGCTCCTTCCAATCGGCGACGTTCACCGCGCCGGTGATTGTGGGCTTGTGGAACGATCTTCATACCGGGCTCGACGGCTCGGTGTCGTACATCACAACCGGTACGCCCGGCAGCCGGGTGTTGGCAATCGAGTATCGTGTGCTGGATTATCCAGGATCAGGGAAACCCACAACAACACGCTTTCAGATCAGGCTGTACGAAGGATCGAACCGTTTCGAGATCTGGTATGGCTCGGTTGTCACCAAGGGTGGTACGTTGGGCGCATGGATCAGCAACAACAACTTTGCCAGCATCTCGCCAACCACGAATTCCGTCAGCTTCAATGTCTCGGACAATGCGGCGATTCCGCCCTCGGGGATCGGTCGGCTATACGCGTTTGATCTCTGCGCGATCACGGTTACCGGAAATCCGGAACAAGGTGGAAATCTCACAATGCGGAATGGCGACACACTGCTTGCGAGCGCAACCGTAATACACGGCAACCGGCAGTCGTACACGCCGTTGACCGTAACCACCGGGGGGTGCTCGCGCACGGCGCAGTTGAGCTACACTGTCACCGGGCCTGCCGCGGCCGACTATGCAGTGCTTCCGGCTACCGATTCGATTGCTCTCGGAACGGCCTCCACCCCACTGGTCGTGTTCACGCCCTCGGCGCTGGGGCGGCGCGATGCGGACCTTACCGTGCGGGAACCCTTCGGCTTTACGCGTACCTACCATCTTGCAGGCAATGGGGCGCCCACCCTGGCAATCTCGGGCAACGTCCCGCAGGGCGGTAGTTCCACAATGCGGAATGGTGATACGCTGCTCGGAAACCTGTCGATCAAGCGCCATGCGTCCGCCAGCCGACTGCCGTTTACCGTAACCAACATCGGCACAAACCCGCTTGCTCCGCCGGCGCTGGTGACGTACTCCATCCGCGGTTTCAGCGGTGGCCAGTACTCCATTGCGCCATCAAGCGCACTGCTTGCCGCAGGGCAATCGCATAGCCCAACAATCACGTTTACCCCGCATGGGCGCGATATCATCCTCGACACGTTGGTGGTGAATGCCGACGGCGAGATCCGTGTGTTCCCGTTGCGCGCGTTCAGCGAGGCGCCGGGCATCCAGGCCGTGATCAATGGCCGGATCCTCGACAGCAACTCGCAGTTGTTCCGCAACGAGTACAGCTGCATGGGCGGCTCGTTCGTCACCTACGCGATGCAGGTGACCAACGTGGGCGCCGATACCCTGCGCCTGTACGGCTACGATGTCTTCGCTACCGATACAACCTACCAGCAGGGCACGCCGCGGTATCCGCTGCTGCGTGATCAGTACAACGAAGGCTTCCTGGAGCGTGAGGATTACGTGCTGACACTGGCTCCGCCGGTGTTGCCGACAACCTCACCGAAGAACGCGATCACCTGGCCGGTGGAGATCCAGCGGAACCAGACGCGGACGGTGTACCTGTCGTTCAACGCCCAGCGCCGCGACAAGCGATTCGCGCGGTTGTATCTGCATACCAACGGACAGAACATCGCGAACTTCGATCCCTATCAGAACGTGGTCGAAGGCCTGTTGTGGTTCGACATGTTCGGTCGCGGCAACGGCGGTCGGTTGTCGGATGTTGGTGGCACAGCCGCGCCGAAGGGCGTGTTGTTCCCGAACACCCGGATCGACGGCAGCTCGACGGCGACGTACACGCTGTACAACTCGGGAGAGTGTGATCTGCGTGTGTCGTTGCGCGACATGCGCTTCACATCGGGCGATGTGGAGGAGTTCACGATCGAGACGATGCCGACTGGCACGGTGGATGCAGCGACCGGAGACTTGATCATCACGCCTGGCGCAAGTGTTCCGATGACGGTACGGTTCCAGCCTCATCAGCAGGGATCGCGTCGTGCATCGCTGCGTGTTCAGACGAACGACTCGATGCAGGTGGTAGAAGGGATCGTGGACCGAGGCCTGTACTACGTGGACTTCTACGGTATGGGTGAGCCAGGGTTGTACATGCAGGGCCACGACTTCGGTCAGGTACTGATCGGGGGTGACGCAAGCGAGCAGCACCGTGGGACGGTGGAACTGGAGAACATCCGGGAGACGCCGTTGGAGATCGTGAAGCTGGAGATCGATGGAGTGGACAAGGGCGAGTACGCCCAGGATGCAAGCGCACCGTGGCCAACGTTGCCGGACACACTGGAGCCAGGCGAGAAGCTGACGCTGTCGGTGGTGTTCGCGCCGGTAGCGGGCGGCAGCACGGGCAACCGTACGGGCATCGTGCGTGCGACGACGGGGAGCGGCGACATCGTGATCGGGAACCTGACGGGCCGAGCGGGGACGCGAACGATCGCGGTCGGTCCGCCGTCGTTGAACTTCGGGACGGTGACATCGGGGAAGGTTGTCCGTCAGATGGCGATGATCACGAACACGGGCACGATGCCGTTGACGCTGGGCACGCCGAGCGTGTCGGTAGCGACGGACTTCTATCTTGGCAGCCTTCCGCGAGTGGAGTTGATCCCGGGGCAGACGGAGTACCTGGAGGTATCGTACGCACCGACGAGCGCAGGAGTGATCAGCGGGACGCTGGATGTGCCGAGCAACGCAACCAACGGTACGCAGCAGGTTCAGCTTGCCGGTACGGCTCATCTGCGGCCATTGCGCGATGCCGACGCCGGCGCAAACGCACATGCCATCGATCGCGGCGCGGTGAATCTGGAGGCCGGCGCCGAGGCGCGGTACCATGCCGGAACGTCCACGCCGCCGCCCGATGCCACGTTGCGTGTTGCCTGCGAACCAAATCCTGCCAGCAACCAGGCCACCATCACCTTTGCTACGCCGGGCCACGGCGAGTTCGAGCTGGTGATGTTCGACGAATCGGGCCGTGTGGTGCGGGTGCTGGATGGCGGCCTGTGTAATGCATCGGCCTCAACACTTCAGGCCGATCTGCGCGGCTGCCCCGCCGGGCAGTACTTCCTCTGCCTGACGTTCGAGACACAGTCCGCCTGTGTGCCGCTACGGCTGGTACGGTAAGGTTGTGGGATAGGTGGTGTGGCGCAGCGGCGCCCGATTGATGAAGCGTATACGGCGTTCGTTCGTGGGTTTGTGGCCGGCTGCCAACCATGACCGGCCGATCCGGCATCAGCGTACTGACGTGCAAGGTGCGTCGGGCCGTGGTGTAAACCGCGTGCCCGGCGTGCCGGGTGCGCGCCATAATCCGCTTACGCCGAGAACAGATCCATCTGCCCGTTGGGGCCTGGCCTGCGGAAGTTCTCGATAGTAAGGCCCAATGGCACGGCATTCATGCCCAGGCGTTTGGTGGTCAGGGAGAACAGCCTTCGGATCATATCGGCGCGCGGCCCGCTGCCTCCCATTCGCGAACCGAACTCCGCAACGTTCAGCTCACCGTTGCGCATATCCTGCAGGGCATGCCGTACCTTGGCCGCACGGCCGGGCTCCTCGCGATCCAACCAATCCAGAAAAATCGGCCGCACCGCCAGCGGCAGGCGCAGGATCACATAGCCGGCGCGCGTTGCCCCGGCCTGATGCGCTGCTTCCAGAAGCGCGGGGATCTCCTCATCGTTCAGACCCGGAATTACCGGCGCGGTCATCACACCAACCGGCACACCCGCTTCGCTCAACCTGCGGATTGCTTCCAGCCGCCGCTCCGGTGTGGATGTTCGTGGTTCCATCCTGCGCTGCAATCCGCGATCGAGCGTGGTAAGCGAAATAAACACCGCCACACAGCGATGCCGTGCCATCTCGGCAAGCAGATCGATATCGCGCGTCACCAGCGCATTCTTGGTGACAATGCCAACCGGATTGCGGAACTCCAGCATTACCTCCAGAATGCTGCGCGTGATCCTGAACTTCCGTTCGGCCGGCTGATACGGATCGGTGACGCCGCTGATCGATACCGTTGTGGGCTTCCACGAGGGTCGCATCATTTCCTCGCGAGCCAGGCGGGCGGCATCACGTTTCACCATGATCTTCGTCTCGAAATCCAGGGCCGGATTGAAGCCGAGGTATTCATGTGTGGGGCGCGCATAACAGTACGCGCAGCCGTGTTCGCAACCACGGTACGGGTTGATGGAGTGCGTGAAGGGGATGTCCGGACTGTTGTTGGTGGCAAATGCCCGCCGCGACGAATCGTCCAGAAACTCCGTCTTCGGATCGGATTCCTCTTCCATGCTTCCCCATCCGTCGTCGAAACGCTGGCTGGTTCGTGCCGTGAAGCGATTCCCGATATTGAGAGCTGTCCCGCGCTGGCCCATGATATCCGTAGTATGTGAGGGTGTTCATGTGAACGCCTGCGCAAAGTACATAGGATCGATCGATCGGCAAGGTTTTCCTAGCTTTGCACCCCTTGATTCGGTGCTCCCAGCGGTGATAGCAGTCTGTTGAAATACATCGGCACCTCGGATTGTTGTTCAGCAGTCTGACAGGCATGTGCCGCCACCGCTCACAGTATTCATGCGAACATCCCGATGATTCAATACACGCTTCGGCTTGATCAACCTGCAACACACCTGTTCGGTGTCGAGATTGCTCTGGAAACCAACGGTGCCCCGTACCTGGACCTCGAGTTTCCGGCGTGGTCGCCCGGTCGCTATTTCATCTACGACTTCGCACGCAATGTGCAGGAGCTTCGTGCGCACGATGCAGCCGGCACGGCGCTCGCCACAGAGCATGTAGCAAAGGGAACGTGGCGCATCCATTGCACTGGGACGGGTAGCATATGCATTCGGTACCGCATGTTCGGCGATACGCTGAGCGGAACCTTCTCGCAACTCGATGATCGGCACGCCGCTGTAAATGGTTCGTCGGTATTCGGATATGTGATCGGGCGATCGGATGAGCCGATAGAGCTGCGCGTTGAGGCACCGGAGCATTGGCGTGTGTATACGGCGTTGAAGCGCCGCCGCCGCGCGGGGAGTACGGTCTTCATCGCGGCCAACTACGATCAACTGATCGATTCACCGCTGGAAATCGGGACGCCCATCCATCGCCGATTCCAATCCGATGGGGTAACCTACCACGTCGTTATCGACCTTGCCGGCGTGCCCCTGCCGCCGAAGCGTGGCCCGCTTGCCGAACGGCTCGACAAGTATATGGCCGATCTTGAAAAGATTGTGCGAGCCTATACCAGCACGTTCGGCAAACCCGAGCTTGATGACTACTACTTCCTTGTGAACGTGGATCCGTATGCCGCGTCGGGCGATGGCATGGAGCATCAGGCCTCCACCCGATTGGTGATGAGCGACTCGATCATGAGCGACGACGTTTATGCCGATCTGCTCGACGTATCGTCGCACGAGTTCTTCCATCTATGGAACGTGAAACGGCTTCGCCCGGTTGAGCTTGGTCCTTTCGATTACGCGCGCGAGCATCACACCACGCTTCTGTGGTTCGCCGAAGGGTTCACACAGTACTACGGGCATCTGATGGTACGCCGGGCGGGGATCTGGGACGATCGAGAGTTCTACAAGCATCTTGTTGCCGAGGTCAATCAGGTGGACCGTTCGCCGGGACGCTTTCACAGGAATCTCCGGGAGTCCAGCTTCGACACCTGGTTCGCGCTGAGCGCCCGGAACCCGGCTGCCGCGACATCCAACTTCAAGAACACCTACGTCAACTACTACTACAAAGGGGCCGTGACGGCGCTTCTGCTTGATCTGGAGATCCGCAAGCGCACATCCGGGCAGCGATCGCTGGATGATTTGATCCGCGAACTCTATCGCGCCACGTATGCCGAGGCTGAAGAGGGCAACTATTACCTTCGCGGAAATGGTTATACCGAACAGGATGTGCTTGCCGCAACCGAGCGTGTTGCAGGCCGTGCGGCGCGCGAATACCTGCAGCGGCTGATTGTGGGCACCGAGGAGATGGACTACGAAGCGCACCTGGCGTACGTGGGGCTTGATCTTGTCCGCGCCGAAACCAGAGCACGATCGCGGAGAACGGTGAGCGATACTGGCGGGCGGCAGGTCTTTACGGGGATTGTGGTTGCCGATGCTCGCGACCGCGCCGCCGATCCGTTTGTGCGGGTACTGAATGTGCTTGAGCCTTCGCCCGCAAGCATCGCGGGCATCAGTGCGGGCGACCAGATCCTGGCCATCGACGGCCAACGCGTTGATGGCAAACAGTGGGATCGCGTTCTGGGCACAACGCAGCCTGGCGACACTGTTGAACTTACCTGCTTCCGAGGGCCGCGACTACGCACCACACGATTGACGATCGCCGAGCGCGATACGCGCCCCTATCGCATCGAGCCGCGGAGCCAGGCAAGCGAATCGCAGAAGCGTGCCCGCGAACACTGGCTTACCGGCATATCCCCACGTCCCGGGGGCCGTGGCAAGCGTACGCCCCGGTAATGATTTCGGCACGCGCCTGCCCGCACGAAAAAATCCAGCCTGAATGTAATGCCATCCCGAGGGTACGAACAGCGGGCGGCCACATTCAGGCTGGTTTTGGATAGGGGGAGGCACCACCGTGCCCGCTCCGTCCTACGAACTCCGGTCCTGTGTTCGTAGAAACTGCCTCTGACAAGCTCTCCGGCGTGTATTCCACATTCCTGCCGTCAGCAGTTGAGCCCTGCACACGGTGGTGATTGAGACCCTACCCCATAGTTCCTTCTCTCTCTCTCGCCTTTCATTGTGGATGGCGTAGTTCACGCACTACTCTTCTGCTACATATCCACAGGTTCATCCAATCACTGCTTCCGAATCGTATGCTGCCGCCGGTTATCGGTCATCAGCATAACCTCTCTCGATGCAATAATACCGTGGCTCACAACCGGTGCCCCTACTCATTTACTACGCATTGTCGTGATGGTTCTTCACGGGGCCGTATCTCGGGTTTCGGCTGGGCAGTACAGGGCATTGCGGCTGTTCCGGGATGATCGTTTACAGGCCATTGTCCGCAACGTGCCAACCGGATGCATGCCTGGGCTTTTTTCACCACGAGCGTGACAGATACGGCTTCCAACGGTTATTACAGCTGGTACCGAGATCTCAACCCCGGGAATCTGAATGTCATCCACGCTCTCCACGAAGTCCGACGGCGAGCTCCATGGAATGCTGCGTTCGTCGCGAAGCGATGCGCACGCCGTGTTCATGGAGCTGTATGCACGGCACTCTCCGCGCGTGTATACGTATTGCCGCAGAATGATGGGCGAAACGATGGCGGCCGAGGACATGTTCCAGGAGACGTTCGTTCGGTTTTACAATAGCCTGCTTTCCGAACGTGAGCTTACCAATGCCCCGGCGTTCCTGCTCCGCATCGCGCGTAACCTTTGCCTGAACGAACGCCGTCGCAAGGCGAACACAACGGTTGCGCTCGAGGATTTTCATCTACCGAACAGTCATCAACAACACGATAGTGCCGAGCTGACACGGCTGGTGGAAATGGCGATCGAAATGCTTCCGGAACACTATCGCGAGGCGTTGGTGATGAAGGAATATCTGGGGCTGACATATAACCAGATCGCCGAGGTAACCGATACGACCATGCCAATTGTACGGGTGCGGATCTTCCGCGCCAAGCAGAAGCTGCGGGGGATTCTGGCCCCTTACTTTGAGGACATGCAGCGATAACCGGTCCCTGCACGAAACGCTCTTCCGGCAATGAACGAGTCAACGTCATATTCAGAGCTTCTGTGTGCGTTCCTGGACAACGAGCTTGACGGTGTCGAAACATCGACGCTGTTCTATTCGCTTGCACAGAATCAGGAACTACAGCAGGAACTCCGCCAACTTATTTCGGTGCGATCGGCGCTGCATGGCTCGCTGCTGGAGCCGCCCGCCTATCTCGCATCGCGTGTGATGGCCGCTACAGGCCTGGTGCCGCCCGCCGCCGCTGTGACAGCGGCGGTCACCGGCTTCTGGTTGCGGCTCTTTCGCGGTCGCGCATTCGTGGCCATTGTTTCGGCGATCACAACAGCCGGTGTCATGCTGCTGCTGCTGAAACCATCGGATGCGTCCGTCCGGCCTCAAGGCCTGGCCGCAACATTTCCCAACGATCAGCCTGCGGTCCAGCAGTCCGATCGTCCGGCGGTGCCCCCTCGGTTGGATGCAGGTTTGGCGGCGGCATCGGCAAACGGATTGGATCGGCCCGGGACCGGGATCGGCCAATCGGCCGGTGCGGCATATCAAGCCAACGGCAACCGTGCGCACGATCGAGCTCGTGCGCGTGGCAGCGTGGCCGCAACTGCCTGGGGAGATTCCCGTGCGTATGCACCGCGGCGCAGGCAGGCCGCGAACCGGGTCACCGAGCGTCAGGACATTCGGGACATGCGGGCAGCGATTGGCGAAAACCATTCTCCGAACGACGCAGGATCGCTTGATGGTGCGGCAAGAGCCGCCCAACGAGCCGATACCCTGCCAGCCGTGTTGGCGCCCGTGATCGATCGTGCACGGCTTCGTAGCGTTCGTGTTCTACCGGCTGAAGGGCTCGATACCGGCAGCCGCTGGCGTGCTCCAGATGGGATGCCCGAACACAGCCCCGACGCGCTGGCGGAGGCCGAGCCGATCGACCACCTTCAGTTTTACCTGCGTGGCGTTGCCGCGCTGCGCTCCTATCCGAGCCCTGACATAGCGCCGTTGGCCACGCCGCCGATCAACAACATCGCGGCCGCAGTGTTCTATGCGCCGGATGGCGATAATGCCATTGGTGTGGAAGTTGGTCAGGAGCATGTCCTGCAACAGTACGAGGGCATGTCGGAGCAGGGTTTGCGTATGCGTGTGGAGCAGAACTATCTGGCCCTGTGGGCCGGTGCGGCGTACCAGCGGACGTTTGGCGCGGTGCCGCTGCTTGCCGGCGCGCATCCGTTTGCCCGGCTCATAGCCGGCGGAATGGCCACCGGGCCGATGGCGCGCGTGCTGCTGGGCTTCAGGTTTCAGGTTGGTCGTGTGGGAGCGCTGCTTGGCGCCGAAGGAAGCCTGTTGGGATATCGCTATCAGGGGAGCTGGTTCAGTACGTCGAAAGTCGGCGCTACGTATGGTATGTCCATCGATTTCTAGGAGCCAATGATGCAGCGTTGCTCCGTTTCAGTGTGGCTGCTTCCGGTTGTTTGCGCGGTTGTATCGGCCGCGATCCTCTCCTGCCAGTCGCCAAGCGATGTGGATGCAAATCGGCGCCTGGCATATGATACGCTGGTGTCTGTCCCAACCCTGTATTCGGTTGAACCGGATTCGGTGGATTTTTTGTGCACGTTTGTTGACCTCGATGCCGTACGCACGGTTGTCATCCGGAATCTCGATACCGCACGCTCGTTGATTATCAACAGTATCGGTCTGGCAAACGGTCAGCAGGGGTTTTCGTTGGGAGCGGCGCGTCTTCCGATCGAGCTGATGCCCAGGGGTGTATTGGGTGACTCCACCACCGTTACGGTGAATTTTACGGCCCGTAGCAATGGTCGATTCAGTGATGAAATCGTTATCGACGGCAATTCCGTGGGCGGTGAGCACACTACGCAGCGGATGCCGGTGGTGGCCAACGGCATTGTGTTCAACAAAGCGGTTACTGTGGATACGGTGCGATTTGATGTGCCTGACTCCTCGGCCGCCCAGCGCGTGGGCACGATACGCTCGTCGGCCTGTAGCCCCATCACCATCTACTCGTTTTCGATAGGCGGTCCCGGGGCGTCGTATGTGTCCTTATCGACGTTCTCCGCGCCAGCGGTGATCAATCCCGACAGCTCGAAACAGTTCACGGTTGTTTATAGCGGTGCCCCGAAGGGTACGTACGTGGCCACATGCACCTTCGGCGTGCGAGCCGGGGCTGGGGACTATTTGTTGAACGCCGTTGTGCTGCTGCGGGTTGCTGGTGGATAAGCGGGAATGACCGCTGGCGCTCGTTACTTTGTCGACAATGCCGGGATCATTCCGCAAGGAGCCGATCCCCGAATTCCGTTGTCCATTGAACGAGTCCATACGCACGCCATGCGATTGCCATTTACTTTCCTGCTGCTGTTGCTTGTTATCGCGTCCGTTGCCACGGCACAGCGAACCCGCAACTACGTTCCCCGTTCCATCGCCGGTGAGGCCGCCCGCGCCCGTTATGCTGAAAGGGGCGACTTGCCGGCCATACGCGCTCGCACCGGGGATGCGGCCAGCATGCTGGCTGCACGCGCGAAATTCGAACCTGACTCGGGCCGTGTATATCATGGCGTGGACGGGCTGACCGCCGAGGTTACCGCCTATACCACCGCGATGGACAGCACCACGCAACCCATTATCGGCAAGCTGTACTACGAGATCCCGGGCGCGCCAACGCCGCGTTATTCGCAGCTTCGAGCCGTGTTGGCCACCGAACGCGCCATCGGGCGCATACCGGAGCTGAGCTTCGACCTTACCGACGGGGCAATCGGCACCGACAGCATCATCGCCACCACGAACCGGTACGATGCGGTGATCGACAGCCTTGCCCTGATCTGCAAGGCCTTTGGCAGGCGGATGTTCGTGCGTCCCGGCTTCGAGTTCAACGCCACCTGGAACGGCTACCATCCGTATCTCTACCCGCTTGCGTTCCGCAAAATCGTCGATCGATTCCGTGCGCTGGGCGCGGCCGATTCGGTTGCGTTCATCTGGTGTTATATCCCGCAAGCCGCGGCCGACTTCGATTCAAGCGATGGGCGTGGTGCTCGCTGGTATCCCGGCGACGGCTATGTGGACTGGTTCGGCATCGATCTGTTCTTCCCCGAGGAGTTCGATATCACCTATCCCGAGAGCGACGCGTTCGGCATTACGCCGCGCGGCAAAACGGAGTTGTTCCTTTCCTTGGCGCGCGCAAAGGGAAAGCCGGTGCTTGCCTCGGAGGTATCCGCGGCCACGATGAACATCACTGCCGACAGCACCGACGGCTACAACGATTGGTACACCTGGTTCGATCCGTTCTTCAGATTCCTTGATGTGCACGAGGAAGTGAAGGGCTTCTGCTACGTGAACACCAACTGGGCCAATGCATGGGGCAACGCCCGGATCGACGGCAATGCCGTAATCCGCGGCCTGTATGTGGACGAGATGATGAACCCATGGTACATCCATCTTGGTGATTCGCTGCCGACACCCCCTCCCCCGCCGCCAAGCCTTCTGGCGCCAACACTTGCAGCGCCGGCCAATGGGGGCCTGATCGCGGTAAGCTCCCCAACGCTCAGATGGAACGGCTCGAACGGTGCCGAGCGATATCGCATTCAGCTTTCAACGTCGGCAACGTTTGCCTCCGTTCTGGTGGATGACTCAACGCAGACCGGCGTGCAGCGCCCTGTGGGGCCGCTTGCGATCGGCACGTATTACTGGCGAGTGCTGGCGCGCGCGGGCGCCGGTGCCAGCCTGGTGGAAAGTCCGTGGTCAACCGTGTGGAGTTTCACCGTGACATTGCCGCTCCCACAGGCGGTTACCCTGGTGGCGCCGGCGCAGGGCGAGGTGCTCACCGATCTTTCGGCGCGTCTTGTGTGGCGTGCCGGGGCGCCGGCTGTTGATCGGTACTGGGTGGAGGTGGCCCTGGATTCGCTCTTCGCAACATCGATCGCGGATTCCACCATCACCGATACTACCGTTGCGCGAACCGGCCTGGTGGACGGGATGCGTGTCTGGTGGCGGGTTCGCGCGCACAATGCCACGGGCTGGGGGCCGTTCAGCGAATCGCGAGTGTTTGTGGTGCATCTGGAGCCCTCGGCCGTAACGGGGGTGACCGGCGACAATGGCCAGACGGCAATTATCGCGATAGCGCCAAACCCCAGCGCCAATCGTGCGCTTGTACGCTTCCGTACCTCAATGCCCGGCGATGTCCAGATGATGGTGTTCGACCGATTGGGCCGTTTGTTGATGCAAGTTCCGGTTGGCCAGCTTGATCGCGGCGAGCATGCCGCCGATCTGGATGTATCGGCGCTTGCCAGCGGAGCCTACCTGGTGCGGATTGTGGCTTCCGATGCCGTTGCCACCAGCATTGTGCGTGTAGTGCGTTAGCAGGCTGTTGGGGCGTTCATATCCAGCCTGCTTCCTTTCCATTGTCTCCAGCACGGCGCTTCGGTTGATACCGGTGCGCCGTGCTGCTTGAAAGCCCCTGGCTTAGTAGGGAGAGATGTCGATCGAGCGATCCATCGTGATCCATAACACGCGCGCATAGCGCATCACGTACGGTATGAACGGCAGCATCAGGGCCATCGACAGGCCGTGTACCCACAGGTCGGACCACTCGGGGAACAGTGTGTAGATCACCACAAGCCAGATAACCACCACCATGGTGCACAGGAAATAGCTCATCACGGTTGCGCCGGTGAAGTATCCGGGCTCGCGGGTGAACAGCAGCTTGCACACGGGGCAGACGGGGTTCATCGCGAAGTGCCCACGATACACACGACCATGATGGCAGCGTGGGCAGCGGAGATGAAGAATCGACCAAAGTTTGCCGTGTGTTTTCAGTTCCATCGGCTGATCCATGTTCAGCGTTGACGGTGCCCCGTGGCAACCGCGCGTTGCCGTTGCACGTGAGTGCGGGCCACGCCATATTCGCAGGGTTCGCCGGCATCCTGCCCGGACACAGCTCACGCAGATTGCCATAGGAACACATGCCCGTTGTACCGGAGAAAATATACGGCGCGGATCAGTCCACCGAACGCTCCCAGCCGTTGGCGATGGGAACTATCTCCGCCGGCTTCCCTTCCCCAGCCGATGACTACATGGAGGGGAGTCTCGATCTGAACCAACATCTTATCCACCATCCGGCGGCAACGTTCTTCGTGAGGGTTTCGGGTGATTCGATGATTGGCGCCGGTGTGCACCCCGGTGATCTGTTGATTGTCGATCGCGCGCTGGCGCCCGCCGATGGCTGTGTGGTGATCGCCGTTATCGACGGCGAGCTCACCGTGAAGCGGATGCGCCGCGAGGGTGATGCGCTTCTGCTGGTGCCCGACAACGACCATTACGAACCCATCCACGTCAGCAAGGAAATGTCCTTCGAGGTGTGGGGCGTGGTGACCCATGTGATTCACGCATTGTAGTTCAATCATCCTGGCTGTACCGATGCAATCAACCGTGGCGCTGATCGACTGCAACAACTTCTACGCTTCCTGCGAGCGGGTGTTCAACCCGGCGCTCGACGGACGCCCGATTGTTGTGCTTTCGAACAACGACGGCTGCATCATCGCGCGATCGGAGGAGGCCAAGGCGCTTGGGGTGAAGATGGGGGAGCCGTATTTCCAGATACGGCAGATGCTGGCCGACTGCGGTGTGCATGTCTTCTCGTCCAACTATCCGCTGTATGGCGACATGTCGCGACGGGTGATGACAACGCTTGCGGAGTTCACGCCGGATGTTGAAGTGTATTCCATCGACGAAGCGTTCCTGGATCTCTCGTACGTGCCGCCGGCCGACTTGCTGAACTGCGGGCACAGGATTCGGGCAACGGTAAAGCAGTGGACGGGCATTCCGGTTTCGGTCGGGATCGCAAGCACAAAGACCTTGGCGAAGATCGCGAACAACCTTGCGAAACGCTCGGCGCGCTCGTCCGGAGTTCTTGAGTTGCGCAGCCAGCGGCATGTTGAGCGTGCGCTGCAGCTTACGCCAATCGAACGTGTGTGGGGTGTTGGGCGCAGGTACGCGCGACTGCTGAAAGGCGAAGGCATTCACACCGCTCTCGATTTTCGGAATCATTCGCGGAAGTGGGTTGAGCGCACGATGGGCGTTATCGGATTGCGAATGCAGCAGGAGCTCTGCGGTGTTCCGTGCCTGATGCTTGAGGCGGTGCCCACCCCCCGTCGTGGGGTAAGTTTTACGCGCTCGTTCACCGAGGCCATTGTCAACAAGGGCGATATGATGGCGGCGGTGGCAACGTTTACTACGCGAGCGGCCGAAAAGCTGCGCCGGGCGGGATTCGCGGCAGGTGCGATGGCCGTGTTCCTTGGTACCGGCCACTACGATTCGGATCGACATTTCAACTCGGTACTGGTCGAGCTCCCGGTTCCAACCGGCGATACGGCCGAGCTGATCGGCCATGCCACCGCGGCTGTGGGGCGCCTGTTCCAGGCCGGCCGCCGCTATAAGCGCGCGGGTGTTATGTTCACCGAACTGGTGCCGGCGGGCCATCAGCAAACCAGCCTGTTCGATGGCCGCAATCGGCAGAAGTCGCAGGCGCTGATGCATCTGCTGGACAGCACCAACACGCGGCTGGGTGCCGGCAAGCTCGGCTTTGCCGTTGCCAGTTCTCCGGAGCGATGGCTGGCCCCGCCGCGAATGCGCAGTCCGCGATTCACGACATCGTGGGACGAGATCGCCACGGTGAAGGTGTAGGCATTGCAACCGTGCCGCATCCAATGCTGATTGCTAAATTCGCGGATCAATCCCAATGACGCTTACTACATCGAGGCTTCAATGAAACAACCCGTACTGCTCTGTATCCTCGGCATCTTCCTTGCCGGCGCGTTCACGGCCAAGGCACAGCTTCAGGCTACCGCCATTGGCGCCAAGGTAGGATTCTACTTTGATGGTTATGCGATGCTTGGTGTCATGGGCGAGATCCCGCTAACGCCGGAGTTGAGCATCGAGCCGGCTCTTGAAAACGTGTTCGGCATTCCGAACACAACGCTGCTGGTGCTCGATGTCAACGGTCGCTACACCTTCTCGTTTGTCGGCAGCGACGTAAAGCCATTTGCGCTGGCCGGCCTTGGTCTTGGCTTCTCCAACGTAAGCACCACGCTGCAAAGCGCATCCGATACACGCCTGCGGTTCAATGTTGGCGGCGGCTTCGTGTTCAATACGCGGTCGCTTATTCAGCCGTGGGCAGGCCTCAAGATTTTCTTCTCCAACGGAAACGATGTGGCGGTGCAGGGCGGCGTTAACTGGTACGCGTTCTAGGCCTTCGCGTTTTCGGCGCTGCGTAATAACGATGTTGCAAACGGCCTTCCCGGATGGGAGGGCCGTTTGTCGTTGTGCCCACGGCGTTCCCAGCGAGCGCCAGCATCCCTGGCAACAGGGCAGTAGCGCAACGGGGGTGCAACCGGCGCCGGGCTTGGCGTATCTTCGCCAAATGCCGGTGGGCCATCACAGCCAGCACGGTTGGCGCCGATGCCCATGACAACATCAACCGGAGAGTATGATGCAACACGGTCAGTCCGGGAATGCCGCAACCGTTTCTGCCGGGTCGAAGCGATGGATCCTTGCCGCCACAATCATTGGTTCCAGCATGGCGTATATCGACGGCACCGTTGTGAACGTGGCGATGCCGGTACTGCAGAATGATTTCGGCGCCCGGCTGGATCAGGTGCAGTGGGTGGTGGAGGCTTACACGCTGCTGATTGCCTCGCTGGTGCTGGTGGGCGGGACGCTTGGCGATAGGTTCGGCCGCCGTCGTGTGTACGCAATGGGTGTGGCGCTGTACGCGGTTGCCTCCGGCTGGTGCGGGCTTGCGCCCAACCTTGATCAGTTGATCGCCGCGCGGGCCTTGCAGGGACTGGGCGGGGCGCTGCTGGTTCCAGGAAGCCTGGCGATCATCACCTCGTGTTTCGTGGGAACCGAGCGCGGCGCCGCTATCGGAACGTGGTCTGGTTTGTCGGCTGTGTCCACGGCCATTGGCCCCCTGCTTGGTGGCTGGCTGGTGGACAATCTCTCGTGGCGGGCGGTGTTCTACATCAACATTCCAATGGCCGCGGTTGTGTTGCTGATTCTGGCCCGGCACGTTCCGGAAAGCAGGGACGAGGAGGCGCCGCATCGTTTGGATTGGCCCGGCGTGTTCTCGGTAACCGTTGGCCTGGCATTGCTGGTGTACGGGCTGATCGAGGCCAACAGTCGCGGATTGGGCAGCCCCGCAGTACTGGCCAGCATTGGTGGTGGCATTGCTCTGCTGATCGCCTTCGTGGCAATCGAGGCGCGCTCGCGTGTGCCGATGATGCGCCTTACGCTGTTCCGTTCGCGGAACTTCAGTGGCGCAAATCTGCTCACGCTTCTGCTGTATGCAGGGCTGAACGGCATGTTCTTCTTCCTGGGGTTCAATCTTCTGCAGGTACAGCATTATTCGGCCACGGCCACCGGCGCGGCGTTGCTGCCCTTCATCGTGCTTATCTCCACTCTGTCCCGGTTCTCCGGAAGTCTCAGCGCCCGGTTTGGGCCGCGCCCGCTGTTGGTTGCCGGCCCACTGGTAGCGGCGATTGGCTTTGTGCTGCTTGGGCGTACAGGCGTTGGCGGCTCGTACTGGGCAACCTTCTTCCCCGGCATTGCGGTGGTTGGGCTTGGCATGGCCATTACCGTGGCGCCGCTTACTTCAACGGTGATGAATTCAGTAAGCGCGCATCAGGCCGGTGTGGCCAGCGGTGTCAACAATGCGGTTTCGTGGCTGTCGTCGCTGCTGGCAATCGCCCTGCTTGGCCTGATTGCCGTTGGCGCATTTGGCGGGAACCTGCGCGATCGTCTTGCCACGGTTGATCTGCCGCCGGCTACCCGAACCGCGATCGAGCTACAGAGCCCGAAGCTGGCTGCTGTTGAGATTCCGGCCACGCTCGCGGCCGGGCGGATCGCCGAAGTGCGCGCGGCGGTGGACCAGGCCTTTGTTGAAACGTACTCGCTGGTGATGAATATCTGCGCCGGGCTGGCCGTTGGCAGCGCGTTGTTCGCGGCATTGGTGATCGAACGCAAACAGCAGCCGGTCGGTTCGCCAGCGGCGTGAACCTGCCGTGGAGCCACGGAGCCTTGCCGGGCCGTTATGGCCGCCAGTTCCTGTATTGTTCCATGCTTCGCTTCCAGGCATTCACAAGCCAATCGAACCGCTGCTGGGCTGTCATGCCCGGTGTTTCCTCCAATGGGGCGAACTGTATCGTGGCCTCGGTGTCAACACAGTCGCGGTCCAACGGCTGCAGGCCGCTGATGCCAACACGCCACTCCGCTCCCTGGTTTTCATACGCAAACAGAAACGCGCGGCCGGTTTTCCCATCCACGGTTATCTCGCGCTCGCCGATGCATACGCACGAGCGGGCATCAGCATCATATTCATTGACCTGCAACCACTCGGCGAACTGTGCCTCGGCAATGCTCTGCTGCGTGCGGTATCGTGCGGGCATCAGGTCCGCGCGCCCAAGGCCGGGCAACGTGGCCAGCAACGGCAAACGGTACAGCGGGTCGCGCGCTATCAGCTCAATGTTCTCGGCGTGAACCGGGTGTCCGCCGCGCGCCTGCGCCACAACTGCCGCGAACCGCAGGTCCATATCGCTGACGTTGGTATCGAGCACCGCGTTCAGAAGCTCACCAATGCCGGCGGTGTCGGGCAGATACCCCAGCAAGGTTATGGCATGTTGAAGGTTCTCCGCAGGCGAACTCGCGTCCTCGTGATCCGATGTTTCCTCGTCTTCGCCCTCGTTCCCGTTCTCGCTCTCGTTCTCGTCCTTGGTTGCGATGGCCGCAGCCTTCAGCAGGTTCAGCAAGCCGTGCGCGTCGGCAAGAATGGTTTCGCGGTACGGCGAAAGTTGACTGCGATCCAGAACACCGGCATCGATAGCCTGCGCGGCAATCCTGTACACGGACGCATGGTACTCGTTGTATCGTAGAAGCGCAAGCACGCCGGGGAACAACGGATGGCGGCGTTCGATCGAAGCGAAAATGGCAGGCATCGGCAGCTCCGGAAACTCCCCGTGTTCAACCGCATGCTGAAGCAGCTGCATCATGCCGGCCTGGGCGGCCGGTGTGCCGATCTGGAACAGCGCTTCGGCCGCGGCGCTTGTCAGATTCCTGTACCAGACGATATCCGGCTGCAGGCGCAGAATAAACCCGATGGTGGCACTGTCGCGAAACTCGGCCAGGCGCGAAAGCAGGATGGCGCGTGTTCCGCCGTTCAGGGCTCCGTTGTTGTCGTCGGCGTAGCGTTGCCGCAGGAGCTCGTGGATGCGGGGCAGGTGCTCGGCCCGCAATGGATACTGGCGCAGCACGGCGTTGGCAAGCACGCGTTCCGGACCCGACGTGCGGGCAAGCGTGCGGAACAGCAGGTCGGACTTGTCGGTGAACAGGTTCTGCCCGGGCTGGGTGTTGGCCACCGTAAACGAGTTGAAAAACGCATCGTCGTTGGATTCCGCGGCCGGGGTTGCGGAACTGGTGCTGCCGGAATCGGCGTCGCCGGCAAGCGTGCGCACGCGCTCCAGCAATTGCACGCGTGTACCGCTGATGATCACTCGCATGCGCCGCCCCGCGTGTGTGTCGCCAAGCGCGCCGGCCGGCTCGTACACCAGCGCGTTGCCGGCCGCCAGGCGTTGCACGGCAATCGTCCGGCTGGAGTCGCCCATCAACCACTGCACGAACTTGATCGTATCGGTTATCCGATAATACTCCGGATACTCGATGTCGAGGATGGAGTATTTCGAACCGGAAAACGGATCGACCGATACGTAATGTGTGGCGTTCCGGTACTCGCGAATTGTGACTACCGTGGCGCTGTTGCGATAGGGGGCTGCCGGCAGTTGCGTGGAAAACGCGGAGTCGTCGGCGGTGAACGTGCGCCAGCGTGGTCTGCCAACAGGCATGGGCCGGAACGAGGCAAGGAAGTGATTGATATCGCCGCGGTTCAGATGGCGGCCTACGCCCTGCGCCTCGATGGTGTACACCCGTGGGCCGCGTTGCACAAGTCGCTTGAACATGTGCCGGCCATCCTCGGTGCCGATCTTCAGTTCGATGGCCGGCAACCCGTGTACCGTGGTGCGCAGCCTGGAGGAATCCACAATCTCCGATCCGTTCAGCTCGCGTGCGGCGAGCATGTCGATCAAGGGCTCGTCCTGAGAATCGTTATCGTGTTGGAGGTCGGTATAATCCGCATACGACACACTGTAGAACACGCCGGTGCCGAGGTCGGGCCATACGAAGGCATGTTCGTTGGCGGAGATTGGGGACGTTGAGGCCATGCCCGAGAGATCGAACTCCACCGGGGGCTGCGGCATCTCCACGGCGAAGGCGCCTTCGGCGGATTCCACCGGCACCCAGCTACGAAGCGGTGCGGGGATGCCGAGGCTGTCCAGCGGTCGGGATGAGCGGGCGATCACCGGGCGCACCGTGTAGCCGCGTGCGCGGAACAACGCGATCAGCCCGTTTGGCCCCGGCAGGTGCCCGGCGCCAACGGCGATAAACGTGGGCCCTTCCTGCACCAACGGCACCGCGCGCGCCACCATGTTCCGATTGCGGTTCACGAACATCGCGCTGTAACTGCGATCGGTGAGCATGCCCTCGGTGATTTCACCAATCGCCTGCAGGTCCCACGCGTTGTAGTAGTCGGCCATCATCGCGGCCACACCCAGGGGGTTGCGTCGCATTGCACGGCGCAGCCGGCTGGGCATCTCGCGCAGCCGTGTGGTGGTCATCTCCTCGGACACCGAAAGCTGCTCCAGCATGCTCTCCAGCCCAACAAGCCGCAGCCCGGCGTTCATCGCGGCGCCATACAGATAGCTGTCCACCACGGTCGGGCGATCGCCCTCGTTGTACTCCTCGCCGCCGCCAATAAGGTCAACGCCCTTGGCGCGGATCAGGCTGTAGCGCGTGTACCGGCTGGCGTCATCATCCTCAAGCTCCTCGATTGCCCGATACTCCTGATTCTCCGCCGCGGCGATGGCGGCGGCAATCGAGTCCGGCAGGGCGCGATCGCGCGTCACCGCAAGCGAGTCGGCTGCATCAAGCGGTAGTTCGCTTTCGGTGATGTCCGAGGTGTCGCCGGAGACCGCGCGCATGAACGTCTGCATGCCATCCTCGGTAGCCAGATACTTCTGCAGCATCTCGCGCATCACCGCGTTCATGTCCAGCTCGGAGGCAAACGTGGAGCACTGGTGAAGTTTCGCCATCACCGAATCATTGAATCGGAACACGCGGCGATCGCGGCGGTGCATCGTGCCGTACAGATACGACGGGCGCTCCAGCCCGTTGCCGGATATTTCCCACAGCAGAGTCTTCGGAAGCGCCTGCGCATATGCCTCGGTTGCTGCCATCGCGGAGGAAAGCAACAGGAGTCCGGCAAGAGCGATGCGAGAACGCTGGAGCATGAGCGGGAACATGAAATGCCAACGTGCGCCAGGCCGAGTGGGCCTGGCAGGAAAGGGCTGGCGCAAAAGGGCGTGGCCGAATCTACAACAAACGCGGCGGCAACACATAGTGTCGCCGTATGGCACGTGGCAGCCTGGCCGGGTTGCTGTGCCTGGCGCGGGAACCGCAGCGCCTAGCGCCGAACCCAGACTAGTTCGGGCACACCATCGGCGTAACCGGCAACGATCGCCAACTGCCCGAACTCCCCCGCCAGCGCAATGGCGGCATCACGCGGGATCCCGAGCACCAGGAATCCCGGTTCGGCGGGCCATGTGCCGTGCAGACCAACGCCCTCGCCGGGGAACCACCGATGATTGAGTGTGGCAAGGCGTGCGGCCAGCGCTGCGTTGCGCGCCAGATTATCGTGGTCCTCACCGATCACCGCGCCAGGATTCCATGCGGTGATGAAGGCCCATTCGCGTGCCATGTGTTCGTCGACAAGCGTGTTCAACACATCGTTGTGAACATCGATCCTGATATCGATTGTTCCGTGCGGTGCAAACACACGATACGCCGTATCGCGAAATGCCCGTTCAAGCGCCTGGGTATCCATGATGAAATGTGCTGGCCGTGGTAATCCCGGCGGGGCACGATGGGTGTTGTGCCGGAGCAACAAAAAGGCCCGCTGCCACCAAGCATGAAGGGGCAACGGGCCTGTGAAATCATGGCCGATGTGGCCGGCGTTTGCTACTTCACGCTGAGCAGCCGAACCTCGAAGATCAGCACGGAGTTCGGGCCGATGGGGCCGCTGCCCTGCTCGCCGTAGGCAAGGTCCGCCGGGATGTAGAGCTTGTAGACCGCGCCCTCCTTCATCAGCTTCAATGCCTCGGTCCAGCCGGCAATCACGCCACGTACCGGGAAGGAAACCGGCTCGCCGCGATCGATCGAGCTGTCGAACGTGGTGCCGTCGATCAGGGTTCCCTTGTAGTGTACCGATACCTCGTTGGTATCGGTCGGCATCTTGCCGGTTCCTTCGGTGATCACCTCGTACTGCAAACCGCTTGCGGTGGTGATCACGCCCTTGCGCTGCTTGTTCTTGGCAAGGAATTCCGCGCCCTCGCGCTGGTTCTTCTCGCTGGACTTGGCCTTCTCGGCCTGCTGGCGCGCGGTGATCTGCTGCTGGGCGGTGCCAAGGCAGCGCTGCAGCTCATCCTGCGACAGCAACGGCGTCCCGCCCTTCAGTACATCCTGAATGCCGCGCAGGAAGGCATCGGCACTGAGATCTATGTTGCCAGCCTTCAGGGTGTTGCCCACCTGAATGCCGATGGCATAGTTCAAGCTGTCATTGAATGTCTTCATTGTCAGCGCGCCGCCCTGCTTCTCCTTGGTGCCACCGTTTTTCTGCGCGCTGGCTGAAACCGTGAGCCCCGCGAAACAGCAAAGGGCTATCACTACCAGATTCTTCATGGTCGTGTTATTCTCCACGTTGATTGTTAGTATGATCGATGCTTCTCCACACTACGTCCGCATCAAGGCGCAACACGCGCCATATGGTCGCGTTTGGCGATATCGTCACGATGATTACGCGGGGGCCTTCTGCTGTGCGCGCCATCGCCCTTCGGCTGATCAGGCGCGATTGGGTCCGGCGGACAAAACCTAGCGGACCCGTACAATTTCGATGGTGTATACCAGTGCGCTTCCCTCCTGGGCATCCAGGGCTAGCAGGGGCGCCAGCGTGGTATTGTCGTCGCCGAGCTCTGCCTCGTCGAGCGGGGGAATCGTCAGGCGTATCGTGCTGCCTGCTGGCAGATCGCGAATGGCCGCCCACAATGCCGGCGACATACTGCTTCTGGTAAGCTCCATCACTGCCGTGGTGGAATCCAAAAGGGTTGGCTTCGGCTGCTCCGGGCGATCCGGCTCCGGGATGGTCCAGGCATCACTCGTTTCACTGACAAGCCTCTGCGGCGTACCATGATAATCGGTGATGCCGTATCGAAGCGACACCATGTATTCGCCGTCGATGACGGCATCGCCAACCCTGGTGGGGCCTTTCCTTTCACGGCCTACAACCATACCCCGCCCCTTTACCAGCACTTCCCGCAGTACGCCGTTGCCTATCTGCTTCACGCCTTTCTGTTTCGCACGTTCGGCAACGAAACGGCGTGCTGCTGGCAGATTCGCGTTGTACACATTCCGGAGCGAATCGATGTATGCGCGCATCCGGGATTCGAATGTGGCGCGCATGTATTCGCGCACAATGGTTTCCGCGGTGCTGTCGAGCAATGCGTGCCCTGCGCGGGCGTCGCGAATCCCCTGCAACAGAAGGTCAACGTTCGGCTTCAGGCCGATCTGGTCCATCGTGCGCCCGAACATCTGCTTGCCATAAAACGTGCCCAGCACGCGGCTTGCCGTGTTCATGTTGGCCAAGCCGGTGTCGAGCACCTCCAGTTCGGCCATCAACGCCTTGTCGTTGATGGTTACCCTGTGCTCGATGCCGTATCGTATGCCGACGAGGAACGTGTCGATGTCAAGGATCAGTTGGGCATCCTCCGATCCGAAGAAAAGATCCTCCAGCGACTGCTTTCCCAACGAGAGTCCCAACATGTAGTTGGTGGAATCATCGATGGTGCGCAGTACAACAGGCTCCTGAGCCTTGGCCGCGATGGTGCCCGCAACGGCGAATGCGAGGGCCAGAAACAGGGCGCGGATCATGATGGCATCCTTTTGGAGGAGCGCGTTATGCGCTGGACACAGGTCGCTGCTCGTCTGATCGTGCGGTTCATGCAGCCGGCAATCTACGAAGAGCGCGCGGAGTAACATTCGGCTGGCCGGCGCTTTACGGCAATACCGCTGTGCGGAACGCCGGAAACAGTACCGGGAGTGCCGTGTAATTGCGGCACTCCCGGTTGAATAACGCGAGCACGATCCGGCGGTTTACTTGCCGGTCGGCGGCTGAACGTTGATGCCACCGTTAGCGCCCGGAGCGCCGTTGGCGGCCTGCGGCTTTGCAATCTCCAGAAGCTCAACCTCGAACACGAGGAGCGCGCCCGAAGGGATCTTGCCGCCCGGGGGCGGGCTCATCCCGTAGCCCAGGTCCGGCGGAATCCACAGGCGCCACTTGCTGCCAACCGGCATCAGCTTCAGGGCCTCGGTCCAACCCGGGATCACACCGCTTACGTTGAACTGCGCCGGGCCATTCTTCTCGGAGCTGTCGAAGACAGTGTTGTCCAGAAGCGTGCCCTTGTAGTTCACCTTCACTTCGTCGGTGGCCTTCGGTACCGGACCGGTACCAGCGGTGATCACCTCGTACTGAAGGCCGCTTGCCGTTGTCTTTACCGTCGGCTTCTTCTTGTTCTCCTCAAGGAACGCCTTCGCCTTTTCCTTGTTGACTTCGCCGGCCTTCGACATGGAGTCCTGCTGCTTCTGCATGCGCTCCTGCTGCTTGGCCATCAGCTTCTGCTGGAAGCTCATCAGCACATTCTGCGCAACCGAGTCGCTGAAGCCGGCCTTGCCTGCGAATTGATCCTTGATGCCCTCGGCGAGGATATCAGGACTGATGTTGATCGAGTCGGTCTTCATGCCGCGCCCGATGTTCATGCCGATCGCATAGCTGACGCTGTCCTCGGTGCTCTTAAAGCTTCGCGAAGCGCCACCCCCTCCTGCCGGAGCCTTGTTATCCTGGCAGGACACGAGTACCGTGCCCAATGCCATTAGTGCAATGAGACGTTTCATTGAGTCCGATTCTCCTAGGTAAATGTTGTTGTCTGCGTTGTTAGAGCATGGGGAGCTTCGGAGATTCCGCCGATCTCCTTTCAAGGCCATTGCCGGGGGTGCATGGCGGTCCGAAGCGGACCTGCGAGAATACCACAAGTATTGCACACGGACAACAGGGATTCTTGTTACCCATTTCGGATGCCAGGGGTGCGGCCGCCCCGGCCCGCCGGCCTACGCCGGGCCTAATATCCACCGCCAGATCGGCAGCGTTACGAACGCCAGGGGAATGCTCACGCCAAGCACCAGCGCCACCAGCGTGGGATTCAGATCGTGTTCGATGGCCACGATGCCGCCGGTGATCATCGGCGGCATGGCTGCCTCGAACGTGGTGACATGCGCAACGCCGGGCTCGAGGCCGGTCAGCATAAGAAGCAATGCGATGCATGCGGGCGCCGCTACCATCTTGTAGCACAGCGCCAGCGCCATCGGGCGGGCATTGCTGCGCAGCGATACCAGCCGAACCTGCAGCCCAACGGCCACCAGCGCGACCGGTGCCAGCGTATCGGCAAGCCGTGTCAGTACTGTGGTTGCTGCATGTGGGTAGGGCCACGGCGAAAGCGCAATCGCCGCCAGCATTGCGATGAACGGTGGGAACCGCAGCACGCGCACAACGGCGGCCATCGGTCGTGTGCCGCGATCGCCGCTGAAACGCGCGGCGGTAAGCAGACCAAGCGTTGCCAGCACAAGGAACGATCCCGGTTGATCGACAAGCACGCCGATGCCCACCGCCTTTGCCGAGCCGAAGAACGCCTCGATCATCGGAAGGCCAACGAACGACGTGTTGCCAAGCCCGGCAAGGAGGATAAGGGCGCCAACGGTTCGGCGGTCCAGGCCGATGCGTTTACCAAGCCACGGAAACAGCGCCGCCGCGCCGGCGAATATTGCCCATGGAACGGCGATCGGGATCAGCAATGCCGGCGAGAACGGGAGATCGTGGACACGAAGAAGCACCATCGCCGGAAGAGAGATGTTGATCACGAAGGCGTTCAACGCGCGGGGCGCATTATCCGGCAGCCGGCCGCCCGCACCCAGCGCTATCCCGATAACGAAGCAGATGCCGAGAAGAAGGATTTGTTCCATGGTTGCGGGGGCAATATACTCTCCGCATACTCTCCGCGGCCGGCCAGGGTGCGCGATGTGTCGGTGTGCGATGTTTTCCTGATCCCGATGCTACCTCGGAGGTTTTGGGTGGAATCCATGTTCCCACACCGTATATTCCCCGTCCGTCATATGTTGGCGGAATCCGCCCCGTAACCGATGTCCAGATCGTGGTTGGGGGTGGCTGTTGCGCCGGCTCCGGTCTCGATCACGTTGGTGACATTAACCGGTCGCACGGAATAACTGCTGGTATGGATGTTGGTGACGTCCGGTCCCCTTTGCCGGGAGCATACACGGGCTCGGACGCTGTCACGAGGTCCTTCGTCATCCATGCTGTCCATGAGTGTGCTCACGAATCCTCAACTCCCATGAAACGAACTCTCCGGCTTGCCATCCTTGCCCTCGTTTTATTATCGGCATCGGCGATCGCGCAAACAGGCCATGGCGGAATTGCTCAGGGCCTGTTCCAATCACAGATACGGCCGCCGTTCGCGAAGCCCATTCCAGCCACGGCCGCGTTTTTCACCATCGATCCCCTGGCGTTCGATCGGATCCTTGCTGTAGGGCCCAGGCAGATCGTGTTGCAGGACTTCGCCGTTACCAACGCCATGCGCGGTACTCTGCGGCTGGACCGGTTCGAGGTGCTTGCCCCTGGAGCGCGGATTGTTGAAGGGCGCCTGATCGGCGACCGGGATACCACGGTTGAGCCCGGCCTGTTCTTCAAGGGAACAGTGGAGGAGCTGCCCGGATCGTTTGTCTATCTGGCGCTGTTCCGCACGTACTGCAGCGGCTATGTGGAGATGGAGTCAGGCGGGCGGCGCACCCGATTCACCATGGCGCCGCTTGAACTGCACGACGGGCAGCGCTCGGTGATGGCCATCTACGATGAGCCGCTGGCGCTTCAGATGCAGGGTCCCGCGGCTTCCGAGGCCGGCCATTGGGGCTGTGGCGCGGAGGATGTCGCCGGGTATCAGGAAAACGTGGAGCGGGCGTTCAAGGCCTACGGTCGGAAGGGGAATGCCGCCCGCCTGCAGAGCAACACGCTGCTGGCAGCGCAGATCGCAACCGAGGGCGACTCCGCGTTCTACGTGGCGCACGGCCGCAACCTGTCGCGGGCAACCAACTACATCCTTACGGTTATCGGCGCGATGTCGGCGATTTATCAGCGCGATGTGAACGTGATGATGCAGGTTCCCTATGTGCGGATCTGGACCGGCGCCGACCCGTACCCGGGCACCAACACGAGCACCCTTCTTCCGCAGGTACGCACGTATTGGATCAACAACATGGGCGGTGTGCAGCGCACGCTGGTGCACATGTTTTCCGTATCCGCTGTTGGCGGCGGCATAGCATATGTCAACACCCTGTGCAATAACTCCTTCGGGTTCGCGGTAAGCGGCTTGAACAACAACGTCACCTATCCTGCCGCCACGTACGTTTGGGATACGGACGTGACATCGCACGAGACCGGGCACAATTTTGGATCGCCGCACACGCACGCGTGTTCGTGGGCGCCGGCGATCGATTCCTGCTACACAGCCGAGGGCGGTTGTTTCCCCGGAACCAATCCGCGCACCGGCACCATCATGAGCTACTGCCATCTGACGGCATTCGGCACGCTCCTGAACCTGCACCCGCGTGTTGCGGCGTTGATCCGCACGGGCGCCGAAGGGGCCGCCTGTATTGGCGCGTTCGAGAACTCCGCTGCCAACGACGTGGCAGTCAGCAACATCAATACGCCGGCGGCCGGCGGCGCGATCGGTTCCGGTGTGCAGTTCACGCCCAGCGCGGTGTTCCGCAACGCGGGGACCGCAACGCAGAACAACCTTACGGTGACGTTCACGATCGCCGACTCCTCGGGCACGCAGGTATACACGAACAACCAGACCATTGCCACGCTTGCGCCGGGCGCCTCGGTCACGGTGAACTTCGCCAACGCCACGATCGCAACCGTGAATCGTTATGTGTCCACGGTGACGATTACGTTGGCCGGCGATGCGTTCGCGTCGAACAACACCATGGTGCGTCCGTTCGAGATCGTGGCCAGCGTAACGCGCACCGTGCAGCTTACCGCGCCGAACATTGCAACGACGTTCAGGGCCGGCGCCTCCACCACGCTTACCTGGACAACCACGGGTGGTGTTGCCAATGTCCGGCTGGACTTCTCGCCCGATGACGGCGCCACCTGGTATACGATCAAGGCCGACGTGGCCGCAACGCCGGGCACGCTTACCTGGCAGGTGCCGCAGTTCGCCACAACGCGCGGTCGGGTGCGCGTCACCGATCGCGACAACGCCGCCGTGAACGATCAGAACGATGCCATGTTCACGATCCTGACGTTGCCGATGACGTTCCAATGGGCGCGTCGCCTGGCCAGCAACCAGAACGACGCAATCCGCGATGTGGCCAGCGATGCAAACGGCAATGTGTATGTGGTGGGCAGCTTTGCCGACAGTCTGCGACTTGATACCGCGGCCCTGGGCTCCAGCGGCGGTACCGACGGCTTCATCGCCAAGTACACGCCCGGTGGCTCGTTGCTGTGGGCACGCCGCTTTGGTGGATCGGGCAATGATACGGCCATGTCGGTGGCGCTTGATGCTTCCGGCAACGTATACATAACCGGCAGCTTTGCCGGCGCCGCCACGATCGAAGGCACCACGCTGAACAGCAGTGGCGACCAGGATATTATCGTGGCACGATATTCCCCGGCAGGGGCGCTCTCGTGGGCGATCCGTGCCGGCAGCACGGGCCGCGATCAGGGACGTGGGTTGGTTACCGATGGGTCGGGCAACCTGTACCTGGTGGGCGCGTTTGCCTCCACCGTCACGTTCGGCGGAACTCCGCTTACCGCAGCCGGACTCAACGACGCCTTCATCGCCAAGATGTCGAACGCGGGAACGTTCACCTGGGCCCAGCGCGGCGGCGGTGCCGATATGGATGAGGCCGATGCCGTGGCCGTTGATGCAACGGGCAACACCGTGATGGTGGGGCGTTATCGTACGTCGGCCACGTTTGGCGGCAGCACGCCCGGCGGCAACGGGGGCGATGACGGCTTCCTTGCGCGCTACAACAGCGCCGGCACCTTCCAGTGGGTAACCACCGTTGTCGGGACCGGCGCCGAGGAGATGACCGACGTTGTGCTTGATGCTGGCAGCAATGCCGTTGTTACCGGTTGGATTTCCGGCCTGGTGAACTTCGGCACAACGGTTGCATCGAGCGCTGGCGCGCGCGATGCGTTTGTCGCCAAGTACTCCAACGCCGGCACCATGCTGTGGCATCGCCGCTTCGGTTCGACCGGTGATGACTGGGGAACAACGCTTGCGCAGGATGCCGCCGGCAACTGCTATGTGGCCGGGCATTTCACCGATCGCATGGATATCGCCAGCATCACGCTTACAAGCCTGGGCGGTAGTGGCACCGATGTGTTCGTTGCAAAGTTCACGCCGGACGGCTGGCCCGTGTGGGGCACGCGCGGCGGCGGCACCCGCAACGAGGAGAGCTACGGGCTTGCGGTAAACGGTACCGGCGACAACGCGTATCTGGTTGGGCGGTACACGTATACCACGCCGACCGACCAGCCCAGCATCTACGGACCGGATTCGCTGCACGGCATCGGCGGTTACGATCTTGTTGCCGCCCGGCTTGGCATGTTCCGCGTGATCTCGCCGCGCGAACGCGACGAGTGGCGCGTTACCGAGTCGCACGCGATCACGTGGTCCTCGTTCCCGGCGGCCAATGTCCGTATCGAGATATCCACGAACGACGGCACCAGTTGGTCCACCATCGTGGCCTCGACGCCGAACACGGGCTCGTACAACTGGACGATCCCGAACACACCGGCGCAGCGCGCGATGATTCGGGTGATTGACGCCGATGTTTCGACCTTCTACGGGCAGGCCGTCAGCGGCACCTTTATCATATCCAGCGTGCTTCCGCCCTCCAACCTTGTGGCAACGCCCGGCAATGCCAAGGTGGACCTTACCTGGACCGCCCCGGGCGCGGCCGTGCCAACCTATGCGATCTACAGGGCCACGTTGCCGGCGAACCTCCCGGCGGATTTCCTGCTGTTGACCACCGTTCCCGGGACGCAGACATCGTATGCCGACCAGTCCGTTGTCAACTGCAATACGTATGTCTACGCGATGAAGTCCATTTCCGGACCAACCGAGTCGGTCTTCTCCAACTACGATACGGCCCGCCCGGAGGCGCCCCGGTTGCTGATTCCGCTTGGGCCGGTCTACGATGAGAAGATCCCGGCCGGCTCCACCAAAAATCTCCGCTGGACAACCAGCGGTTGCATGGACAGCGTTCGTCTGGAGTTATGGACGTTGCGCTCCGGTACGTGGGGGCAAATCGCGATTGCGCCAAACAACGGCAGCTACAACTGGTCGGTGCCGCGCATCGCTTCCACCCTTGCGCGTCTGCGAATCATCGGCCGTAACGACAGTACCGTGGTTGGCATTACCGATACGTTCTCCATCTGCGCGGCCACCGCATCGATCACGGCCAGCGGTCCTGTCAGCTTCTGTGCCGGTGACAGCGTGGTGCTTACCGCGAACGACGGCAACGTGGGCTTCCTGTGGTCCAACGGCGCCACAACCAAGCGCATTGTTGTGCGGTCATCCGGCTCGTACTCGGTAAGCGTTGCCGACAGCGCTCGTTGCGGCGCCACTTCCGAGCCGGTTGTTGTTACCGTAAATCCCTTCCCGCAGTCGCGCATTGCCACACCTCGCGGAACAACCGCATGCCAGGGCGACAGCCTGGTATTGGATGCCGGCCCTGGTTTAAGCGGCGTCATCTGGTCCGACGGCCGCACCGGTCGCATGATCACGGTGACGCAGGGCGGCAAGTACTTCGCGCGCGTCAGCAACGAATTCGGCTGCGCGAACAACTCCGATACGGTGACGGTGAGTTTTGTGGGCACGCCGCAGACACGTATAGCGGCGCTTACCGCCACGCGCGTGTGCGAGGGCGACAGTGTTGTGTTGGATGCCGGCGGAGCGTTTGCGCGGTACCGGTGGTCCAGCGGCGACACTACCCGCACCGTGACAGCACGGCGCAGCGGAACGTACTACGTAACGGTGTTCGCGGCGGGCGGCTGCTCCGGCCGTTCGGACTCGGTTGCCGTAACGGTGCTGGCCAAGCCGGCCAAGCCGATCCTGGCCCGCAACGGGCGCGGCGACTCGTTGGCCTACAACGGTGTGTTGGGCACGTTGATCTGGTACCGCAACGACACGTTGCTTACCGGTGTGTCGGCCGCAACCATCAAGCTGGATGTGGTGGGCGTTTACGTTGTGACCGTGCTGGACACCAACGGCTGCTCGAATACCTCCGATCCGTTTGTGGTTGATCAGCTGCCGAGTTCGGTTGCCGCCGAAACCGGCGACCGCACGTTCATGTTCCATCCCAACCCAACCAGCGGGGTGGTGACCATCGAAGCGGAGATAACCGGTACATCGACGTTGGCGATTTCGATAACGGATCTTGCCGGCCGTCCGGTGCTGCATTTCGACATGCCACGGGCAACAGGCCGCGCGGTGCGCACGATCGACATTCACGCCCTGCCTGCCGGCGTCTACATTCTGGACGTAAAGGCGGGCGGGAAAGCCTGGCGCCGGAAGCTGGTAAAGCAATAACCGTAGATCATGCATGGATCAATAGGCCCGGCTGGAATGTCCAATCCAGCCGGGCCTTGTTGTTGGGGCCAACACGGCGAACGCAGTCATATATCCGCGCCGCGTGTGTTGCAACGGCGGGCAGGGGCCAATCATGGTTGAATCGCGATAGTTGGTCTCATTGGTTCGCTCCAATAGTATACTCATGTGGCCCTCGAAAGGGGGTGCATGTTTATGTACCCTGGCGATTCCTTGCGCGAGGAGTCTCATTCCTATATATTGCTTGAGTCTTTACACCTCCCCTGTCGAATTCATTCTGCTATGTTCATTAGTATATGGGGTGTTTATGAATCACCAACACACGCTTCTGGTTGGCATTGCCATACTGCTGGCGGCTTCGTGTTCCGGGTTGTCCGGAAAACCTCGCAATACGTGCCAGGCGTCGGCACCGAACGGCAATGCATGTTCGGCGGATTGTCCGGACGGTTCGGAGCCACGCTGTTATGCATCAGCTACCGAGGCCCATTGCGGTTGCGACTACGATCCGGATCCCAGCCACGGCGAGCACGGGATGGTATGGGGGCTGCCCAGCGGTGTTACCGGCCAACAGCTTTCGCTGTGTGCCGACTTCGCAACCTTCCTGAGAAGTAATGCCATGGTCTCTGTTCGCACCGAGGCTTTGGCGCGGGATGTGGACTCCACCATCGTGGCGGTTCAGGTGAACAGCCCGGCACGGTATGCGGCGGCGTGTAATGCATACGTGGCTCACGAGGCCGGAATAACCTCCGCCGAGCGGGATTCGATCGCGGCGTGGCGGATGCGGAACAATCCGTGGGCAAAGACGGTGACGGGTAGCTACGTGGCAAAATCGGGCGCCGAAGTCGCGCTTGAGGTGAATGTGCCCAATCCGTTGCGCGAGCGCACAACTGTAACCTACTCGCTTCCCGAAGGCGCAATGGTGCGAGTGGCTGTTTACGATAACGCCGGCGACTTGATTACTACGCTTGAAGCAGGGCAGCAGAACGCCGGGCGCTACAGTATCCAGTGGGATGCAAGGGATGATCGCGGCCGTTCGGTGCCCAGCGGGGCATACTTCCTGCGGCTTACAACCCCCGGCATTCTGCGGGTGCAAACGATGCGCGTGGTGCGGTAATGAGACATCAACACATCATCTATACGTCCAACTCAACTGGGATTCCAACCATGAAGCGTTTTTCGATCGGTATTCTATTCCTCGCTCTCAGTGTGGTGATGCCTGCGTTCGCGTTCGCCAAGCCGAAGCCGCAAACAAGCTGCACGGCGGCCTCGCCGACCGGTGCATCGTGCAGCGCCAGTTGCGCCACGGGGCAGGCAACGTGCTGGGCCAGCGCTACCGAGGCCCACTGCGAGTGTAATACCGGCGCGCCAGGCCCGGGCAGGGTTTGGGGTCCGGTGGGCGCGATTGGTACCCAACAGTTGCTGCTCTGCGCGGATTTTGCCGCTTACCTGCGCACGGCCGGCGTAGCGTCGGCCCGTACGTTGGCGCTTGCCGCCGATGTGGATTCCACGATCGCGGCCGTTGGCGCCTTGAGCCAGGGACGGTACGCGCTTGCCAACGACCTGTACGTGGATCACGAGATGGTGCTTACGGCCGTTGAGCGCGATTCCATTGCCGCTTGGCGCGGTCGGAACAATCCCTTTGCCAAGGGTGTGAAGGGGAAGCTGCAATCGGTTGCGGGTGCAGGCGTGGAACTGTCGGCGAACGTTCCGAACCCGTTCAACACAAGCACGACGATTTCCTATGCGCTGCCAACCAAGGCAACCGTGCGCGTGGCTGTGTACAATGCTGCTGGCGAACTGGTGATTACCCTGGAAGCAGGCGAACAGAATGCCGGCACCTACGGGCTGATCTGGGACGGCCGCGATGATCATGGTCTGGAAGTGCCCAGCGGGAGCTATTTCCTGCGTCTTACCACCGACGATGCCATCCGCACCCGCAAGATGGAACTGGTACGATAAAGGCCTGCTCGCGGGCCGATTGTGCTTTGGGTTGATCAGCAAGCGCTTGCCGAATCGTTCGGTGAGCGCTTGCTGTTTATGGCACG
Organism: uncultured bacterium; assembly: GCA_966128725.1. Lineage (GTDB taxonomy): Bacteria > Bacteroidota > Ignavibacteria > OLB7 > OLB7 > JAFDZV01. The sequence continues at coordinate 21,901 of CBHYLN010000001.1, read as the reverse complement.
TAGCGTGCGGCGGATTGGGCCATGCAGGCTCGCCGCGTGTGTTGCAACGGCGGGCACCGTAACTTCGCGGGCATGCCAGGGTGCGGTTGCCGGCCATGCCGCATCAAACCAACAGAAACACAACCTCCGCGCGTCATGCCCAACAACGTAGCCACTTCAACAATGGTGATCCGCCGGTTCACGGAGCAGGATTCGGTTGCCGAGCTGACCGAGCTGTTGCACCGCGCCTACGCCACGCTTGCGGCGATGGGGTTGCGTTTTTTCGCGACTCACCAGACCGCGGAGCAAACGCTTGAGCGCATGGAGAACGGCGAATGTTATGTGGGGACGGTGAACAACCGGGTGGTTGCCACGGTGATGTATTACGGCCCGCAAGCCGCCGGCGGTGCCGAGTGGTATGACCGTCCGGACGTTGCCTCGTTCGGTCAGTTTGCCGTGGAGCCCGAGTTGCAGGCGCACGGATACGGCGGGCAGATGATGGCCCATGTGGAGGCCTGTGCCCGTCGCGACGGCGCAGCCGAGCTTGCGCTGGATACGGCCGAGAGTGCGGCGCATCTGATCGCCTATTATTCGCGGCGGGGATATCGGCATGTGGGCCATGCACAATGGAATGTCACCAACTACCGCAGCGTGATCATGAGCAAGGCGCTTGGCGGCGATCGTGCAAGTGACGGCGTGGCGCCAGGCCCCGATGCGGCATAAACCCAGCCCGGCATCCGTGCGCCGCCAATGGCGGTGGCGATTTCCTGACCAATACCAGAAAGCGATGCGTACGACCATCCTGACCGTTGCTCTGATGTTCACCGCCTGCGCGGCGTTGGCACAGTCGCCGATTGCCGCGATCCACCCACGGCCGAAGGTTGCGTTCGAGCAAGCCGGGGCGTTCACGATATCGGCGGTTACGCCCATTGCAATCGATGGCGCTGCCGACTCGGTGACCGTGCGCGCCGCCGAGTACCTGCGCGGCGAGATAACGCGCCGAACCGGGGTGACGCTGCCAATCGTGCGCGTGCCGGCGCTGACCGATCCGCCCACACCCGGTATCCTGATGGGCATGCGCGATGCGTTTGGAAGGCTGGGCACGGCGATCGACAACGCAAGCCCGCCGGGTGAGGGGCAGCCGGGGTCCGGCGGGTATGTGATCGATGCTGCGCCAGGGATGATTCTGGTGTGCGGCGCCGATGCCGACGGTGTGTTCAACGGGGCCGCAACGCTCGCGGGGTTGGTTGAACCCGGCCCGCCAGTCGCGCGTGTTGGCGGCGTTCACATCTGGGACTATCCGGATTATCCCATCCGCTGGGTGTTCTCGCAACATAACCTGCGAGGCTCCGGCGCGATTTCGGCGCTGCGGCGTATCCAGGATACAATGGCTCGTTATCACCTGAACGGCATTCAGCAGAACGACTTCAAGTACAGCATTCTGGAGTCGCAGCCGCGGAACTATTTCGACAGCGTTCGGCTGTTCCGCACGAATGCGGCGGCAACCAACACGGAGATCATTCCCGGTGTTGCTCCCATCGGCTGGTCGTCCGGGCTGCTCTGGCACGATCCCAACCTGGCCGAAGGCTTCCCGGCTCAGGCGGTGTACGTAATGCAGGCCGATACCGGGAGGCTGATACCTGATGCCCGCGTGGCGTTGCCGAATGGTTCGTTTGAAAGCGTTGGCGGCAATGGAAAATTCACCGGCTGGAGCTTCTACGATGATGGCTCGGTAACCGAGGATCGATCGGTGTTCCATGGTGGCGCGGCCAGCGCTCGATGTTCCAACTTTGCCGCGGGCAATCCCTCCGGCAATTGCCGGTTCAATCGCCGGGTGGACTGCGCGCCATATCGCACGTACGTGATGTCGGCATGGGTTCGTACCGATGGCTTCAGCGGCGACGAGGTGCGATTGATGGCGCTTGGGCTGGCCCCCGACAACTCCACCCGCGGGCTTACGTTCACCGCGTTCTCGATACCCGCCACAAGTGGCACCTGGGTGCGCGTGGAGGCCACGTTCAGCACTCTGGAGTTCTCCACCGTGTTGCTGTACGCTGGTGTGTGGGGTGGGCGTGCAGGAACGATCTGGTGGGATGATATCGAGGTACGCGAGGCGGGGCTGGCCAACGTGCTCAGGCGGGCCGGCACTCCGCTGCACGTGCGTTCGATTTCCGGCGCGCGCGAGTATGCCGAGGGCGTTGATCTTGCCCCCATTGTGGACTCGGTAATGCTGCGCGGCAATGGTGATTACGGGCCATACCACACACCGCCTGTTCCGCGTCGCATTGCCTCGGGCGCCCTGCGCAATGGCGATACGATTGTGGTTTCGTACTTCCACCCCCTCACCACGGTGTCCGGTATCGACGGCAATGGATCGGTAATGGTATGCGTGTCGGAACCAAAGCTCTATCAGTTGTTGGGCGATCAGTTTCGGCGGGTGGACTCGTTGTACTCGCCGCAGCGATTCTTCCTTGGCCACGACGAGATCCGCACGATGAATCGGGACTCGGCATGCCTGGCGCGCGCGGCAAGCCCTGCGGTGCTGCTTGCGGACAATCTGCGGCAATGCGTGGAGCTTGTGGAATCGGTGCACCCTGGCGCCGAGACGTTTGTGTGGAGCGACATGTTCGACTCGCTGCACAACGCCTATAAGAACTACTACCTCATCAACGGCGACCTTTCGGGCATCTGGGGTCTGATCCCGCGCACGCCCACGATCGTCAACTGGAACTACGGTGATCGTGCAGCCAGCCTTGGAGCCTTCGCGCGGCTCGGGTTTGCGCAGATCGCCTCACCATACTACGATGAAGGCGGTACCAGCAACATGCGCGGCTGGCGCCGTGCGATGGAGGGGGTGCCGGGCATGCGCGGCATGATGTATACCACGTGGGGCAATGACTTCAACTTCCTGCGCCCGTTCGCATACTATGCATGGGGCGCCGGCCCCTACGCCATGCATCGGCCGGTGGATACCGCGGCGCTTTCGGTGTCGGGTGATACCACCGTGTGCTTCAGCGCGGTGATCCTGCCCGACCCCTACGATCCCGCTGATGGTATCACCCGCGCGTGGATCGCGTGGCATCCAGTTGGCGATACCGCCATCCGCACAGCCGAGATGCAGCGACGCAACGGTGATACGTTCGCTGTCTGCATTGCCGGGATACCCCCTGCGGGATTCCGGTACACGCTGCATGCAACCAATGCGCAGGGGCTTGCGCGCGCACTGCCCGAGTATCGTGTGGAGCGCGAACACGCGGGCGCTGTTGGCGGTGTGGCGACCCCAACGCTGGCCTCGTTGCGTCTGGTGCCGAACCCGGCCACGGTGGCCCTTACCGCATGGGTGAAGGCCGAAGGTGCCTGCCGGTTGGAGTTGGTTGATATGATGGGCTCGGTTGTTCGGCGGGTGGATCTGTTGGGCGACGGTGCCGAACATGCCATTGCGATCGATCTCGCGGGCCTGCCAAGCGGCGGCTACCATTGCCAACTTCGCACGGCACGCGGCCTGCAGGCGCATCACCGGGTTGACGTTGTACAGTGATCTCGAAAAAGATCCGTGTGCCGCACACGGAACGATAAACCATTCCGAAGGCGCCGGCCCGTGACACACTCCGAGGCAAACAATCGCTCAGGTTATGCAACGATGTCGGCGCTTCTGGGCGGCGCCGGATGGCTTGCGCTTGCCGTATCGGTTGGGTTTGGCAACGAACATCTCAATCGCTATCAGCTCCTGTTCCTGTTGGCCGTGCTGGTGTTCGTGCCAATCGGCCTGGACCTCGCGGCCACGCCCGATCGCGACGGGCGCAACCATGCCCTGTATCGCTTCGCCCGCTTCGCGCAGCCATTTGCGGCGCTGGCCGCCGTGGTCGCGTTTTTTGTTCCCGTGGGCCTGCCGGCCGGGCTGTGCGCGGCTCCCTGGTTCCTGCTCTGTGCCGTGGTAGGCCTTGGCGTGCTCCCGCGGCTGGGTATTGTGGGCATGCGGCGTCTGCCGGAGAATGCCATTTCCGTGGCGCTGCTGTATTTGCCGATCGGCGGCGCATGGTTCCTGGCCGAGCGAAGCGGGTTGGCGCCGCTCCGTTTCGGAGGCGTGATAGCGTTTCTCACGGCCATCCACTTTCATTTCGCCGGGTTCATTGCCCCGTTGATCATTGGTATGATCGGACGGTCGATCCCGGCCACCGCGGCCTGGGCACGCAGGCTGTATGCGGTTGCCGCGCCCGGCGTGATTGCCGGCCCGCCGCTGGTGGCGTTGGGCATTACGTTCTCTTCCGGGCTGGAAGTTGTATCGGCCTCGGTGCTGGCGTTCTGTATTACGCTGGCCGCTGTTGTGGCGATTGGGCCGGTGGCCTCGGCCGTGGCCGATCGCCGCGCCCGGTTGCGTCTGCGGGGTGGTTCGGTTGCATCGGTGGCGGCGATGTTGCTGGCGCTGGCCTATGCGATCAGCACCGCGCTCTCGGCAACGCTGATCTCAATTCCAACGATGGCGATCTCGCACGGCGTGCTTAATGCGCTGTTCGCTTTCTGCGGGTTGCTGGCATGGTCGATCGTGCGGCCTGCGGCGCGGTGACGGCACACATTTGCCCGCCGGCTGCATGGCAGGAAGTGTCAGGGATGGTCGGACGGTGGTTCGCTGAGAATCACGGTGACCGGTATCCCCGACACCGCGCGGAGCCCTACGCTGGGCGGCATCTGGCTGCTGGTTGTCGCGGAAGCGTTTTCGATGGAAACCGTGCGCCCCACATCATGCAGCGCTTCGGCTATCGTGCGAGCCGCGTCGGCCACGGCTGGGTCATCAAACGTCACGAGAATGTCGTGATGCGGCCGCACAAGCGTCATCACCCGCTGGAGCATGTCGGCATCCGGCGTCAACCGGACCACTGGCACGATGCAGATGGTTTGGGGCGATGCGGAGGACTGCATGGATGTGTCGATCACGATCGGCATTCGGTCGCGCGCAACGGCGAGCACACCCGCCGAATCCTCGGCGATCAGCTCGGCAACCAGCGGCGGAATCGTGGCGGAGTTGCTCAGGCTGTCGCTGTGAAGCCGGATTCCGAGATCGTGATTTTCCTGAACGCCATCGGACGAGCAATGCATCACTTCGCGACCGAGATGTCGCACGGTGATCTCCCAGTGACGCATCCCGCCGCCGCCGGAAAACGTTGGCCGCACACCAATTTGCGGCGCGTCCACCTCCTGCTCCTCCCAGGCCACACTCACCGGTTCGATTGGCAGCGGTGCCTGGCTCCGTGACGAGCGGACAAACAGCTCCACTGTCGGCTGCGACATCTCATCCTGGCGGCGACCGTTTGCAGCCTGTGGCTCCGATACGGCGGAGATTCGCTGCGGTGCAATCCCCCACACGCGTTCCAGATACTCACGTACGGTTGCCACGCGTGCATTCGCCATTCCGCGCGGCTCGCGCGGCGTGATGTGCCCCAGCAGCGAAAGGCTCAGGTCCGCATCGTCCCGCATTCTCATGCCGATGATGTTGAGCATGTGAGCTTCGATATCGGTTTTGTTGGGCCGTGCAAGCGAGTTGCTGGTGAATGATGCGGCCGATGCGGAGTCGAGGCGTGTGTACCAAAGTGGGAACGCGGCCGAGTGTTCCTCGAATGCGACGGCGTTGTGGATCGGCGCGATGTACCGAACAGGACGATTCCGGAATCGCACGGTGTATTGCTGGCTGGGTGTGCCCGTGCCGATTGTCGCGTAGATATCAACGGTGGCGGCAAAGGCATTGGTGGCCAAGTTGGTATACAGCGTATCCACGCGCGGCGGCGCCTGAATTGGCCGTGCTGCCGGAAGCCCGAACTGCAACGACACACCCGCTATCGCGCTGATCGCGCGCAGGCCCAATCCAAGCCGCAGTCCTTCAAAATCAAATCGGGCGTGAGCGGTGGGCTCAACCACCATTGTCGCGGCCGAGTCAATCGGGATTGCATATGCGGCGCCCAGCACCCCGGCAGCGCGCAATCGCGGACCCGCCAGCTCGTCGCCGCCGCGAATGGTACGTTCCGGTGAATCGGTGCCCAGGAAGTTGGAGCCGGCGGGCTCAACGATCCGCTCGGCCTGTGTGTACGTGCCGTTGATGCGGTAGAGAAGCGCAGGCCCAAGCTCGATGCTGAATGCGCTGCCCGGTCGCCATCGCAATGCCAGTTCCTCGGCGGCATACCAGGCCGTGTTGGTGACGGTGAACCTCGCCGTCTGCTGCGCCGTGTCGTTGCTGAACGGGATGGCGTAGGGATCGGATGTGAACGTTCCCCACGCGTATGCCAGGCTCAGGCGTTGTACGATGTCGAACGGCCCTTCGAACAGACCGGAAAGCTGTGCTCCCAGCCATGTTGCGTGGCTGAACGACGATCCGTCACCATTGCATCGGCACCAATCCACGGCCCCCGGATTTCGGTTGAGGCCCAGCGGCACACCGAACTCATAGTCGATTTTCGCACCAACGCGAACGCCTGGTTGCGCGTACGCGTTGATCGCCGTGCCTGCAAGAATCATCCACCCGCACAGTGCCATAAGAGCGTACAAGCGGGTTGGTGACTTGATCATCGGTTGATTATGCTGTATTGGCAGGATCATGCGTGCCCTTCCTCAATGCGAGGTGTGTGCCGAAGCGGCGCCCGCCCTGTTTCATCAGCGGACGCCGCCAGCTTGCGTTGCCTCGTTGGTGTCGACTACCGAGCCCAGTATCCGAGGAAGGCCTTATCGGCAACAAGCGTGACATGGGACGTTGTCAGGTTGTGAGCATAGAGCAGCCCTGTTTCACTGTCGCTGCCCGGCAACACATAGCGAACATACAGCAGGCTGTTGCCGTCGGGCGACCACGTTGGATATCGTTCCGCGTTTGCCAGCCCGCCTGTGTTGGATACGTTTCGTTTGTTGCTGCCGTCGGCGTTTACCATCCAGATATCCGAGCCGACCATGACTGCACCCGCACGTTCATACACCGAATATGCCACACGCGAACCATCGGGCGACACCGCCGGTGAGTACTCGCGCTGCGAATCGTTCGTCAGGTTGACCAGTCCCTGGCCGTCGATGCCGACGCGAAAGACGTCCCTGTTGCCCGATGCCGAACGTCCCAGAAAGAAGATGGTTCCCGCATCGATGCTCCACCCGATGCCGCCGCCGAAATCGTTCTGATTGTCGGCATTGGTGCACACGGTTTGCCAACCGCTTCCGTCCACCGCCGCGATGCAGAGGTGGTCCATCCCGCTCTGTGTTCCCTTGCCGTAGTACGCAACCCATTTCCCGTTGGGTGACACGGCCATGTGTGTTTCGTGTATCGCGTTGTTGGCCAGGAGTCGCAGGTTGGATCCGTCGGGGTCTATCACATACAGCAAGCTATCGGCCACGGTGAAGGCAATCAGCCGACCATCCGCCGACAAGGCAGGATAAAAGGCTTCAACCCCCGGCGCAAGATCGCGCATGTTCGTGCCATCCTGATTGCAACGTTGGATGTTGCTGAAGAAATCCGGACCCTGGGTTGCGTATACGAGCAGTCCGTTCGCCGGTGGTGCGAACAAAACCCCGGGTGCGACGCGCTTGCGATTGCTGCCGTCGGCTGAAATCGAGTAGATCGTTGGCAGTATTCTGTCGGGCGAAGCTTCACTGTCCCACGCTGTATAGTAGATGGTTCCGGTTTCGGCCGTGCCCGGGTCGGTAGGCAGATGATCCTTGCAGCCTGCGATGGATACCACCGCCGTGGCCGCGGCAACCAGTATTGCCCATGTTCGTGAATTCATCGTGTTCTCCGTGATAGTTGGTTCATCGGTCCGTGTTCGTGCTGCAAGCATTCGGCTGGTACCATCAGCGCTTCCGAGCATGTTCAGTTGTACGGACACTCGTGTGTGCAGGGCGTATTGGCCCATGCGCATTGCCAAGACAACGCGGTCGCGGTGAACCTAACACATGCGATTGTATGATATTTTTTGCGTGAACCAGTTAGGTTGGGGAACTCTCGTCTGTCGTTCAGGAATATCATAGGAATGAAGAACGGCACCATGAGCAGTTACAGCATTGCGATTCCGTCCATCAATGCCGTTCGGCACCGGAGTGAGGGCGTGGTACTAACGAAAAACGGCAACGACGACGTTACGCTGTTCCGGCGTTATATGGCCGGCGACAACGATGCGTTTGCCGCGTTGTTCGACCGCCATCATCATCGGCTGTATCTCTACTGCGTGAAGTTCACACGCGATGCCGATCTGGCGGCCGACATCACACAGGAGCTGTGGGAGCGTGTGATCCGCATGCGAGCCGAACCGCGTGAGGTGTACAACCCCGGCGGCCTGTTTCTACGCATGGCGCGCAACCTGTGCCTGAACGATATGAAACGGGCACGCCGCTTTTCGGCTATCGATACGTTGCCCGAGCAGGAGCACCCGGCACAGCGCAGCCACGCCGATCGCCCCGAGCTTGAGGAGGCCATCGAGATAGGGCTGGCCCGCCTTTCGCCCGAACATCGCGAGGTGCTGGTGTTGAACGCCTATTGTGGATACAAATTCGAGGAGATCGCGACGATGATGGGGAAACGTCCCGAGGCCATCTGGATGCGAGCGTCGCGCGCGCGCGCCAGATTGCGTGCCGAGGTGATCGAGTTGATTGGCCTGCGCCATGCCGCGCGATTGAACGACGATCCGATTACCGCGGCCGGTACGCCGGGTACGAGTGCCAACCGTGGTGAGAATCTTGAGGAGGCAGAATGAAAACCGCGCGAACGGATCTGGATATCGAACGCTTTCTTGATGATCGCATGACCCCCGAGGAAGATGCCGCGTTCCGCCAGCGAATGGCCAGCGATATGCGGCTGTCCGATGCGGTTCAGGCCGAGCGCGCCATTCGCTCGGCGATGCGGCGCAGTGCGGGCGCACATGCTGCCGATCATTCCGCGTTACGCGAGCACCTGCTGGGAACGGTGGCCGCCACCCCGCCAGCCGCTGCCACGGCCGCGCGCGCCGGCGGTGGCATGCCGACAGCGTTTGCGGCAATGATGGTCACGGGTGTTGTCACCGTGTTGGTGGTGATCGTCATAAGCCTTGGTGCGATGATGTTCTGGCGGAAGGATACCTACCAAACCCGCACGCAAAGGACCCCCGGGCCGGGGATACCGGCAGCTCAAAAGACCACACCCGGTACCGTGGCAGCTCCTGTCCAAACGGAGCCGGGCGACCGGCAACCCGGCGCGGCCGGCAACCCGCGCACAACCGGAACAACATCGCCAGCGGCTGCCGATACCCAGCATTCGATGCGCCGAACGGGCGAGGCCGCCAAGCCGTCGGGCGCATCGAGGGTTCCGCCGAAATCCGATCGGGCTGTTGCCGACGAGCCCGCCGCCAAGGAAAAGCCGGCCACGCAGCCGAACGTTGAGCGAACCAGGCAGAGCACGCAGGAGGCGCGCCCCAAGGTGATCTTCCGAAGCGATTCGGTTCGGACTCGCGTGAAGGTGGATATCGGCCAGCCATGAAAATAGCCGGGCACAAATCGCCATGAATCATGCGGTGCGTTGCCGGGGCCCGATTCCACGCGGTGCCCCGGCGACCACGCCGTTGCTATCGTTGTTTCGTGGGCATGGCATGCCACCACAGCATGCGCCAGGTTTCACGTACGGAACACTACCCCATATACATCTTCTCCGTAGGAAAATCCGGCGATGAACCGGATATTGGCCGCCGTACAGGCGTTGTGGCAATCGATGTCCGGGTACACTGCCAACGCCGCTTCTCGGCCGGCTTTTGATGTGATCTTCCGCGATCACCATGCGCCATGCCAATCTGGATGCAGGTGTGGGGAACTTGGCTCCGCACTACCGGTTCAGCTTGTGAAGCCAATGAAGCGCTGGCCCGGGCAACACATATCGATTGTTCCAAACCCGTATCGTGGAGTCCACACGACACCCCAATCCTTCCTCCCTCAGTACTCGGCAGCACGTTCGTGGGCCTTCCCCCGTCCGAAGCGAACATGGTGCGTGTAGGCGGCAAACGATTGGTGGCGTCGGCTAATACCGGGCACTGCGCCATGCGCCGGCCCGTTTGTTGCAGCACCGAGGCATAGTCATGAATCCAACCCAGAACGCTCTGATCCCCCGTGGAATTTTGTTCGGCAATCCGATCAAGGCCAATCCACAGGTATCGCCCGATGGTACCAGGCTGGCCTATCTGGCGCCGCGCGCCGGCGTGCTTAACGTGTGGGTGCGCACCATCGGCCAGGACGATGACCGCGCCGTAACCGCCGATACCAACCGGGGAATACAGGCGTTCCGGTGGGCGGCCGATGGGGAACAGATCCTGTTCATTCAGGACGTAGGCGGCGATGAGAATTATCACCTCTACACGGTTCATCTTGCCGATGGTGCCGTGCGCGACCTTACGCCGTTCGAGAATATTCGCGTCAAGATCATTGCCACCAGTCGCCACTTCCCGGACAATCTCCTGGTTGCGATCAACATCGAAAATCCGCAGGTGCATCATGTCTACAACCTGCACGTGCCCAGCGGTACGCTGACGATGGTGGAACGCAATCCGGGGAATGAGTTGCACTGGTTGGCCGATCACCAGTTCAAGCTTCGTGTGGTGCTGGCGGTGAATGAGGATGGTGGTTTCGACCTTCTGCACCGAGCCAACCAGGAAGATCCGTGGCAGCAACTGATCTCCTGGGGGGCCGAGGATTCGCGCTCCAGCGGGCCGATCGCATTCTCAAAGGATGGTGGTTCGCTGCTGTTGGTTGATTCACGTGGCGCCAACACGGCCCGCCTGGTGATGATGGATCTTGCAACGCAGGAGTGCACCACGATTGCCGATGATCCCGAGTACGATGTGTCCGAGCTGCAACTGCATCCGGACACACATCATGTGCAGATGGTCGGCTTCTTCCGTGATCGCCTGCAGTGGCAGGTGCTTGACGAAAACGTCCGTGCCGACCATGCCGTCATCGCGGCGTTGCATCACGGCGATTTCAGCGTTGTCAACACCGACGATGATGATCGGATCTGGGTTGTGCGGTTCGTTGCCGACGATGGCCCGGTGATGTTCTACGCATACGATCGTGCAAGCCGCACTACCACGCTTCTGTTCAATTCGCGTCCGGAGCTTAATGACTATGCGCTGGCATCGATGGAGCCAATACAGTTCACCGCGCGCGACGGCCTGGTGGTGCATGGTTACGCAACGTTCCCGGTTGGTGTTGAACGCCGCGATCTGCCTCTGGTGCTGAAAGTTCATGGCGGCCCATGGGTGCGGGATGTGTGGGGGTACGATCCCGAAGCCCAGTGGCTTGCCAACCGTGGGTATATCTGCCTGCAGGTGAACTACCGAGGTTCGGTTGGTTACGGCAAGCAATTCCTGAATGCCGGCGACAAGGAGTGGGGCGGCAAGATGCATGACGATCTTGTTGACGCAGTGCAGTGGGCCGTGCGGGACGGTGTTGCCGATCCCCGGCGTGTCGCGATTTACGGCGGGTCGTATGGTGGCTACGCCGCGTTGGTTGGCGCCACGTTCACGCCGGAGTTGTTTGCCTGCGCGGTTGATATCGTGGGGCCCAGCAACCTGATTACGTTCATCGAAACCATTCCGCCCTACTGGAAGCCGAACATCGCGCTGTTCCATCAACGTGTGGGCAACCCGGAGACCGAGTCCGAATTTCTTCGCTCGCGTTCGCCGTTGTTCAAGGTGGATCGGATTCGCATCCCGCTGCTGATTGCGCAGGGCGCCAACGATCCCCGTGTGAAGCAGTCGGAGTCCGAACAGATCGTTGAGGCGATGCGCAACAAAGGCATCGCGCACGAATACATGCTCTTCGAGGACGAGGGGCACGGCTTCGCCAAACCGGAGAATCGCATGCGGTTTTATGCGGCGGCCGAGCGTTTCCTTTCCGAACATCTCGGTGGCCGTTGCGAACCCGACGTGCCCGAGCCAAGCATCGCATCCAACGGCCACGCCTGAGCCGCGACACCGGTCCGCCCGCGGGCGCGCTGTTTGCCCGCATTGCGTACCCCGGCATCAGGCCCGGCATAAATCGGGTGAACGTTGTAGATTGGGCCGCCAACGCAGTGCTCCATAATCGGAGGGGTGTTGGATGGTTTTACTCAACGTTATCAGCTCGATGAAGATTTCCCCCGTTCTGTTTCGTGCAGGCGCGGTGGCCGCCTGCGCCGCCGCCCTGATTGCCTTTGCCGGTTGTGGTTCCACCGCCGATCTGGTTCTTCCCGAGGAACGTCCGTTTCTATCAAACGTCCGGCAGTTGACTTTTGGTGGCGAAAACGCCGAGGGATACTTCAGCTTCGACGAGCGGCGGTTCAGCTTTCAACGCACGCACCCCGAGGCTGGCGAGCACTGCGATCAGATCTACAGCTACGACCTTGCCACCGGGCGTCAGCATCGGATATCCACCGGCCTTGGCCGCACTACGTGCAGCTATTATCTGCCCGGCGATACGCTGGTGCTGTATGCCTCCACGCACCTTGCCGACTCGGCCTGTCCTCCACCCCCGGATGCCTCGAAGGGATACACCTGGGCGCTGTATCCAGGCTACGATATCTTCGTTGCCGATACCGCCGGGAACCTTCGCTACCGCCTGACCAACACACCCGGATACGATGCCGAAGCCACCGTGTCGCCGGTGGGTGATCGCATGGTGTTTACCTCCACGCGTACCGGCGATATCGAACTGTTCAGCATGCGGCTCGACGGCTCCGACGTCCGGCAGTTGACCAACCTGCCCGGTTATGATGGCGGCGCGTTTTATTCGTGGGACGGCAAGCGTATTGTGTTCCGTGCCAGCCGGCCGCAGGGCGAGGACCTTGCTCGATACCGTGCCCTTCTGGCCGAGAACCTTGTGCGGCCGTCGCGTATGGAGATTCAGGTGATGAATGCCGACGGCACCGGCCTGCGCGCGATCACCGCAAACGGCGCCGCCAACTTCGCTCCGTTCTGGCACCCGGATGGCGTGCACATCATTTTCGCCAGCAACATGGGCGATCCCAAGGGCCGGAACTTCGATCTGTACACAATCCGCGATGATGGAACCGGGCTTACACGCATCACCTACGGCGACAGCTTCGACGGCTTCCCGATGTTCACGCGCGATGGCCGCCGCATGATATTCGCGTCCAACCGCAATGGTGCAAAGCCCGGCGAGACCAACCTGTTCATCTGCGATTTCGATATCAGTGGCGTGAAGTAACCCGGCAAACGTGGCGCCGAGCGGGCGGGGGGATCCCTGGAATGTGTCGCATGCAGGCCTGCGTTCCTTGCCGGTCCGTACCCGGCAGCAACAGTGGCGTGTTGGCGGTACAACCGCGAACCCGGAAATCGAACGAGGGTGCCTCCAATTGGAAGCCCCCTCGTTTTGCTTGCATGATGGCCGCGCACGGCGCCATGCGATGTTCGGGTTGCGTGCCGTTCTCTAGCGCGTTTCCAGCCCCATCCGCCGCACGAAGTAGTCGTAGGTGAGGCGCAGGCCTTCGGCGCGCCCAACCTTCGGCTCCCAGTGAAGGATCTGGCGTGCGCGCGTGATGTCCGGCTGGCGCACCTGCGGGTCATCCTTGGGGAGCGGCTTGAACTCCAGACTGCTGGCCGAGCCGGCCAGAGCACGGATCTCCTCGGCGAGTTCCAACATGGTAAGCTCGTCCGGGTTGCCGATGTTCACGGGATCGGGCGTGTCGGACATCAACAGCTTGAAAATGCCGTCCACCAGATCGGTGACGTAGCATACCGAACGGGTTTGCTTTCCCTCGCCGAACACCGTGATCGGTTCGCCGGCCAACGCCTGCGAAAGGAACGTTGGGATAGCGCGGCCGTCGTCGATGCGCATGCGCGGGCCGTACGTGTTGAAGATGCGCACGATGCGTGTCTCGACGCCGTGATACCGGTGATAGGCCATGGTCAGCGCTTCGGCGAAACGCTTGGCTTCGTCGTACACGCCGCGCATGCCGATCGGGTTCACGTTACCCCAATACTCCTCCGGCTGCGGATGCACCAGCGGATCGCCGTACACCTCGGAGGTGGAAGCCAGCAGGAACCGCGCGCCCTTTGCCTTGGCAAGGCCCAGCGCCTTATGCGTGCCAAGCGACCCCACCTTCAGCGTCTGGATCGGCAGCTTCAGGTAATCGATGGGCGAGGCGGGGCTTGCGAAGTGGAGGATGTAATCCACCGGCCCTTCCACGAAGATGTAGTTGGTGACATCGTGATGCACGAACTGAAAGTTCGGATTGCCGAACAGGTGCGCGATGTTGTCGGTGGAGCCGGTGACAAGGTTGTCGATGCAGATCACATGGTGCCCCTCGGCGATCAGACGATCGCACAGGTGCGAACCAAGGAAGCCGGCGCCGCCGGTGATAAGGGAACGGGGCATACGATAAGAAGAGTTGATCGGCCGTGGACCGTGCCAGCGCCACCGCGGGTGTCCCCCGGATGTGTATGCACATGGCCCGCCGGCATCGCAGAGAGAGAGAAGCACGAAGATACAACGAGCGCGGCCTAGTTCCGTGGGGTTATGCTTTCCCCTTCCGCTTTGCGGCGCCGTGTTGTTGGGCCGCCGCCGGTTTACGCCGAGGATAGGCGGGATCCCAGAAGTGTTCGGCAATGGCCACGGCGTCCCCCTCGAATCGCACCCCTTCGGATTCCAGCAGGTCGCGCATCAGGTTCGGTGTGGCGAAGTGATGTTTGCCGCTGAGTTCACCGTTGCGATTTACCACGCGATGGCATGGCAGCGCCAACTCCTCCGGTACGGCCATCAGCGCATACCCAACGGTTCGTGCCGCGCTCTTCAAGCCCAGAAACGCCGCGATGGCGCCGTAGGTGGTAACGCGACCAAGCGGGATGCGCCGCACAACGTTGTGTACGCGTGTGTAGAAATCAACCTCGGCCCCTGCGCGGCCCGCCGTTGTCGGGCCTGCTTCCCGGGCGCTTCGGTCCTTCTGCTGGTGCTTGCTGTTGGTAGTCATGTTGGATACCCGCTGTGCCGATCAGTGCTGTACCACTACAACGGCCGTTGAGGTTGCGCCAACCGGCGCGCTGGCCGTTGCACGCAGGAGATAGTCGCCGGCCGGGAGTCCCGCCAGCGAAATAGGCAGCGTGGCGGTGCCCGGCGCGTACGGCCCGGCGTGCGCCGAACGCATCTCGCGTCCGCTCATGTCGGTGAGCACCACATCCAGATCCGCGGTTCGTGTTATCTCGGCATGTACCTCCACCACATCCTTTGCCGGGTTGGGCAGAAACCGTGCGGTAAGCGTGCCACGCATTTCGCTTCCACGATTTCCCAGGCGGTTGGTGCCCGTACGTGGCGGCGCGCTCGATGGCAGTTGCGTGCAGCTCCAGGTTGATGTCCAGCCCCACGATACGGTGGCGGCATTGGCGGCAAACGCGAACGTGAGCGCTCCGCTGGTGCCCACAACGCGCCCGGGGCTTGTGGTGCCGCTGTAGCGCCCAATCAGCCTGGCGTTTGTGTCGCGACCGTCGAAGATGCTCAGTTGGTCGTCGGCAACGTTGAAGCTCTTGAAGTCGATGGCAACGGTTGCGGCGCCTGTTGGGGCAATCGTGTACGTGAACTTGTCGTTGTTGTCGTAGTTGCCGGCGGGGCCGCCCATATCGCTGAAGGAACCGCTGCACGGCGCGGCCGCGCATGTGCTGAACGCGTCGCGGATCGCGTTCCACAGCTCGCCGTTGGCGCCATCGTAGCCCAGTGCCCAGATGCCGATGCCGGCCAGGCCTTTCATGCGGACCATGTCGTACTTCATGCGCAGGCTGATCGAATCATCATACCAGCACTGGCGCCAGACGGAGTCGCGTTTGTATGTGTAGTATGGCGTGGAGGAGCTTACATCCCATTGACTGCCGTGCAACACTGCCTGTGCCCGCGCGGTGGAGTACACCACGGCGGTGCCGGTTCCGTTTGTGGCCGCGCCCGGTGCGTCGGTTGCGGTTGGCCACTCGTAGCCATAATAGGGTACGCCCAGTGCCAACTGTGACGGCGGGATGCCCTTGCCCAGATAGTAATTCACCGAACGGGTAACATCGTACGCGCTCCAGAGCGTGCCATTGTTCTTCGGTGAAACCGGGCCGCTGTTCTCCGAGCCGCTCCAGTGGTAATCGTAACCCATGATGAGGAACAGGTCCACAGCCTGGGCCATCGTGGCCACATCGAACGCGTTGCTCCAATCCACGGCCGGCAGGGCAATCGATACACGCGAGCCCGGGAGTTCCGTGTGGAAGCGCTGGCCAAGCTGCACCATGAACGAGGCAAGCGCGGCGCGCTGCGATCCGGGCACGGCCTCGAAGTCGATGTTGACGCCGTTTGCCCCTCGCAGTCGCACCAGGGCAACAAGGCTGTCGATCAAGCGTTTCCGGCTTGCCTGATTGCTCAGGAACAGCGCGTGATCGCTGAACAGCACAACACAGAGATGGACGCGTACGCCGGCCTGTTTCGCCAGGGTCACCATCTCGGTGGTGCGCCAGGAATGGATGTCCTTGTACGAGCCGGTGGCGGGGTCCACATCGTAGGAGAAGTAGCAGATGTCCGACAGCAGCGAGTAGTTGTAGCCAGTGTATGCGGTGCCGGCCCAGTACGGATGCCAGCCGAACACCACCGACGCGTTCTGCAATCGGCAGGCCGTGTCGGCCGGGGACCCCTGTGTTGCCGCAAGCGTGTTGTACTGCATGCCCGAGGGGCCGGCAACACGTCCGTTGGCGCTGTCCCATTGGCGCTCGC
Source organism: uncultured bacterium (assembly GCA_966128725.1). Lineage (GTDB taxonomy): Bacteria > Bacteroidota > Ignavibacteria > OLB7 > OLB7 > JAFDZV01. The sequence goes on along the minus strand of CBHYLN010000001.1, from coordinate 5,212 downwards.
TTCGGCCCGTGTACCGAGCGCTCTGTTCCCATTGTTGGCGTGTAATCGAACCGCCGTGGCTATGTTGCGCTGCTACGGGAAGTGGCCCGGCGATTGCCAGCAACAGCGCGAGCGCGATTGGAGCAACAAGCCGCGCGGCATATCGCAGCGACCGTTGATGTTGAAACGCATGCGCGCGATGCAGTGTGGGGCAATCGATGGTAATCAGCATTGGCCCGGACTCTCCTGAGGTATTGATGTACCGTACGTGCGCCAATCTACGCACCAGCCGGCAAGTATCGTGCAGGGCGCGCATTGCCGGGCGGCTTGGCCATCCATTGCATATCGCGGGCGGAACGAACAGAGATGACAACACAGCCTCCGTATCCTGAAATTCTTCTGCACTATCGCGCGACCGCGGCCGCGCTTGGGCGGCGCATAGCGCTTCCCGACGCGTTGGACCCACGTACCGTGCATGCGGCGGCCATCCTGCGCGATCGTGGCATCGCCCATCCCGTGCTGGTTGGCAATCCGGATGCCATTGCCGAGCTGGCATCGGCGGTTGGTGAATCGCTCGCCGGCATCGAGATCGTCGACCCCGAAGGCGAACGCCTTGAAGACCATGCGGTGACGTTTCAAGGGATCCGTGCGGCCAAGGGGCTTGGCCTTGCCGATGCTCGCGAGATCATGCGCTCGCCGCTGTACGCCGCCGCGCTGCTTGTGCGTACGGGCGCGTGTGATGGCTGTGTCGCCGGCTCGCTCTCCACAACCGGCGACGTATTGCGTGCCGCGATCCAGGCCATCGGCCTGGCGCCGGGCGTGGGCACGGTGTCGTCGTTCTTCCTGATCGTCTTCCCCGATCGTACCTATGCCTTTGCCGATGGCGCCGTGCTTCCCAACCCTACCAGCGAGCAACTGGCGGACATTGCATTGGTAACCGCAAGCAACTACCAATTGCTGGTGCAGCGCGAGCCGCGTGTGGCGTTCCTGTCGTTCAGTACCAGGGGCAGCGCCCAGCATCCGGATGTGGATAAAGTGCGCCAGGCCTTCGAGCTGGCGCGCGCGCGCGCGCCGCATGGCCTGAGGATCGACGGTGAGCTGCAGCTCGATGCCGCCATCGTGCCGGATGTAGCCGCCCGAAAGGCGCCCGGCTCGCCGCTGGAGGGCGCGGCCAATGTGTTGGTGTTCCCGGATCTGGATGCCGGCAACATCGCCTACAAGCTGGCGCAACGCATGGCGGGGGCGCTTGCGATTGGCCCGATCGTGCAGGGGTTGGCCCGGCCGATGTTCGATCTTTCCCGCGGATGTTCCGTTGATGACATCGTGGACGTCGCCGCGATCTGCTCGATCACCGCGGCGACACGTTGATATGAACGCCGGACGTACCGCAACGCCCAAAGTATCGCGGCACGACACGCGCCGCTATCCTTCGTGCCGGCTGCTCCGTTACTACTAACAACCGTGCCATCCATCCGCGTTGCCTGTGGGCGTTACAGGTATCCACGCGCGGCACACGTCTCAATCACAGCTTACTGACTCATCAAACCATGAATATTAGAACTTTATCTCCTGTTGTTGCCGCGTTCCTCCTGGCGGCGTCCGCCGCAGTAGCGCAGCCGAAGGTCGGGAGCTTTGGCTTCGGGATCATTCTCGGCGAGCCGACCGGGCTTTCGCTGAAGGGTGATGCCGGCGGCAAGAACGCATGGGATGCCGGCATCGGCCCATCCTGGTTCGGCAACGTTCGCATCCACGCGGACTACCTGTGGGCGGCCGACGTTTTCAATTCGCGCAAGGCGGGGATGTATTTCGGGTTGGGCGCGGTGCTGGGTCTTGGTCGCGGTCGCGGCGTGTTCGTGAAGGGGAAGGGAAACGAGTGGTACTACTACGATAACGAAAATGCGGTGGCGGTGGGTCTGCGTGTCCCGGTTGGCCTGAACTTCATGCCGTTCAAGGCGCCGGTGGAACTCTTCGCCGAAATCGCGCCGATCATCGGCCTGGTGCCCAGCACGGGACTTGGCTGGGATGGTGCGATCGGCATTCGCTACTATCCGTAGGCGAAGCCGCGGTTGACCTGCGCCCTCGGGCGTGCCGGGGCATACCGGCGATTGTCCCGAAGCATGAAAGTCACGATACACAAAGCGCGTTCAGGATTTCCTGAACGCGCTTCGTTTTTACATGCGCATTGAATCGGCCAGCGAGCCAAGCATTACTTGGGCTGTTCGTCGTCGCGGGCCGGGCCGCCCGTGTCGATCGGTTCCATCGAAGGGACCGAATCCTTTTCCGAGGCAGTCGAGCTGCTGTCTCCGCCGGCCGACACGTTGCTGCCGGCGGCTTGCGAGCCGTGGGCGTCAACCTGATGTGTGCCGTTCTCGGTGTGGTTCAGACCCTGGGCCGGCGCCACATTCTGTGGCTGCGCCTGCGAAGGTGCCGTTGTTGTTTCCGGCAGGCCGATCGTCACCGATCCACTTGCCGAACGGGCTTCGGGCTGTGCCACAATCGGCGCCACGACAACCTGCTGCGGTGCCACCTGCTGCTGCTGCGGTGCGTCACCAATCACGATGTCATGCTCGACATGCGTGGGCTGGGGGGCGCCGGTGGTTGCGGGGGCTTCGGCCATGATCGGCGAAGCGGCAACACCAACCTCGGTGGAATTCGTGGCCGCGTTGGCCGTTCCAACCGTTCCCGAGGCGCGCTCGGTGACGATGCTCTTGCTCATGACCGGTGCCATCAGCGGAGCATGCGTGGTTGGTTGGTCGGACGTGCCAGCCTGGTTGATCGCGAACGCAATCACCACCACCGCCAACGAGCCGCCAATCCATCCCATGAGATGGTTGATCCAATTTATCGACGCGCCAGCCGAAACAAGTGTTGCCGGAACAAGGGCACCCGGACGGTGACCATCGTGGATGGCCTCCATCAAGCGGGCGTCGAAGTCATCCGGTGCCGGCACCATCGGCATCGAGCCGAGCATGTGCGGCACATGCTCGCTGTGCAGCGCGATCATACGATCGAGCTGCTCCCCGAAGTTTTCCGGTGCTTTTACCTGCGGAAGCGTTGAGAGAAGTTCCCCAAGCTGTGCGTCGCTGAGACGGTTCCTACGAAAGATGCTCATGAAGATGGGTATCTATCGTTCCTGGTAGATGTTGCGCAGAAGCTTCTGTAGCTGTACCCGTCCCCGATTGATGCGGGACTTGACGGTTCCGAGCCCGAGGCCGGTGATCTCCGAAATTTCCTCGTAGCTCATCTGCTGGATGTCGCGAAGGATAACGACTTCGCGGTATGCGGGTGAGATTTGCATTAACGCCTGCTGCACCAACCGTTGCTTCATCGAACGATCGACCTGCGTGTCCGGGGGTGAGTCAGGGTCAAGCACGTTCCACTCGTTCCACTCCTCATCGTCGCCAACGGACATCCCCTGTACCATGTAGCGGCGAAGGATGTACTCCCTGCGCAGCTCGGTTTTGGTGAGGTTCGAGGCGATCTTGAACAGCCATGTCGCGAATTTCGCATCTCGCGAATACGCATGGCGATAGTGGTAGAGACGCAAAAACGTCTCCTGCACGACATCGTTGGCCCGGTCCCGCTCTCCAAGGAATCGATAGACGTAGTTCGTCAATGGATCCTTGAAACGCCGAACCAGCACCGTGAACGCGCCTTCCTCGCCGAGTTGGAACCGTCGAATCAGTTCCTCATCGGAGAGCGGGAGAAGTATCTCTGATGCTTGGGATGCCATCGCTCTAGTTGCAGGATGTAAAAGCACCTGAGGTTAATGGGCTGGCAAAATACGCTTTCTCACGAAAGAAACAATCGTGGATTGTGTGTTGCCAATCGCTCCCGGGGAGGGCGTTACCGGAAGAAGACCCGATCCTGCTCGGAATGTCGCAGCAAAAGGGACGTTTCTTTTCATTGGAATGCGATGTAGATTGGCACTCCCCCGCATACCACGAGTGGTTCACGATCATGACCGATACAACAAGTTCAAACGTTTCCGGCCGATCCCCCTGGGGGCGTGCGTTCCGTGAAGCCAGGGCCATCGTGGCCGTGGCCTTTGTGATCGCCGTCACCTACAACCTGCTGGCCGCGACACGCATCCCCTGGATACGCGAACCGCGCAAACCGGACACGGCCGTTGCCGCGGCGCCGGCGTTGGCCGATACCAATGCCGGTATGGGCGCCGATACCGGAGCGGGCACGATGGCGGTGAAGCCCGCCGATACCGGCGCCACCCCGCTAACCGCATCGGTGAAGGACACGGCCGATACGGGTGCCGCGTTGATGCATTCGCCCAATCAGGCGACAATCGACTCCGTTAACGAGGCGAAGCGGCTGCGCGCTGCCGCTGCCGACAGTGCCCGCAAGGCGGAAACCGCGGCGCTTATCACCAAGGCCGCATCGCAGAAGGAGATCAACTCCGACATCGCCAAGCGGCTGTTTGATGCCAAGGCGGTGTTCATCGATGCCCGGCCGGAGGACCACTTTGCCGAGGGGCATATCCGTGGGGCGATGAACGTGTATGCCGAGCAGTGGCAGACGATGATACCCGAGCTGCTGAAGATCCCGAAGGACGCAATGATCGTTACGTATTGCGGCGGCGGCGATGAGTGTGAACTGAGCCACGAGTTGGCCGACCATCTTCGCGAAATTGGTTTTACCAAGGTGACCGTCTATCATGGCGGCATCAAGGAATGGACCGCGCGGAATTATCCGGTGGTTGGCACACCGAAGTAGTGCCCCGGTTGGGTGCCATGCGCGCCCGACCCATTGCGTTGACGGTGCCGTTGCTCTTCTTCATCCAGAGATACCATGCAGACCGATACATCAGCTCTTCCAGATATGCAGGCCCCCGGTTCGACCGCCGACCGCGCGGCAACCCTGGCCATGCATCCGGCGATCCGGACCCTCTCATTCGCGGCACGCATACTTCTGGCGATCGTTTTCCTGATTGCCGGTGCCGAGAAGATCGGCGCGTTGCGCACCTTCGGCAAGTCGATTGCCGCCTACGAAATCCTGCCCGAGGCGATGGCCAACATTGCCGCCCTGCTGTTCGTGTGGGCCGAGCTTGTTGTTGGCGTACTGCTGCTGGCCGGCGCCGCAATCCGTGGCGCCGCGTTGGTGACATCGGGGATGTTGGTGGTGTTCCTTATTGCGATTGTCTCGGCATTGGCGCGGGGCATGACCATCGACTGCGGGTGTTTTGCCGGCGATCCCACGCCCGTGGGCATGATGAAGGTGC